>JAYTYD010000082.1:0-13290 GCA_043742625.1 Methylovirgula sp. | reverse complement strand
CAAATTAAGGCTCACAATATCAAAATCAAAGCTTTTAGTGCGAGCCTGATATTGCGCCGGGTCAACAATTCGCGCCTCTGCCTTTATTCCAAGCTTTTTCAGATTTTGAAGGAACGGTTGGGTATGGGGTTGCAAGGAGTTAGAACTGTCGAGGAACTCAATTTCAAAAGCTTTGCCGCTTGGCAGTTTTAAAACGCCAGCATCTCGCGTACAGCCCGCATCCCGTAGCATCTCAACTGCCCTTTTAAACAAAGTGCGATCTGCGCCGGATCCATCCGATATGGGAGGTATATAAGGCTCGCCAAAAACCTCGTCCGGCACCTTTCCGCGAAAAGGTTCTAGCAGAGCAAGTTCTTCTTCTGTAGGTTTCCCAACTGCCTTCATCTCAGTTCCGTCAAAATACGACGTTGTCCGTTTATACGACGAATACATAATGTTCTTATTTGTCCACTCAAAATCAAAAACTAGCCCTAACGCTTCTCTGACGCGCGGATCAGCAAATTTTTCGCGACGTGTATTGAAATACCAACCCTGACGGCTTGCCGGTAGCCCGTTGGGCAGAACTTCCTTTTTGACTTTACCAGTTTCGAATGCAGGAAAATCATATCCGGTAGCCCAAATATGGGAGGTGTTTTCTTCATGATAGGTAATAATGCCATTTTTAAAGGCTTCAAACGCTACTTGCCGTTCACGAAAGTATTCGTAGCGAATTTTGTCAAAGTTGTTCTGACCTACATTTACCGGAAGATTTTTTGCCCAGTAGTCAACGACGCGATCATATTCCACAAAACGTCCTTGCTCGAAAGTGCCAAGTTTATAAGGCCCCGAACCAAGAGGTTGTTCTTTTGCAGTCTCTTCAAAATTTTTATCCTTCCAATACTCTCTAGAAAAAATGGGCATTGTTGCAATCGCTAAATGAAGATCTCGACTACGCGAAGGATTAAGGACAACTTTCAACACTAACTCTGACTCCGCTTCAGCAGAAGTCATGTATTCTAAAATAGCTTGGTAGCTAGGATGCCCCTTAGTTTTAAGAATATTTAACGAAAAAGCCACATCAGCAGCCGTGAGTTTTGACCCATTGTTAAAACGGGCTTCCTTCCGCAAAAAAAATCGATAAATTAGATTGTCATCTGAAACTTGCACCGCGCGGGCTACAAGACCATAGAACGCATCCGGTTCATCAGATGAACCGCTCATTAGGCTATCAAAGCACGCATCGATCCCGGCGGCACCGTTACCCTTAAGCACGTAAATATTGAACGTGTCAAAAGTCTCGAAACTTTGATTGCCGCTAGTTGCGTTTATTTGCAAAATAAGTTTGCCCCCTTTGGGAGCTTGCGGATTGACATAACCAAATTGTTTAAAATCAGGTGGTAAGGCCAACTCTCCAAACGACGAGAGGCCGTGAGTTTCGGCTGATGCAGCCGAAGTTAAACGAGGAAAACCTAGTGCTCCCGTACCAATCGTGGAAAGCTGGAGAAATGATCGGCGGTTAAAAAGCATTCAAAGACCTTCACACTCAACTGATTCGAATTAAAGTTAATTGCTTTTCGTGCTTTTCGCCATCTCAAAGAAAACACTGCTGTATTGATTTACAAATGAAGCCTAGTTCAATCTGACGATCTCGACACGTCGATTTTTAAGACCCCCCCTCTTCAGAGCCGTTGGTTGCCATTGGAGCGAGCATGCCGACCCCCGCACTACGCATTTTTATCCTCTGGAACATTAAACGTTTTAATCAGATCTGCGATCGCGGCGGCGGCTCGCCTTTTAGACAGCTCGACATTGTAGACAAAATTTCCGACGTTGCCCGACTGCCCACAATGAGTATTCGTACTCAATAACTTTACAATTTCTGTCAATGCAGGATTAGATTCAGGTTTTAGATCAGGTTTATTGGTATCAAATAAAATTCCGTAAAGTGCGACACGACCCTTGGTTCATCAGTCAGGTTGTCCGCAAGTCGATTAAAAAAAAAAGTCAAAATCGCTTCCCGGCACACACAAAAAAAAAGCCGCCGCGTTCAGGCGACAGCTCTTCAAATGCGCAGTTTATATTTGACTATTTTGGAAATTCGATTGGCGCGTCGGACAAATTTTTGAGATACGCTAATATGTTAGCGCGCTTACCGCCGTCTTTTTCGCCAGCATACCCCATCTTCGTTCCGGATACATATCCTTTAGGGTTTGTAATAAATGCATTGAGCGCGTCGTAGTCCCACTTTCCGCCCTTGCCCTTCATAGCCTCGGAATAAGCAAAACCAGCTACCGAACCTTTGTCTCGCCCCACAACACCATAAAGAGCTGGGCCAACTTTTGCAGCTCCCCCCTTATCAAACGAATGACAAGCGGTGCACGCCTTTGCGCTGGCTTGCCCTTTTGTCGGATCGGCTTTCGCAAGCAAAATAGGGAGTGGCTCATCAGGTATCGCCGGGGCTGCTGCCTCTCCGACCGCCGCAGAAGGTTCAGCAGAGGCCAGTTCGTAACCAGGCTTCGTTGGTTTATTAGGTGCAAAGAGGCCATTTGAAATGATACCGAGGCCCATGACGAACAGCAAGGTTCCTAAAACTGCGCCGGCAATCTTGTTAAATGCAAGGTCATCCATAAGTCAGGCTCCGTTGGCTCGTTAAGCCGCATATCGCAATTTCAACTATATGTAGCAGGTCAAGCCTACCTATGCCGTATCTTAGCCAATCGCAATTTTTCTAACTACAAGCATTGCACCCGTTTTGGCAACACGTATAAACGCGCGTCCGTGCTTCTTTTTGCCGCTTGTAGACTGCTTGTTTTGTTTTTCGTATATTAAGGTTTCGTAGGTAATGTCTGACCCTATAGTTTTAATCCCCGCCAGAATGGCGTCGACCCGCCTCCCCGGCAAAATGCTTGCGGACATCCACGGACATCCGATGATTGTGCATGTCTGGCAGCGCGCACTGCATGCCGGAATCGGCCCCGTAGTGGTTGCAACCGACTCACCCGAAGTTGTCGCCGCTATTGAAGCTGTTGGTGGCACTGCCGTTATGACGCGATCTAATCACCAATCTGGTTCGGACCGCATCTGGGAAGCGTTGCAAAAAATCGACCCCGAAGGCGATCATGACATCATTGTGAACCTTCAGGGTGATCTGCCAAGCATAGAACCGCGCATTATCGCGGCATCTCTGTTGCCGCTCGCAAATCCCCATGTTGATATTGCCACGCTTGGAGCACTTATTCTGCGCGCAGAGGAGAAAACCGACCCCAATGTTGTAAAGATTGTAGGGTCCCAAATAACCCCGCATCACGTGCGAGCGCTTTATTTCACGAGAGCCACCGCGCCGTGGGGAGAGGGTCCGCTTTTTCATCACATCGGGCTATATGCCTATCGTCGCGCGGCGCTGCAGCGTTTTGTAGGACTTCTGCCGTCCAGACTCGAACAGCAAGAAAAGTTAGAACAATTGCGTGCGTTAGAAGCAGGTATGCGGATTGACGCTGTGATAGTGGACACCGTGCCCCTTGGTGTCGATGGCCCGCGTGATCTGGATAGAGCACGAGAACTTTTAAAGGAAGATTTGTAATGCCTTACAAAATTGCTTATCAAGGTGAGCCGGGCGCAAACTCAGACATCGCTTGCCGCGACATGTACTCTGACATGGATCCTTTGCCATGCGCCACTTTTGAGGAAGCGCTCAATGCCATCACTTCAGGCAAAGCGAGGTATGGAATGATCGCGATTGAGAACTCCATCGCCGGCCGCGTGGCGGACGTACACCACCTCATACCAATTTATAATCTCCATATTGTCGGAGAATATTTTTTGCCCATCCATTTTCATCTTCTCGGCCTGCCGGCTTCAAATATTGAGGACATTAAAACTGTTCACAGTCACGTTCACGCCTTGGGCCAATGCCGCAAAATCATTCGAAAGCATGGCCTCATAGGCCATGTGGCGGGTGATACCGCAGGCTCGGCACGCGAAGTGGCCGAATGGGGAGATAAAAGCAAAGCCTCGCTGGCTACCAAACTAGCAGGCGAGCTTTATGGCTTGAAAGTGCTTGTAGAAAACGTTGCCGATGAGCCGAACAACACCACCCGTTTTGTCGTTCTGTCAAAACAGCCATTGTTGGTGAGGCCAAACATAGGTCCGCTGGTTACCAGCTTTATTTTCCGCGTACGCAACGTGCCCGCGGCGCTCTACAAAGCGCTTGGCGGCTTCGCCACCAATGGCATAAACATGACCAAGCTGGAAAGCTATATGGTCAACGGCGAATTTTCGGCCACCCAGTTTTTGGCGGACGTGGACGGTCACCCTGAAGACAAGCCGTTAAAACTGGCTCTCGAAGAATTGGCTTTTTTCTCGAAAGAAGTAAGAATTTTAGGAACATACCCAGCCGCAAATTATAGAATTAAAAGTCAGAAACAGGCGGAGCGATAGTTTGAACAAGTATTTAAGCTGGGTGTTTAGCGGCCTGTTATGACATATCACCGAATTGACCGCAGTGGTTGCTTAGGCGTAATGGCTTGTCTTTATTTGTTAAAAGCTTACTCGAACCCTCCGCCGCTCATAGTGGCATATTTTTGTTCTGAAATTTAGGTTAGCAAAAGGTTACAATGAGGTTCATAGCACTTCATCTGGAGTTTCTGAGATAGCTTTCACAAATTTCATGATTGGAAATTATAATGTCACTTCTTCCTCTACCCAAGCTTTCAAAATGTGATGCGCGATTGCCATGTCCGCAGGTGATTTAAGGCCGCCCAAGTGTGTCCCTTTCAACAGCCTGCGCGCTTCATCTTTTGAAAACCAGCGCGCGTCTTCCAGCTCCGCCTTGTCGAGTTTTATCTCGGTCGTGGTGGCTTGTGCTATTGCCCCGACCATCAAGCTTGCAGGAAATGGCCACGGCTGCGAGCCAAGATATTGCACCTTTCCAACGCGAACGCCCGCCTCTTCGAAAAGCTCGCGCCGAACCGCATCTTCCAAAGTTTCACCGCTTTCCAGAAAGCCAGCGAGGCAGGAGTACATTCCTTCGGGAAAACGCGGTTGTCTTCCTAAGAGGCAACGTTCGCCATCCACTGCAAGCATAATCACCACAGGGTCAGTGCGCGGAAAATGTTGCGCATTGCAACGTGTGCAGTCACGCCGCCAGCCGCTTGCAGCTTGATCCGTGCGCCCGCCACATCGCCCGCAAAAGCGGTGAGTTGCGTTCCAGTGCAGAACAGCTTTCGCTTGTGCCAGAATCCCGAGCATTTCTGCGGAGAGCTCACGATTCGCAGCTAACCTGCGAGTATCTGGCAAGACTAGGTCTCGACGCGATTTGAGAAGTATAATTCTAGTATCTAACAGGCCGCCTTCATCGCCAACTTCAACAATTTCGCTGGATTCGTCAGTGAGTAGAATCGCAAAAATTGGAACCCCATCAAACAGTCCCAAAAACGCTTGTTCGGAAACCTCCCCAAACCCCGCTGTGACCACGACCGGAAACAAAACTTTATTGGCTGCCAAGACTGGCATATCTCGCGTGAGCACTAACGCTTGGGCGTCAGGTCTGGCAAAAAGTAGCGCCATGAATTCCGCGTCATCGCGTTTGTCAGAAATTCTATCAAGCGGATTTTGTGTAAATCCCATCATCTTATCGTCAAACGAATATCTCACTGACACTCCCAATCGGCCAAAAATTTAAGGCGAGAAGATATTGCTACCACCTTTAAGCGCACATCAGCAGCATTGTATGATACCGCATGTCCAAAACCCCACACTGGGTTAGGCCACGCTGCATCGTTTTCAAAACGAGCTATAATGTGTACGTGGAGTTGTGGAACCAGATTGCCTATGGCACCAAGATTAAGCTTATCCGGTTCAAAAGCAATCCTGACAGCTTCCAGTACACTTTGTATTTCACTAAACAATTGGATCTGATCTGCATGGTTCAAATCTATAATTTCAAGTATATTGTTCCGGCGCGGCACCATGACCACCCATGGAAAACGGGAGTCATTCATTAGCAGCAACCGTGACAGCGCAAGATCACCTAGAGTAATCGTATCTGCCAAAAGGCGTGGGTGAAGTAAAAATTGCATTTCAAAGCCTCGCAATTGATTTGTCCTTACTTGACCATTTTTTGGCCGACAGCCGCCACAAAAAAGCACATAAAAAAACTTGCGAAATTGACTAATTTTATCCATATTGAGAGCGGGAAGTTGGCGGTGGACGTTTCACTCGCCAACCGGGTCAGGTCCGGAAGGAAGCAGCCCTAACGAGACCGAGCGGGTCTTCGTCCAGCTTCCTACCTCCATTTTTTATGGAAGTGTGGCGGATAGGGTGGGCGTAATTCGTCTAGAGAATCACTATGATGGATGGAAGCTCAGAGGAAATTTCCCCAGCGCCCGTAGCGCCCATCAAGACCATAATACACGCGCCCAAGGCTTATCGCGTGTTGGCGCGCAAATATAGGCCATCGAATTTTGACGATCTTATCGGCCAGGAGCCGATGGTCAGAACGCTCACAAATGCATTTGTCACGGGACGTATCCACCAAGCATATATTCTAACCGGCGTACGCGGCGTCGGAAAAACCACGACAGCTCGCATTTTGGCCCGCGCTCTAAATTATGAAATCCTAGGTAAAATTAATAGTCCTACGATAGACATGCCTGAAATAGGTATTCATTGCCAGTCGATTATTGAGTCACGCCACGTCGATGTTATTGAAATGGATGCGGCTTCGCATACTGGTATCGACGATGTTCGAGACATTATTGAGAGTGCAAGATATCGTCCAGTTTCAGCACGAATAAAAGTGTACATAATCGACGAAGTACATATGCTAAGCAAACAGGCCTTCAACGGATTACTTAAAACACTAGAAGAACCACCTGAGCACGTAAAATTTATATTCGCGACAACAGAGATTGACAAAGTACCTATCACGGTGCGCTCACGTTGTCAGCGCTTCGATTTGCGCCGCGTGGAGCCGGAAAAACTCATTCCTCATCTGTCAAAGATTTGTATAAAAGAAGATATTTCGATAGAATCTGAGGCTTTGGCATTGGTCGCTAGAGCGGCGGAAGGCTCGGTTCGCGACTCACTGTCCCTGTTAGATCAGGCAATTTGCCATGGCGCGAATAGCTTGGTCACAACTGAGTCTGTACGCGCTATGTTAGGCCTTGCCGATCGAAGCCGCATTATTGACTTGTTTGAAAATGTGATGAAAGGGAATTGCGCTGATGCACTATATTCACTGAAATCACAGTATGATTTAGGCGCGGATCCGGCTCAGGTCATTACTGAATTCGCCGAATTTGTTCACTTCGTCACGCGGCTGCAAATAGTACCGGAAGCGGCAAACGCACCAAGCCTGTCGCCGGAGGAGCGAGAGCGGGGCGCTCAGTTCGCCAAAGCGCTCAGCCTTCCCCTTTTGACGCGTGCATGGCAAATGCTTCTTAAGGGCATCTCTGAAATAAAAGACTCGAATCGCCCGCTTGCCGCCGCCGAAATGGTACTGGTAAGAATGTGCTACGCGGCAGATTTGCCCACACCTGATAGGCTACAGAAACGCTTTCTCGAAGTGGATAAAGCTATTGCACAGAGTGATATTCAAGTAGCTTCATCTGAAATAAACACGCCAAGAACGCAACTACGCTCGGTCACCAGCATCGCTCCAATCTATAATAATCACGCTGTCGCCGCTGTTGAGACAGATGCTATTTTTAAAAAACCAAACGAAATCAACACCTTAGAAGATTTTATTGCTCTCGCAAAGACCAAACGCGACATTCAGTTAAAATCGGCTCTGGAACGAGACGTGCGGTTGGTGCGGTTCGAGTCAGGGCGGCTCGAGTTTGAACTCGGGCCGCAAGGCATGCCAACGTTAGCAGCTAATTTAAGTAAAAAATTACAGGAATGGACAGGAAAACGCTGGATTGTTGCCTTATCATCTCAAAAAGGTGCACCTAGTCTCAAAGAGCAAGCTGAGTCTAAGTCTAAATCCGAGACGCTGAATATTCATTCACATCCTCTGGTAAAACAGGCTCTCGAATATTTCCAAGGCTCAAAAATTATTGAAATCAGGCAGCTGGGCGGCGAAAAATCTGTAATTGTTCCAGATGCAGTTGTTTTTAGCCAAGACGATGATGTTGCGTTTTTAGACCAAACTATACTTGACGAAGACTTGTAGGAGCAAACTATGAAAGATATGATGGGCCTGATGAAAAAAGCGCAGGAGATGCAAGTGCGCATGGGGCAGGTGCAGACCGAGCTAGGATCCGCCACAGTCACCGGTGCCGCTGGCAGCGGGATGGTCAAGGTTACCCTAACCGCAACCGGAAATATGCGAGCAATTTCAATAGATCCGTCACTGTTGAAAACGGACGAGCAGGAAATGTTGGAAGATTTGATTTTATCCGCCCATGAAGACGCCCGGCGTAAAGGTGCCGCCCTGTCAGAAGAAAAAATGCGGGTCGTTACTGCGGGCATACCGATGCCGCCGGGCATGAAACTCCCGTTTTAAATTATGGCTGAGCGCGTTGCAGGACCGGAAATTGAGCGGTTAATTCAATTACTTGCGCGGCTTCCGGGATTAGGCCCGCGCTCCGCCCGGCGGGCAGCGCTACACCTTATTCGCAAGCGCGAGGAATTGTTAGGGCCACTTTCGGACGCTTTACTGGTGGCTCACGAGCGTATTTTAACCTGTACTACTTGCGGGTCCATTGATACGTCTGACCCATGCACGATTTGCCGGGACGGGCGGCGCGATGCTTCTGTATTGGTGGTCGTAGAAACGATATCTGATCTTTGGGCTTTGGAACGCGCTAAGGTTATCAATAGTCATTATCATGTGTTGGGAGGAACGTTATCTCCGCTTGATGGTATTGGACCGAAGGATTTAAACTTGTCAAACCTTGTAGCGCGCGTGCAACAAGGTGTGAGTGAAGTCATTCTGGCGGTTAATGCGACGGTTGATGGCCAAACAACTGCCCATTACATCACTGATGTTTTAAAATTGACCGGGGTCAAAATCTCGCGCCTTGCCCATGGTGTACCTGTGGGAGGAGAATTAGACTATCTGGACGAGGGAACATTGTCGGCTGCGGTGAGACAAAGATCGGCTTTATAATATTATGATACTCTATAAATTCGGCCAAATGCTACGCATTTCAAGGCTTAACTCGGCCAAAAACCGGCCAAATTCGGCCAAAGCTGGCCAAATCGTGTTAAAAATGTCTCCAAGGTATTGAAATAAACAACTATCTGCTATTCCGCTGCTTTTGCGCCTGCCAAAAGTTTCTCGACCGGTGCCGAAGCATCTTCAAACTCTAAAGCTTCAATTCGTTCGCCGCGCTTGCCAATTTTGTCAGCAGAGGTCGCTATAAGTGTTACATCTTCCTGCGCCTGCCGGAAGTGTGTTTCCAGCTTGCCGACACGGTCGCGCAATCTGACGACGTCCTCAAGCATGATGCGCACTTCTTTTTGAATGATATGCGCCTGTTCGCGCATTTGTGCATCGCGCAAAATGCTCTGCATCACTTGAATTGCAAGCATGAGGAGGCTGGGGGAAACGATAATGATGCGGGCTTTGTAGGCTTTTTGAACCACATCTTCGAAATGCTCGTTAAGGTCGGCGTAAATCGATTCTGAAGGAACAAACATGATCGCTAAGTCTTGCGTTTCGCCAGGTAGAAAATAGCGTTCAGCAATATCTTTGACATGTTTTCCTAAATCGCCACGCACCCGCGCCCCGGCCACGCGTCGTTCTTCATCGCTGCGGGCCTCTTTCAGAGCGGAAAACGCTTCAAGAGGAAACTTGGCGTCCACCACCAAGGCGCGGTCATCTGTGGGCAAACGGATAACACAATCCGGCCTGTTGCCATTCGATAGGGTTGATTGAAACTCGAACGCGCCATGAGGAAGACCGTCGCGCACGATTGCTTCCATCCGGCCTTGGCCAAAGGCTCCGCGTGTTTGTTTGTTGGATAATATGTCTTTAAGCGTCATCATTTCTTGCGTCAGGCCAATCATGCGGGCTTGCGCAACATCGATCACTGCCATCCGTTCGTTCAATTTCTGGAGATTGTCACCTGTGGCGCGGGCGGAATTTTCGATGCTTTGTCCAACCCGCTGTTGAACGTGATCTAACCGTTCACCAACATGTTTTGCGAGTTCTACCTGACGCGAACCAAGCATTTCCGCAAAGCTGGCAATGCGCCCGGTAAGTTCCGAGTTGGCTTTGGCAATACCGGCCATCTTGTCATCAAGTTCAATTTGGCGTTCCCGCGCAGCGACGGCTTCAATTAAGCGCTGAGTTTTGGCGCGGCTCGCCCCGATGAGCATGAGGACGAGGAGGCCGACGATCAGCGCTATTGCCGCTCCGGCGACCTGATAAAGCGAAATAGGTGTCGTGCCGATGAGAAACAGGATTTGGTTCATGGCGGTTTATAGGATGATTCGGCAATTTGAACAAATACAGAACGAAGTTGTAAACTCTTTTAACGGCGCTTAATATGAAAACGGCAGGCTTGTGCCTGCCGTTTGTGTGAGCTGTTACACCCGAAGCGTTATTGGCACTTGGGCTGCCCGGGCTGATCGCACAACGGCTTAGATGCCGGTTTTCCTGTTGGTACCGGTTCCGCTTTAGGCTGAGGTGACGGAGCGGGTACAGGGTTAGCAGCAGGAGCAAGCTTTGGAGCGGGCGCAGGTTCGGCTTTCGGTTGCGGAGCAGGCTCGGCTTTTGGTTGCGGCGCAGGTGCTGGTTTGGGTGGAGCAACGGCCTTTGGTGCCTCTTGTACTTTCGGTGCCTCTTGCACTCTAGGTGCAGGGGGCGCTTTGGGCTCGTCTGGCGCTTTGGGCGGAATAATGGCCTTTGGCGGTTGTTGCACCTTTGGCAGTTCTTGCACCTTAGGAAGTTCTTGCACCTTAGGCAGTTCTTGCACCTTTGGCGGTGTAACGACAGCGGGCTTTTGCGCCGGGGGGGCAGCGTTTGGCGCGGGCGCAGCGGGTTTGGCTTGCAAGGGTGCCGACGGTGCTGGTTTTGCCGCAGCAGGAATATCCGGCAGTTTTGGCACCACTGGTTTTGGCAAGATCGGTGCAGGCAGTTCTGGAACGATCACTTTAGGAGCCGCCGGAACAGGCACAGGCACAGGCAGCGGAGTCTTGGCCGCAGGCGCGTCCTGCGTCGGTGACGCGGGTTTCACAATTTCGGGTATAGTCGGCGCAGGCTTAACAGGTGTAACCGGCACAGGCTTGGGGGGGGCAACCGGAGCAGACGTGTCTGGCGCAGGAAGCGGCAAGGTGCCCTTAAGCGGCGCATCCTTTAACGGTGCATCGATTGGCTTAACCGGCGCAATAACCTTGCGCGAAGAATCGACCGCCGGAGCTGGCGGAGCCAAAGGCGTTGCAGGAGCGGGGGGCACCGCCGTTCCGGGCGCTGGTGACACAGGTTTTACCGCGACGTCAGGCGCAGGAGTTACCGGGGCGGGCGTGACCCCGCCTTTTCCTGCATCGGGTGCAGCAGGCTGCGTTTGGGGTTTTGCGCCATCGGCAGGGGCGGTTCCAGGCGGTGCCGGGGGCGGCGTCTGCTGGGTTGAAGCCGGAACCGGCTGTGGTTTCAGCTTATTAACAACGAACGGCAGCGCCACGGCTGCGGCGCCCACCGCTGCTGCAGGAAGCACCCCCGATCCCGCACCATTGCCGGCCGGCTGACCTGCTGGACCCAATATCTCCACAGAGGCAGGCGGAGGCAGAACCTTGCCGCTCTGATCGGTGATGACCGTGGTGTTATTCACTTCGTTCACCACCACGGTGTTGTGAATATTGACCGAGATCACATTTACAGGCGGCGGCGCTAGGTCACGCGGGCGCTCAACATCATAATCCACCGGGTAATAATTCGGGCTGGGCAGAGTGTATTCATAAACCGGGCGCGGCGGTGGCGGCAAACGCTCGAAATATACCGGACGTATCGCCAAAAAGAATACTGGCGCGCGCGGTGGCGGTGGCAAATCATATTCCGGATCGTCGAAATAAACATAAGGGCGGCGCACGTAAACAAATTCGTCTTCCGGCGGTGGCGCAATGTCATATTCAATTTCAGCAAACTGCGGCGGCGGGTCATACGAGGCCGAAAGCATGTTCAAGCGGCGGCGGGCATCATAAATATGCGGGCCCTTCGGATAGCGGCGGACATAAGACCAATAGGCCTCGGGCGTATCCCTGGCATAGCTCTCGCGCCAAGTAGAAGCTTCGCGCCGCGCTGCAACGATGGCACGAACGCGCTTTGCCAGCGGATCTTTCGGATAAACCTCTAAAAAGTCGAGATAAGCGCGCATGTTGTCACGTGCCAGTGCGGCGAGATAGGCGTCATGCGCGCTAAAATCCCGCAGCGGCTTGGTGCGCAAATCCGCCAAACGTTGCGGTGGATTTTTGTTTCCGGCAGCTTGGGATTCGGGCTTGCGTTCAAAAAACAGGAACGGAGCATCGACGCGCGAAACCTGCCAAGGCAATTCTCCACCCTGAGTAAGATCGTTAACACGCAACCGCACCTGCTCAAAAAGGTCGTTCAGCGGCAGGCCGCCTTGCTTGATCATCTCAACCAAAGCTGTGGCGTAAGGGCTGTAGGACTCTTTTTCATCCGGCCCGACCGTGCCGGGCGCGGCGTTAAATGCAATTAATGTTCCGGCGTCTGGCTGAACCAGTGCCAAGCCACCGGCAATCTGGGCAGAGCTTTTTAGGAACGAATTTTTGCGCGCGGCGTCCACGATCACAATACGGGCCTTGAGCGGCACCGCGGTCAGTGCCTTGGTCAGGTCAGAAGCGCGTAAACCTTCAAGCGGAATATCAGTCTCCCGCGACAGCCGCGCATCCACCGGAATAAGATAATTATCGCCCTCGTATTGCAAACCATAACCGGAGAAATACACCGCCGCCACAGTATCAGGGCCTGCCGCATTGGCCTTGTCGAGAAACTCACGGACTGATGCACGCATGGTTGCCATATCAAGGTCACGCGCGCCGACCACGTCAAAACCGGCCGCCTGCAAAGTTTGGGCAATCAGTCCGGCATCATTGGCCGGAGTGGTAAGTGGTGCGGTTTTATAAGCGCCGTTGCCAATGACCAAGGCAATGCGCTTTTCTGCGGCCTGCACCCAAGAACTGATGGACGTAACGCCGATCAACACAATGGCGAAGGGTAAAGCGCGCAAGATTTTGGAGCGGGTCAATGTTTTGGAGCGCATGACGAGTTTGGCGCGGGTAAGCTTCATAAAATTCTCCTTGGACAAACGGACGCTTAATTTAAAGCGCACGACGAATAAAGTATGC
>JAYTYD010000081.1:0-1549 GCA_043742625.1 Methylovirgula sp. | reverse complement strand
GGCGTACGTCCGTTGCCATATGTGCCCGATACGTCCGAGTGGAACGTCTCGCGCAGCCATGTCATTCACGATCATGCACCAAACCAGAGCGGATTGCTGTCAATCGTTAGTGGCAAGCTGACGACCTATCGCAGCCTTGCCGAAGAAGCGGTCGATATCATTTTCAAAAAGCTTGGCAAAAAGTCGCCGCGCTGTCTCACCGCCAGCATACCATTTCCCGGCGCACGTGTAGGCGACTGGAAAAGCTATCGTAATGATCTGGCGCGTACCGCCGGGGTGTCGCAGATGACAGTTGACCGGCTGGTTGACATCTACGGCTCCCGCGCCAGCGATATTATTGAATATGGCCTCGGCGATCCGACACTGTTTGAGGTTATCGACACTTCCACGGGCGCAATCGCTGCGGAATTATTGTTCACCTACCAGCATGAATTTGCACGTACATTGACAGATGTGCTGGTGCGACGCACGATGATTGGCCTTAACGACACGTGCGGGATCGACATTGTCGAACGTGCAGCCGATATTCTGGCCAGCCACCTTAAATGGGATAGCCAGCACAGGAACACCGAGGTTGCCGGCTTCAAACGCTACATCGAGCGTTTTGCCATTCCGGTGGCGCTGTGAAAAACTTTTTCAACTGCGGCCCCGCAAGAGATCAAAACGCGGGGGGCCAGCGCCGCCTGAAGACGCCTTCAGATTGGGCCGGATCATAACCAACAAACAACACTATCAAACGAGGAACACGCCCATGAGATTAGTTGATCCCCGCGCCATCATCGAAGACGCACGCAAGGGCGGTTATGCGATCGGCGCTTTCAATATGCATAATGATGAAACAGCCGAGGCCCTAGTATGGGCAGCAGAAGAAGCAAAATCTCCTGTGATCCTTCAAGTAGGCCGCGCGATTATACCGCATATGGGTGTGCGCCGCGCTTATGAACTGACCCGGCGGATTGCCGAACGCTCCAATGCGGATGTGGTCATCCACCTTGATCACGGCAGCTGGGATGAAGTGATTGAGGCGCTGCGGCTGGGCTTCACGTCCATCATGTATGACGGCGCCCATCTGCCATTTGAGGAAAATATTGCTACGACACGTCGCATCGTAGATATTGCCCACGCATTTGGCGTGCCGATTGAAGCCGAGCTGGGGAAAATTCCCGACGCAGGTGAAAAGGTCAACTGGTCGGACTATTATACCGATGTTGCAGAAGCCCGGCGCTTTGTGGCGGAAACGGGAGTCGACACGCTGGCCATCTCTGTTGGCATTGTGCACGGCGTCATCCCCGACAGCCCGCAGGAGCCGATCAGTATTAAGCGTATTCAGGAGATCAAGGCGGCGACCGGTATCCCGCTGGTCTTGCATGGCGCGTCTGGCTTGACAGAGCAGGAAGTGCGGGACGCACGGGCCGCTGGCATTTGCAAGTTCAACGCCGACACGGATTTGCGGCATGCCTTCCGCGCCGGCTTTGAGGCGGTATTTGCTCAAGGTGACCGACAGCTGGAAGTAGCCATGTCGGAGGGTCGCAAGCGGATGGTTGCTGCC
>JAYTYD010000080.1:0-1569 GCA_043742625.1 Methylovirgula sp. | reverse complement strand
GACTTTAAAGCCTTTCATAGCAGGCACTAATTCTTCAATCGTCACCTTGGCATCACCCACCACTGCAATGGCGCGGTGTTTGACGGCATCATAACGCGCCGCATTAATGGAGATGAATTGCGCGTCATGCCTAAAGCAGGTCCAAGATCCCGTGGTGAAATCTTGCAACCGTGTGCCGATTGACAAAATCACATCCGCTTCAGCGGCGATGTTATTGGCTGAGGTTGAACCAGTGACACCTATTGGGCCAGTGTAGGTGGGATGGCTATGAATGACGGCACCTTTGCCGGCCATGGTTTCAACAATGGGGATGCCATATTCCGCGGCGAATTTTGCCACCTCAATTTCAGCGCCGGAATAGCGCACACCGCCGCCAGAGATAATCATTGGTCGCTTAGCGGATTTCAACACTGCGATGGCGGCCTTCAGACGATTTGCATCTGGTCGGTTGCGCGCTATCTCATGCACGGTTGGTGTGAAAAAAGTGGTCGGATAATCGAAGGCTAATTCCTGAATATCTTGCGGCAAGCCGATGAAGGCGGGGCCGCAATCGGCGGGGTCAAGCATGGTTGCCACAGCTTGCGGCAACGACGAGATAATTTGCTCAGGATGGGTGATGCGGTCCCAATAACGCGACACCGGTTTGAACGCGTCGTTCACCGTGGTTGTTGGAACGCCGTAATGCTCCACCTGTTGCAACACAGGGTCAGGTCTGCGGCTTTGGAAAGTGTCTCCTGCCAGAATGAGAATGGGCAAGCGGTTGGCATGGGCCACGCCCGCTGCGGTAATCATATTGGTGGCACCGGGACCGATGGACGACGTCGCGATCATGATCTGGCGGCGCAACTTGGCTTTGGAAAACGCCACTGCAGCAATCGCCATGGATTGTTCATTTTGCCCGCGCCAGACCGGGAGAATATCTTTCACCTCGTAAAGGGCTTCCGCCAAGCAAGTCACATTGCCGTGCCCGAATATACCAAAGGCGCCAGGAAACAGGGGTTCACGCTTGCCGCCAATCATGGTAAATTGATTGACGAGATATTTGACCAAAGCTTGCGCCATGGTGAGGCGGATGGTGGACATGTTCGTCTCCCTAATTTTTAGGTATTCAATCGCAGAAAAAGGAGTTCGGTGAAAGGGGATTAAAGGGGTTCTATCAGAACGCAGCAATTAAGCTCTGGATGGACACTCCTATTTAATGCCGTCATCTAGGGGCTTTACCAAGTCCGTGGGGCTTTGCCTTGCTCCACCACATAAAACTCATCCGCCTTCACATCTTGCCAACCATCCCAACCACCGTTCGGCCATTGCACGCGGATTTGCGTTGCAGTTTGTGAGCCCAAGCCAAAGTGTAAAAATCCCGCTGCGCCCGAGGCGTGGCCGCCGCCGATAAAATTCTCACGGCGCATGATGTGGCCACCTTCCTCTTTCACTTCAATCCACGCACCTACCGCGTTGCGGTTCGGCCCGTCTTGCTGGAGTTTGATCTCCAGAAAATGACCTAGATCGGTTGAAGTGTTACGCCAGATCTCCACATTGTCGCGGCGGTTGACCACTACGAGATCGAGT
>JAYTYD010000079.1:0-4266 GCA_043742625.1 Methylovirgula sp. | reverse complement strand
GCCGGTGGGTATCGATGCGCCTGTACCAAACGGGCTGGCTGCATTCAAAGACATCAGACCAATATTGTATCCGATCGGAATATCGGTGTTGCCGTTCGGCTGCATGGAATTGGTGATGGTGCGAATGGATTCCAAATTTGTGGTCAGCGGAGAGAATTTTGCCAAACTGCTAAACTGGCACGGCGCGGCAACGTAAAGCGAAGCCGAATTGCCCAAGACGGCGGGCGCGGCGGTCGCGTCCCACAAATTCGGGTCAATTACTATATTGCTTCCGCTGCCTGTCGTCACTTCATCGCGGTCTGCCAGGCAACCGGTCCACTTGGCCTGATTGGTGCTGATCTGAGGGGAGTAGGAGGGCCAGTTGTATTGGCTCATGTCAAAAACGCCAGTGCCATATTTGATCAGGCCGCTGTTGGCAAATGCCGAGGTGTTACTGTAAGGCGAACTTGATGCGTTATCGAGCTGAACTTCCGAGTTAAATGGCGTAACCGATAGCTTTGCATCACCATTGCTGATGACGGAGTTCTCAAGCCCGGTGATGAAATTACCTACAGCGGTTTTAAGCGCTGTCATTTTGCCGTAATCCGCCATGGAGCCGGTGTTATCGAGTACCAGAGCGACTTCGATCTTATTTAAAACATAAGAGGCCGTCGCCTTGGCATGAATGGTGCTATTCTGCTGGCCCATCAGCTTGGAAAAGAAACCTTTGACCACAGATGACGTTGCAACGGTGACCAACTTATTAGTGGTGTCGGCTGTCACGGTGACAACCGGCGTGGCAGCTTGGTTAGAGAGGTAGAAAGCCCCGTTGATGTAGTTTTGGCCGAGGGTTTGCAACTGGGATGCGGTAGAGGTGCGGGCCTCATGTGCCAAATGCAAGGCTGCGGAGTCAGCGGCGGATTGCAACTGCGTTTTCAGTTTGGAAGCGGTGAGGTAATCAACGGAAGCGCCGGCCATGCCGATGATCGGGATGAGGCCAAAGCCGAAAAACATCACGACGTTGCCTTTTTTACAGTGCAGAAATTGCATCGGCAGGCTGAGGAAGTTGCGTTTGATATTCATCGTGCGATTCCTAAAAAGGACGTAGTTCATAGTTTCAAACTATCAATAAGCATCGCGCTCCAAATATTAACGTGTACTTACCTTGAGTTAGTAAAATCGGGGGTGGTTCGAGTTTGAAGCAATTTTCGCATTGCCATAGCTAACCACGTGTTATTGCAGATGATAAAATTTGCGCTAATGCCGGGAAACCGGTGCGTTTGAAGGTTGCGCCGGGGCATTTTGCGCCTTATTGCCTGTGGCTTGCGTTAAGCGCCCGCGCACTGGCGTTTTTTCAACGATGCGAGAACGTCTTGGCCCCAGGCTCCCCTTCAGAAAACCCCGCACCAGCCGAACCGCCTGTCACGCCGGAGCTGGTTGCTTCTCATGGCTTGAAGCCTGACGAATATCAGCGCATTTTGAAACTGGTGGGCCGTGTGCCGAGCTTTACCGAGCTGGGTATTTTTTCAGCAATGTGGAACGAGCATTGCTCTTACAAATCCTCAAGGCTGCACCTGAGGGGCCTGCCAACCAAAGCGCCTTGGGTAATTCAGGGGCCAGGCGAAAATGCCGGAGTGATCGACATAGGGGATGGCGACGCCTGTGTTTTTAAAATGGAAAGCCATAATCACCCGTCTTTTATTGAGCCTTATCAGGGTGCGACCACCGGCGTGGGCGGCATTTTGCGGGATGTATTCACCATGGGTGCGCGGCCGATTGCCTGCCTGAACCTGTTGCGTTTCGGTTCTCCAGACCATTGGAAAACCCGCCAGCTGGTGAGCGGCGTGGTGGCGGGTGTTGGCGGCTATGGCAACAGCTTTGGCGTGCCGACCGTGGGCGGCTCAGTGGGGTTCCACAGCCGCTATGACGGCAATATCCTTGTCAACGCTATGGCGGTGGGTATCGCCAAGGCCGACGAGATATTTTATGCCAAGGCCACTGGCATCGGCAATCCGATTGTTTATCTGGGTTCCAAGACGGGCCGTGACGGAATTCACGGCGCAACCATGGCTTCGGCGGCCTTTGAAGCTGACGCGGATGAGAAGCGCCCGACTGTGCAGGTTGGGGACCCCTTTGCCGAAAAGCTGCTGCTGGAAGCCACTTTGGAGCTGATGAAGTCCGGTTCGGTGGTTGCTATTCAGGACATGGGCGCGGCCGGCTTAACGTCATCAGCGGTGGAAATGGGGGCAAAAGGCGATCTTGGAATAGAGCTTGATCTTGACCAGGTGCCCTGCCGCGAAGAGGGCATGACCGCCTATGAAATGATGCTTTCGGAATCTCAAGAACGTATGTTGATGGTTTTAAAACCCGGCATGGAAGAGGTGGCCAAGGCGATTTTTGTTAAATGGGGGTTGGACTTTGCGGTGATCGGAAAAACCACCGACACATTGCGTTTTGTCATCAAGCATGGCGGCGTTGTGAAGGCGGATTTGCCAATCAAGGAACTTGGCGACGAGGCTCCGCTTTATGATCGCCCCCATGTGACAACGCCGAAGCGCGCTGTTCTTGAAGCCGCTGAAATCCAAGCGCCGCTGTCCACCGCTGATGCCCTCTTAAAAATCCTGGCTGCTCCCGACATGTGTTCAAAGCGCTGGGTGTGGGAGCAATATGACCATATTATTGGTGGCAACGTAGTGCAGCGTCCGGGCGGCGACGCCGCCGTGGTGCGGGTGGCTAACGGGCCTAAGGGTCTCGCCATGTGCACCGATGTGACGCCGCGCTATTGCGAAGCCGATCCGTTTGAAGGCGGTAAGCAAGCTGTGGCAGAATGCTGGCGCAATCTTACCGCGGTTGGCGCGACACCGTTGGCGCTCACTGACAATCTCAATTTTGGCAATCCGGAAAAGCCGGAATATATGGGGCAGCTGGTGGGCTGTATTCAGGGGATTGGCGCGGCGGCGTTGGCGTTGGATTTCCCGATCGTGTCGGGGAACGTGTCACTTTATAATGAAACTCAAGGCAAGGGTATTTTGCCCACGCCGTCAATTGGCGGTGTCGGGGTGATTGCCGATGTTGCTAAGGCGGCCACGCTCGCTTTCAAAATGGCCGGTGATGCAATCCTGTTGATCGGCGTGACAAAGGGTTGGCTTGGCCAATCCACTTATCTTGCTGAAATCTGCGGTCGTGAGGAAGGTGCGCCACCACCGGTAGATTTGGGGCTTGAACGCAAGAACGGTGATTTTGTCCGGAGTCTGATTTTGAATGGAATGGCAACCGCAGCGCATGACCTGTCTGACGGCGGTCTGGCTGTGGGTTTGGCTGAAATGGCAATGGCCGGAAATTTGGGTGCCATCGTGCAGACAGGCTCAAAACTTCCGGCCCATGGCTTATGGTTTGGTGAAGACCAAGCGCGTTACATCCTCACCTGCACGGCGGCTTCCGTTAAAAGCGTGGTTGCGCAAGCCGCCGCGGCCGGAGTGGATTTGAGCGTGATCGGGACTGTTGGCGGGAAAGACTTGCTATTGGATGGCGAAGCGCCCATTTCTGTGCATGATCTCAAGACAGCGCATGAGCGTTGGTTGCCATCCTATATGGCGCAGATGGGGTGAGACGGTTGCGAGATATATAAAATGTTGCTGGTTGAAATGAAGGCACTGAGTGGGGCGTGTTTTGTGCGGGCGGAGCATGTATTGGCTATCACGCAGACAGAGCCGACCAAATGTTCTTTGGTGATGGTCGGCGGCACGGTCGTGAGCTGTGTTGAACCGGTGCGCGATGTGGCAGCGCGACTGGAGAAGGCCTTGGCAGCGGAAATAAGTACGAAGGAAGGCAGCTAAAATGGCGATGGAATCAGCAGAGATAGAACGCTTGATTAAAAAGGCTTTGCCTGATGCGCAGGTGGAGATTCGGGATCTGGCCGGAGATGGCGATCATTATTCTGCCAGCGTAATTTCGGCTGCTTTTCACGGCAAAACCCGCGTGGCTCAACATAAAATGGTTTATGAGGCGCTTGGCGGACAAATGGGCGGCGTATTACATGCGTTGGCTTTGCAAACCAGCGTACCCAAGTAAAAGTTTTGCCCAAGTAAAATTTTTGCCCAAGTAAAATTTTCGATCAAATAAACTCTTGAACAAGTAAAACACTTATAGGTTGTGTTTGCTCGCGTTCATTGCTACTTAAGCGTTAGTCCGCACTTTCGCGAGCAGGATGGGTGTATTCATGGTCGACTTTTCAATCATCAGACATGTTCCGTCACCGGGCGGGACAAAAGGCCATCGCGGCTCCCG
>JAYTYD010000078.1:0-5695 GCA_043742625.1 Methylovirgula sp. | reverse complement strand
TAGGGTATCACCACGTTTTTCACCACTTCCCACGTGGTGCAACCGATGCCGAAAGCCGCTTCTTTCAACACGGGTGGTACAGTGGAAAACACATCGCGTGAGATGGCAGTGATGAATGGTAGAACCATGATTGCCAGAATAAGTGCCGCAGTGAGCAGGCTGGCAGCGTAGCCTGGACCGCCAAACAGAGTGTTTAGCACCGGAATGGGCGCAAAAAACCACACCAAGCCGGGCATGACATGCTCTTTTAGAAAAGGAGCAAGGACGAAAAAGCCCCAAATTCCGTAAATAATTGACGGGATGCCGGCCAGCAATTCAATGGCGATGCCAATTGGCCGCCGCAGATATTGCGGGCAAAGTTCGGTAAGAAATATCGCAATACCCAAGCCGACCGGAACGGCGATCACCATGGCAAGAAAGGAGCTTATGATGGTGCCGTAAATGGGCGCAAAAGCACCGAAAATCTCTTGGTCTGTGTTCCAGCGCTCGCTGGTTAAAAAACCGAATCCAAATTTCGCCAAGGCAGGATAAGAGCCGATCACCAGTGAACCGATAATCGCGCCAAGCAAAACCAGCACAAGAATGGCAGCGGAAAGTGTCATGCGCCGGAAGATGGCATCGCCCAGAATGAAACTTTTCAGCGCTTTCGCGCGCATTGCTGCTGATGAAACCGTACTCTGTTCTTCGGATGCCATGGCTACGTCCGTCACTGTCATACCCCTCATTGACGACCTTGCGCCACAAAAAGCGGCGCAAGGTCGATAGCATAACCCGCAGGATGATTACTTGTTCTTCAGCTCGGCAGCCCAAGTCTTACGAACCAGAGCCACGACATTTGCCGGCATCGGAATATAATCAAGTTCTTCTGCAGTCTTTCCGCCATTAGTGTAGGCCCAATCGAAGAACTTGATCGCCTCGGCAGAGGCTACCTTATCGGCAGGCTCTTTATACATCAGGATGAAGGTAGCGTTTGTCATCGGCCAAGACTCAGCGCCCGGCTCATTGGTCAACACTTCGTAATAACCGACAGCCTTCTCCCAGTTTGCGTTCGATGCAGCAGCTTGGAAAGCAGGCAGCGTCGGCGTAACCGTCTTGCCATCCTTGTTAATCATGTTTGCATATGTCAGCTTCTGCTGTTTTGCGTAAGCATATTCAACATAACCAATCGAACCCTTGGTCTGGCCAACGGTGCCAGCAACACCTTCATTGCCCTTGGAACCAACGCCAACAGGCCACTCCGGAGACTGGCTCACACCCGCCTTCGCGTGCCACTCGGTGGAAACCTTGTCGAGATAATTGGTAAAGTTGAATGTTGTGCCCGAACCATCAGCACGATGCACCACTGTGATCGCGTCCGATGGCAGTGCCGCCTTCGGGTTTAGCTTCTTTATTGCGGCATCGTCCCATTTGGTGATCTTACCAGTAAAAATATCACCGAGCGTTGGACCGTCGATAACCAAATCGCCAGATTTGATACCCTCAAGATTCACAACAGCGACAATTCCGCCCATAACCATCGGCCACATGACAAGGCCATTCTTGGCCTGATCTTCCGCAGTCATCGGCGCGTCGGTTGCGCCAAAGGTCACGGTTTTGGCAATAATTTGCTTAATGCCGCCGCCCGATCCAATCGACTGATAGTTCAAACCATTCCCGGTTTCTTTCTTGTAGTTTTCAGCCCATTTTGCATAAAGCGGAAAAGGGAATGTTGCACCTGCGCCGGAAATATCGGCGGCAAGAACGGTCGTGGTGCTGGTCGCAGCAAAGGCGACAGCCATGGCGACACGGGAAATTGAAAATTGCATAGATGCCTCTTTCGTTTTAGGCCAAAGCCTCTTAGAGCCGCTCACTTCGAGCCGACGCGCACTTTTCTAGCGGCTTTGCGTCACCTTTATATGACAAGTGAGTAACATTATTGTGACAATCTAAGTAATTGATACATTGTATATATGTCAGACAGAAGCCAGTGGAAAACTCGCAGAGAAAACCGAGCCGTGATTTATCTGGCTCTCAATGTTCATGCGCCCGCGATGTCGCGCAACAATGTGCTTGACGATGGCTAAACCAAGTCCCGTTCCGCCTTTGGCCCGGCTTAAGCCATCATCAACCCGGTAAAAGCGTTCGGTCAGGCGCGGCAAATGGTCAGCTTCGATCCCGGGTCCAAAATCCCGCACAGCAAGCCGTGCCTCATTGCCGTCATGAATAAGAGACACCTCTACCCGATCAGTTTCGGTTGATTGACCCCAAACCCCGTATTTAATTGCATTTTCTATAAGGTTCTCGGTGACCCGCGCCAGTTCGTCATGGTCGCCGGCAATCTGCAAGTCGGGTTCAACGTGAATATCAAGACGAACGGCGCTCTCCTTTGCCAAGGGCTGTAGAGTTTCGCAAATATGACGGACAATTAAACTGAGATCGACGCGCTGCTCCGGCCTCACATGGGCTTTCTGCTCGATGCGGGAAAGCGATAAAAGATCATCGACCAGACGCGACATGCGGCGTGCCTGATCGCGCATAATTTCCAAAAACCGACCACGAGCATGCGAATCGTCCTTTGCCGGGCCTTGTAAGGTTTCAACAAATCCGAGGATAGATGCGAGCGGTGTCCGCAATTCATGGCTGGCATTGGCCACAAAGTTAACTCGCATTTGTTCCAGGCGGCGGGCTTCGGTCAAATCGGTCAGAGTTAGAACCACGGCAGCAACGCTTTGGCTGGGGACTTCGAGCGGTGTGATCGAAACTTCGTAAACTCGCTCCAGCGGCACCCGCTCATGCAGCAACGTTGTCTCGGCGCGGCGGGATGTGAGCACGCGCGCCACCGACTCCAAAACATCAGGCGCGCGCAGCGCCAAAATCAGCGGTTCCCGCAGGCGGAGATTCGGCAGAATTTTTCTCGCCGCACCGTTGGCAGCAGCAATGCGAACATTTTCGTCGATGATCAGAGCAGGATGCGGCAAGGTTTCTAACAATGCAGCGGCAAACTGTCCGACCGTTCCGGCCCACTGAAAACTGGCCATAACCACATCCTATTCTTCAGTTTCGTCCATGGCGGTTCGTAGGCCCTGCCAACGCCGCAAAATTTCATTTGCACCCAGCAAAGCCAAAGCAAGAATGAACGGTGCGACGTAGTACAGCATGCGAAACATAAGCAAGGATGCCAGCAAGGCCGAGGTGGATGAATTCGGGATCGCCTTCAGCATGGTCGCTTCAAAAATTCCGATACCGCCGGGGGCGTGGCTGGCGATACCAAGCATAACCGCAAACACATAAACAGCGGCGAAAGTTAAAAACGCCATGCCATGTTCCGGCGGCAGCAACACGTAGAGCGCAGCAGCACCGGCACAAACGTCAATCGCACCCAAAAACATTTGGCCGAGCGTGACGGGCAAGCCGGGCAATTCAAGCCGGAATTTTTGCCAACGCACCCTGCGTCGCGCACGAGAGACAAAAATCAAATAGGCAAATACAACGGCTAAAACACAAAGCCCGATGGTGATGTTCAAGTCCACCTTGAATTGGTTAAGCTCCGCAATGGCTTCCGCCTGCGAAATCATCCCCAAACCCAGAACAGTGCCCATTCCGAGCCAAAAGGTGATGCCGGCAATAATGGTTAAGCTCGCCACTTTCCCGGCAGAAAGCCCCGCCCGCGCATAGGTCCAAAATCGAACCGCGCCACCGGTCACCAGTGGAAAGCCCAAAGTGAAAGAGATGGCATATGAGGTGAATGATCCAAGCGCGGTAATCGAAAACGGAATTTTCGAGCGCAAATGCCGCAGTGCCAGAGCATCATATCCTGTGAGGGCCGCATAAGATATGGCGGTAAAAACTCCAGCCATCAAAAACTGTTCGAGCCGTGTGCGTTGAAATGCGCCGCGCAACTCGCCGATGTCGATTTTGTTCAGCGTCCGTGCCAAAACGAAAACAGACAATCCGATGATGGCAACGCTGGCAACAAGGCCGACGATTCGCCAAACATTTTGATTTGAACTGCTGATCAGCTCGGTTTCGGGCGGATCAGGCTGATATACATCACCCATATCGCTGATCTTCTCCCCAATCTTTAAGACAATCTCAAAATGGTCATAAGGGGCGAGTATGACAGTCGCAAGGCAGAAAATTCAATCCCCTGTCAAACTTGCCTCTTACCGATATACCGGTCAGTCGATTTTTTAAAAAGAATGTATATTCTGAAACGACTATAGAATAGAATTTCTGTTCTATTAACTTAAATGCGTTTGAACAGGTCCCGCGTCGGCCCTTAGGTTTAAGGAGCACAACATGTCACTCTTAGATGCAAACCAGCCTGCCGGCTTGAACGGCAAAATTGCCGTGGTAACCGGCGGAACTCAGGGCCTTGGCGAGGCCATTGCCCGATTATTTGCGGCTCGCGGCGCCGCCGGGCTGGTGATATGCGGCAGAAATTCCGACAGAGGCTCCAAGGTTGCTGCCACGCTTTCGGAAGCCGGATGCAAAACTGTTTTCGTGCAGGCGGATTTGGCCAAGGTCGCCGACTGCCGCGCGGTGATCGTCGCGGCGGAACATAATTTTGGACGCATTGATATTTTGATTAATGCGGCTGGTTTAACTGACCGCGGCACCATTCTTGATACAAGCGAGGAGCGCTATAATGAGCTGTTCAATGTCAATGTGCGCGGCCCTTTCTTTTTGATTCAGGAGGCTGCAAAAATCATGACGGCGCAGAAGATTCCTGGTGCGATAGTCAACATTCAATCGATGTCGGCACACGGTGGTCAACCTTTTATTTCAGCCTATTGCGCCTCAAAAGCGGCGCTCGCGGGGCTTACCAAAAATGTCGCCCATAGTTTGGTTCGTTACCGAATCCGCGTGAATGGCCTCAACATAGGCTGGATGTCGACGCCCGGCGAAGACCGCATTATGAAAACATATCATGATGCACAAGACGGTTGGCTGCAGGAGGCGATCAAATCCAAGCCGTTTGGCAGATTGATAAATCCTGAAGAAGTGGCGCGTGCCTGCGCTTTTCTGGCCAGTGACGAATCCGGCTTGCTCACGGGGGCCAATATTGATTTCGACCAGAATGTAATGGGCGCAGGGGATGCGCCGCTTGACCCTAACTCGTAAGGCAAACTCATGACTGCTCCTGTTCTTGACGTCATCACCATCGGTCGCTCAAGCGTTGACCTTTACGGCGCGCAGGTAGGGGGCCGCTTAGAAGATATGGCCAGCTTTTCAAAAGCGGTTGGCGGCTGCCCCACCAATATCGCAATTGGCACTGCGCGGCTTGGCCTCAAATCAGGGCTCATAACGAGAGTTGGCGATGAGCATATGGGGCGCTTCATCCGCGAACAGTGCGCCCGTGAGGGTGTAGATGTTTCCGGCATAAAAACCGATAAAGACAGGCTCACCGCGTTGGTTCTATTGGGGATCCGTGATGAGCACACCTTCCCTTTGATTTTCTATCGCGATAATTGTGCCGATCTGGCCTTATGCCCGGAAGACATTGATGAAGCATTCATTGCCTCCTCGAAGTCCATTTTGGTCAGCGGCACCCATTTTGCCAAAGCAAACACCGCCGAAGCGCAGCGTTTGGCGATTGCCTACGCAAAAAAGCATAGTCGTAAGGTGCTTTTCGATATTGATTATCGGCCAAATTTGTGGGGTTTGGCAGGGCATGGTGCCGGTGAAGAGCGCTATGTTAAATCCGGCGACGTTA
>JAYTYD010000077.1:0-12922 GCA_043742625.1 Methylovirgula sp. | reverse complement strand
AAATAGGATCGACGAGGGTGTAAAGAGTGAACTTTTGCCCGGTATGGTACCGTCGTTATCGGGCCATTTCTTAGTTGCAAATGACAACTATGCTCCGGTTGCAATCGCTGCGTAACGCAGTGCAAGCGCCGAAATCAAAGCCCTTGCGGTTAGCGCTGTAAGGCGGGGTTCGGAGGTACCTGGCAACAGAAACCTCCACTTCCAAATTCCCGCGTGTTGATTGCATTTGAAGTCCTTATTCGTCTTTGAATGGTTGGTTAACAGCTCAGCCGCTTGTTTCCCTGAATTAATTTGCAAAAACCGGAACATTTGCTGTGTTTCAACGTTTGCATTTGCGGTATAATGAAGCACGGTTGTTTGATGGTTAAGGCCGGGCTGAGGTTGATTTATGGCGAGTGATTTAATCCGGTATGATTTGATGGTTCAAGAGGCTTTGCGCAACGTGGTGCGCAAGGTCATGCAAGACGCTGCCAAAGATGGTTTGCGTGGTGATCATCATTTTTTTATCACTTTCCGAACGAAATCAGCCGGTATTCGTCTCTCTGATCGGATGAAGGCGCGTTATCCCGATGAGATGACGATTATTCTACAACATCAGTTTTGGGATTTGGCCGTAACGGACAGTTTCTTCGAAGTCGGGTTGTCATTTGGCGGCGTACCAGAGCGGCTGTTAATTCCATTCGAGTCTTTGAGCGCGTTTTCGGATCCTGCCGCGGAATTTGGATTGAAATTTGAAGTAAACTTGCCGGTTGAGCCGGACACCGAGAAGGCGGCCGGAACAGTAACGAAACTTCCATCCGCCGCCGGGCTAAAATTGGCGGCCAAGGACGCCAAAGAAGCCAAAACCCCGGCGGTGGCGCTCAAATTGAAAAGCGCGGCTGCATCGAAAATCCCGGCACCTGCTGCAACAGTTTCCGCAATTCCTGAAACTCCAAAACCGACTGAAGGGGCATCGCCGGAAAAAGACACGAAAATTGTTTCTATTGACGCGTTCCGAAAAAAATAGAACGATGAATAACAACCGGGTTTTGCCGGAGTGTATGAGCTTAGGCGCATCTGTTTTGTAGCATTGCTGATCAATGCTGCTAATAGTGCAAGATTAATCTGCGATTTAGCTGCCCCCATTGCCCGATTGAACATTTGCATTTGTCTATTTTCGATTTTCGAAGGTAAATATGTGAGGTTAACGCAAATAAGCGTTAGCATTGTCTTGCGTGGAACATCACATGGGCGAAGTTATAAATCTAAGAATGCGCAAAAAAAGCTTAGCGAAAGCTGACAAAGAGCGTACCTCGGTTCAAAATCGTCTCGATTTTGGACAAACGAAGATTGAAAAACAGAATAGTTTACGTGTAAACTTGTCTGCTTTACGCAAACATTCCGCTCACAAACGTAATGTGCCTGCAGAATTAAATCAGAATACAGGAGAAGACCATGAAAGATGATCCAATCGCATCAGGACGGGTGATTAAGCGCTCCCTGGTGGTTGCAGGGCACTCGACCTCAGTATCTTTGGAGGAGGAGTTTTGGATGTCGCTAAAAGCCAACGCCGCTGCGCGCTCGCTTTCTGTTGCGGCTTTGGTGGCTGATATAGACCGCACGCGCAAGGGTGCAAATTTGTCGTCTTCACTGAGGGTTTACTGTTTGCGCGAGGCGCAGAAAAAGACCTCTTAACGGACTTGTTTCAAGGTGTAAGCTGCAACGGCGCGTCTTGAGGCGCGACGGGCGGCTCCAGCTGCAGCGGCGGCTCAGGCACTAGGGGAAGCTCTTGCACTAGAGGCGTAGCGGGCTTAATTCCTTCTGTTTTGCGGCGGGTAGCCTCATCGGCTTTTTTCAGCGCTTCTGCCTTAAGAGCATCAATTTTTTTCAGCTCTTCGCGCTTGGTGTCCTCTTCGGCCTTTTTGCGCGCGTCCTCTTCCTGTTTTTGGCGCAGTTCCAGATCCTTGAAAGCTTTCATCCGGCGGACGAACAGCGCCCGTTCGCGTATATCGGCGTCTAACGCATCAATTTTGGCTTGGTTGCGTTCAATGGCGCGTGAAGCCAGCGCGTTGGCCAAAGCATTAACCTCGATTATGCGAGTGGGGGCGGCAAACGGGCCGCGCCAGGCAAGCTCGATGGCGGGGGCCGGACCATTCCAATTCTTTGGCGGGGCGGACGTTAAACTGGTGTTGGCACTGAACACGCCAGTGCGAACGTCATAGCCAAGCATAAACGCGGCCAAACCGGGAAGTAGGTTGCCCGGTCCGATTTTAATAGCACCATTGGCCAGCGCGAGCGGAGCCGGTTCCGCATCGATTGAGCGTGTGTATTTGTCGAGTTCTTTTGTCAACGCAAATTGCAGTGCGGTGACATCGGCTTTAATTTCATCGCGCTCCGTTGCCGCAACCACAGAATAGAGGGCGGGTATGCCTTGGCCGCGCCAGAGGCCCTCGCTAATGGTCAGGGTGCCGGATCCACCGGCGCTGCCTACCAGCTGTGCCGCACTTGGTCCGGATGCGGCAAATGAGATTTTTCCATCTGCCTTGCCGCTTAGCAACAGCGAGGACAAATCAAGTCCGTTGAAAGATGCCTCACCGCTGAGCGAGACATTGCTGGCAGCGCGGCGCAGGGTGAGAGTTCCGCCCAGATTGCCGCCATTGTAGGCCATGTTAGCTTGGCTCAGAGCCAACCGATCGCCACTCAAATCTAGCTTGAACGATGCATTGCCAGCAGTTTGCGTGGGTGAAAGCGTGAGCTTTTCGGCGGTTAGAGCCAGCGCCAAATCGGGCAATTGAGCCGCTCCAGCGAGGAATTTTGCATCGCTCCAAAGTTCGCCGCGTTTAGGTGTTTGTTGCGGGCCCAGAAGCAAAGAGAACAGGCTTTGGACATCAAGTTGGTTGAGAGCGAGATTACCTTTAAGCACCGGGCTAGCATCCGTTTGAACACTAAGCCCGCCGCTGAGCTTGGTGCCGGCAGCTTCGCCCTGCAATGTTATTTTACTGCTATCAAAAGCGAGGCTGGCATCTCCCAGCAGATTAAGCGGCAATCTGGATTGGATGTCTGGCAAAAGCACCGACAACGCCTGCAAGAGCGCGCTGGCGTCCGAGCTTTTCAAGCTATAGGCACCGGACAATGTGGTTAAATCGGGGTTTAAAACCGGCGCAAAATTCAGGTCGGTTCCTGCTAATGTTGCAGTTATTCGGGCCGGAACCGGCGCGCCCCATTTGCCTTGAGCGGTCACGCCAACGTCCGCTTTGCCAAGACCAATCAGCGGCAGTGTAGGAACTCCCGTTTGGGCAAAGAGCCGCGTAATATCGTCCGCGTGAATTTTTCCGCTTAAATTGAAGCCGGTGCCATCACTTTTGTGACTCAAACTAATCTGCGATCCGCCGGAAATGCCACTAACGTCGAGCTTCTGCACGTTGCGCATGTCGGTGAAATCGCCTGCGCTTTGCGCACTGACTTCAAGATGCAGCGGCTCGAGCAGCGCCGCGCGGCTTTTCAAGGTTTGCGTCACTGTTCCGGGAAACAGCCTAGCTAGAAGTTTGGTCATTTCATCCAGTTTTTGTGCATCAGCGCGCGCGGTGAGGATGGTCGCGCTTGGTGACACCGAGCCGGTTATTTCGAGATTTGCACCGCCAATGTTCTCGAATTTCAACCTGTTAATGTTAAGTGTTTCATTGGCGCGGGCCAGATCAAGCGTGATATGTCCTGCTTCCAACTGACCCTGCCCAACCTTGGCGAATTTAACGGTTGTGGCGTCTAGATTTAGGTGCAATTCCGCATCTGCGGCCAAGGGCGTCAGAGCCGATAAATCGGGAATGCTATCAAGATCAAGCGCGTCTGAGGCCAGATTTGCCGTGATTTTCGCCTTGCTATGCGCCCCAGCAGGGAGGGCGGCGGGCGTGAAGCTCAGCGCGCCATGCAACACGGATCGATCTAAAGTGAGCTTTGCGTCGGGTGAAGAAAGGCCGTTGTTAAGTGCGACAGGACCTTGCAAAGCGAAGCTGCGAAACAACAGATTTTGCTCTTTCGGCGCTAGGGAGAGCCATTGCAATAGGGCCGCCGCATTTTTGGTGCTGGCATCGATCGAGCCGATAAAGTTGCTTTGTTCAAATAGAGTGCCATCCAGTTTTATATGGCTGCCAAACGGGCCGCCGGCCTCCAAGTGCAGACTTGGCACGGCATCGTTCTTGTCCTCTATACTCAGGTGGGCATTCGAGATAGGTTCACCGCCCAGCACCACACTATCGACTTTGACATCCACACTCAGCGGCCAGTCTCTTGGGAGGCTCTGCAATTCACCATAAAGCATACGCGCCCTTAGTGCCAAATCCAGCGGCATGGCTTGAGCCGATTTAGGTGCAAAAAGCGCGTCAAAATCAAAAGTGCCGGCCTTGAGCCGCAAGCGCAGATCCGGATTGAGCAAGTCGGCCTGCGCCGATCCGGTAAATTTAAGCGGACGCTCCTCCGGGCCGATTTTAGTCTCAAGCGCTTCGCTGACGGCCTGATTTCGGGTGATGCTTATCGGGCCGGAAACCGACCAAGGCAGATCACCCATGCTGAGGTGCAAGCTGTTTTGCGCGGTAAACTGACCCTCGAACTTAAGCGTGTTTTCGAGCCGGAGTGCGCCGTCCAGCATAGTCTTGGGTGTGGCCTCAGTTTCGTCCACACTTAACTTTATTCGAACAGTCTCTGGTTCTAACGCCGCAGTTGAAAGATGAAATGGTACTTTGGTTTGCGCAAAATTGAGTGTGCCATCGGCTTTATACGGCCCTTTTTGCAGGGAAGTGGCGCTGGCTGTCCCAGTTATGCCAAAGAGGCTTTGTGTCGTTCCCGATTTAATATCCACCAAATGAAGGGCGCCGTTGAAGACTGAAATTTTGTCAAACCGCACGGATGCCGGGGTCGATTTGGGCAATTTGGGCCAGCTGAAATTGTCTTCATCAACGAAAAATGTGAACTCAGGTGCGTAAAAGCTGGCATCGGTAAACTGCAAGTCACCGCCTAGAAGCGGCATAGCCGCCAGCTCAAACCGCATTGATTTTGCCTGGAATTTAGCTTCGCCCGGGTTCGCGGGCGCATTGCTGACTCCCGAGGCAATCAAATAAGGTGTGGGTAGTAGCTTGACGTCAATGTCGCCGGAAATTTTTATTGGCGTGCCCACGGCGCGCGACAGCCGCGTTTCAATTAGGGCGCGCGCCTGCGTCCAATCATAAAAATACGGACCAACCAGCGCCGCAAACAGCACCAGAATAATCGCAATGGCAAATATGGTCAGGCTTTCGCGCACATTACCTCATGTTTTACAAACTCTAACATGCGTGAGGGATGCACAAAATCCTAATCAGATTTATGGCGCGTTTGTAAAATTCTGTCCGGATTCATAATATTATCCGGGATATTATGCGGTTCAATTTCAGTTTTAAGGCTGGCCATGACGTTAAGCGCGCCGCTGCCATGTTCCCGCAGCATATATTTGCGCTTGGCTTGGCCGATGCCATGTTCGTCAGTGCAGGTTCCGTCCAAAGCCGACTCGGCTGGTATGACGCCTTATCCTCGACATTTTGGCCCTACCACCCCACATTAAGGGTTCCCGATTCGTTTTGTTAAGGTTTTGCCGTGTCCCGCGCTATTCCACTTGAACCCTATGTGCCTGATGCGGACGGCATCGCTGCCCGCGCCCGCGCCGTGGCCACAGGCGGGGCTCGCTATTTGGAGGGCTTAAACCCTGAACAGCGCGAGGCGGTGGAGACGCTGGATGGGCCCTTGTTGATTTTGGCGGGAGCAGGTACAGGAAAAACTAGGGTGCTCACCACCCGTATTGCGCATTTGCTGGCTACAGGGCGGGTGCGCGCCCATGAAATATTAGCGGTGACCTTCACCAATAAGGCGGCGCGCGAAATGAAACACCGCCTTGGTAAGCTGGCTGGCCCGGCAGCCGAAGGCATGCCCTGGCTGGGGACGTTCCACTCGATTGGCACCAAGATATTGCGCCGGCACGCCGAGCTGGTCGGCTTAAAATCCGATTTCACCATTCTGGACACGGATGACCAAATCCGGCTGCTGAAACAGGTGTTAAAAGCCGAAGACATCGACGATAAGCGTTGGCCGGCGCGCCAACTGGCCTATTTGATCGACAGTTGGAAAAACCGCGGCCTGACACCGGACAAAGTTCAGGCAGGTGAAGCCTCTGCTTTTGCCAATGGCAAGGCCGGTAAACTCTATAAGATTTATCAGGAACGTCTGAAAATCCTCAATGCCGCCGATTTCGGAGATTTGCTGGTGGAGGGCCTGCGGCTGCTGCGTGAAAACCCGGATGTGCTGGAGCTTTATCAAACCCGTTTCAAATATATGATGGTGGACGAATATCAGGACACCAATGTTGTTCAATATCTTTGGCTGAAACTGCTGGCACAGAAGCGGCAGAATATTTGCTGCGTGGGCGACGACGACCAGTCCATTTACGGGTGGCGCGGCGCTGAGGTGGACAATATTTTGCGGTTTGAACATGAGTTCAAGGGCGCGAAAGTCATCAAGCTTGAGCGCAATTACCGCTCAACCGGGCATATTCTGGGCGCAGCCGCGCATTTGATCGCCAAAAATGACGGGCGTTTGGGTAAAACGCTGTTCACCGATGACGAGGACGGTGAGCGCGTTACTGTGACAGGCGTGTGGGACTCGGAAGAAGAGGCCCGCATCGTTGGCGAAGACATTGAGCAGCAACAGCGGCGGCAACATAGCCTCGATGAAATGGCAGTTCTTGTGCGGGCGTCGTTCCAAATGCGTGAATTTGAAGAGCGCTTTATCACGCTGGGTCTGCCCTACCGCGTCATTGGCGGGCCGCGCTTTTATGAGCGTCTGGAGATACGTGATGCTCTGGCTTACCTGCGAATGGTGGCGCAGCCTGCCGACGACCTCGCTTTTGAGCGGATTATCAACACCCCCAAGCGCGGGCTTGGCGATGCGACACTGCAAGTTTTGCACACCTACGCCCGGGCGCAGGGCGTGCCGCTGATGCAGGCGGCGCGGGTAATGGTTGAAACCGAAGACCTTAAACCTAAGCCTCGCCAAACTTTGCGGGATTTGGTTCAGGCTTTTTCGCGCTGGAGCAGCCAGATTGAAACTATGAAGCAAAACGAGTTGGCCGAGCTGGTTTTGGAAGAATCGGGTTATACCGATATGTGGAAAAACGATAAAGCGCCGGATGCGCCCTCCCGGTTGGAAAACCTCAAAGAACTCTGCCGCTCAATGGAAGAATTTCAGGATTTGGGCGCTTTCCTCGAGCATGTCTCGCTGGTGATGGACGTGGAACAGGGCGAGAGCGGCGAAAAAGTGTCGATCATGACGCTGCACGCCGCCAAAGGGCTGGAGTTCGAGACGGTGTTTCTTCCCGGCTGGGAAGAGGCGCTGTTTCCGCACCAACGTAGCTTGGATGAAAGCGGCAGGGCCGGGCTGGAGGAGGAGCGCAGGCTCGCCTATGTCGGTATTACGCGAGCCAAACGCCGCGCCAAGATATTTTTTGCCACGAACCGGCGCATCCATGGCATGTGGCAAGTGACCATTCCGTCGCGGTTTTTGGATGAACTGCCCGCCATGCATGTGGAAGTGGTGGAAGCGCCGGGCGCGCAGAACTTTGGTGGCTACGGCCAAAGCCGGTTTGACCGCAGCAACACGTTTTCAAGCAGCTATTCCACGCCGGGCTGGCAGCGCGGGCAGGAGCGTCAAAATGCTGCGCGCCAAAAATCTGGGCAACAAGGCGGCGCGGGGCAAGCGACCGGACAAGGTGCGGATGTCTCCTCGCTCCGCAGAGGGCCTCCACAAATCGAGCTGCGCCCGGCTGCCAGCTCCTACGCGCCGCAGGGCTCCGGTTTTGACATCGGGATGCGGGTGTTTCATTTGAAATTCGGCCCAGGCGACGTGGCAGGCATTGATGGCAACAAGCTGACCATTGATTTTGACAAGGCAGGTCGGAAAATGGTGCTGGATAGCTTTGTGGAGAAGCGGTGAGGGGGGGGGTGCTAAGCATCCCCCTCGAAAAAGGTCTCTGAGCGTTGATCATAGATTCTGTGGATGATAATTTCACTCACACGAATTTGATAGATAATAGAAAACGGCGTCCGCGCGATTTGGAATAGGCGGGTGTTTAAGCCTTCCATCTCGCGGCCAATCTCAGGGTTTTCCACAATCAAATTGACCGATCGGATGTATTGTTTGGAAGCATTTATTTTGCCTTCGGGAAATGCTTTTGAATAGTATCGTCGAAACCAAATCAAATCACTTTTTGTCGAAGGCGCGTATCTTAGCTTCATATTTGGCTACTTTGCCGTGAAAACATCCGGGTTTGGCGGCGGCAGCTCATTTTCAGTCTGCCACGATTCGACCCATGTGTGCATTGAGCCGCCCGATATAAAAACACCTTGATCGACTTCTTTTTGTGATGATTGCACAACAGCGCGGAGATGTTCCTTGTGCTTAAAGTAGGCGTTAAGAGCGCGCTGGGTAATGTAGGCCGCTGATCGGTCTTCGAGCTTGGCTTCGGCGTCGAGACGAGCCTTGATTGCGGGATCCATGCGGATGGAAAATTGGACGGATGCCATGGACGATGCCTTATTGTAAGTTGTTGTATGTCAGTGTAACGCGTATCTGTGTGGTGTCAATTAGAGGGGGCGGGTGGCTTTTGAAGAACAAAAAGGTCAAGTTTGACCATTTGATGCCGAACCTCACTCCCCGCGCTTGCAAACCATTTCAGCAGGTTGGCAGGCGATGCCGGGAAGCGAACAGGAGATTTTATCGGTGTCGCGCAGGCATGTTGTACACGCGTCGCTCCACTCCATACATTTGGCATGGGCCACCGAGAAGGCTTCAGATTTTACCAGTTCGCGCATGATGGGCGGCGGGGCAGGGCCAAACAGAGTGAAGGCTGCAAGCAGAGCAAAGAAAGGCATAAATTGGTTTAGTTTCAGCAAGTAACACCCCCGGCGGATATGGTATTTTACGCGGGAAGAATGTTGTTGTCATTCTGGTTTTCAGAGCTTTAGTTAAAGCCCCAATATGCTTTCGGCGCTGACATATTTGAGGCCGTGCGTCTCCGCCACTGCAGAATAGGTAACCATGTGATCATGGATATTGAGGCCATTGCGCAGATGTATGTCATCTGTAAGAGCCTTCTTCCAGCCCTTATCCGCCAAGGCGAGCGCAAACGGCAAGGTTGCGTTGTTGAGCGCAAAGGTCGATGTGCGCGCCACTGCGCCGGGCATATTTGCCACGCAATAATGCACCACACCATCGACAACATAGGTTGGGTCGGCGTGGGTTGTGGCGTGAGAGGTTTCGGTGCAACCGCCCTGATCGATGGCGACATCGACAATAACCGAGCCCGGTTTCATGGTCTTTAACATAGCGCGTGTTACAAGCTTTGGCGCAGCGGCACCGGGGATCAGCACTGTGCCGATCAACAGATCCGCACGCTTGACCAGCTCTTCAATAGCAGAGCGGGTTGAAAAAATAGTTCGAACGCCGGTGCCAAATTGCGCTGAAAGGCGGCGCAGAACTTCAGCGGAGCGATCCACGACGGTGACGTTTGCGCCCATGCCCAGCGCGATGGTTGCCGCATGAGTGCCTGAGACGCCGCCACCCAGAATGACCACTTCAGCGGCTGGAACGCCGGGTACGCCGCCCAGCAAAATTCCACGGCCGCCGGCAGCCTTTTCCAGCGCATGTGCACCCACCTGCGGTGCGAGCCGTCCGGCCACTTCGGACATGGGGGTCAGCAGAGGCAGGCCGCCACTTGGCGATGTTACTGTTTCATAGGCGATACAGGTTGCGCCAGAGGCGAGAAGATCGTGGGTTTGTTCGGCATCCGGCGCCAAATGCAGGTACGTGAACAGGATCTGGCCCTGCTTTAAGCGTTTACGCTCCATGCTCAAAGGTTCTTTGACCTTGATGATCATGTCTTGGGCGTAAACAGTTTCGGGGTCGTCAACTATGGTTGCGCCTGCTGCTATATATTCGGCGTCGGACAGGCCGGAGCCTTCGCCTGCGCCTTTTTCAACACAAACACTATGGCCATGATGAACCAGCTCAGCCACAGATGAGGGCGTCATGCCGACCCGGAATTCGTTGTTTTTAATTTCCTTTGGCACACCGATTTTCATGGCCACGCTCCCGCAGAATGATGAGGTTAGTCTTGGAATGATGAGGTTAGTCTTGGAATGCTGAGGTTAGTCTTGCGCTAAAGTGACGCAATATCTCACCAAAAGCGCTGTTGCGGTATCACAATTTTGATATGTTATGCGCATAATCAAGCTATATGGGTGATTTTATGCCGTATATCGATATTGACACGATTGATCGTGCTATAATTCGGGAGCCGATGCGATACGGACGATTGACCAATGCCGAGCTTTCGGGGCGGGTTAATTTGTCGCCCTCAGCGTGTTTGCGGCGGGTTAAGCTAATGGAGGAGGTTGGCCTGATCGCTGGTTATGTCATACTGCTCGATCCGGTTTTGGCAGGCATACGCGGTGTGGCATTTGTGATGGTAACGCTGGATCAGCAGGGCCGCGCGGCACGGGACAGGTTTGAGGCTGCGGCGGCGCGCTTCCGGGAAGTTTTGGAATGTTATCTTTTGGCGGGTTCGGCAGATTATATGGTGCGGGTCGCCTATCGAGATTCGGTTGATTTTGAGCGTATTGACACAGATTTATTGACGCAATTACCCGGAGTTTCGCGCCTGCAATCACCACTGGCTTTATGTACAGTGAAAAAAACCACCGCTCTGCCAGTATAAATACATTAAGTCCAGTTTGGTTATGCTGAGAAACCGCATTTTAATAGTTATCGTCTAATTTTTTAATATTCGAAATGCTGGTGCCAAATTTATGGAAAATGTTTCCCGGTCTCCGCGCCTGAGATGCTTTTTGAAAGCAGACATCACCTATGCCGGCGGCGCATTCAACAGAGTGTGTCAAATAAAAGACCTTTCTGAAACCGGTGCGCGGATTATGATCAAGGATCATGCGAGCCTGCCTTCAGAATTTAGCATTCATATACCTAACCGGCCTGATGTGACGCGCGCAGAAATTAAATGGCGCCATGAAGGTCAAATTGGAGTTGTGTTTCTGACCGCGGCGATGACCAATAACAAATTAACTAAACCTTTGACGCTGGAGGTACGGCTTGATACCGCGCTGGCAGAAAACCTGCGGCTGACACATCTTGTGGCAAATCTTGAAGCGACCGTGGCCAAACTGAAGAAGAGCGTGTCTGTTTTTACAATTGAGGAAGCGATACGAGCAAGTTAGCCTGGGCATACGCTTCACAGGCGGCTCTAAAAAGGCTAGACAGGGGTCCGTCAAAGGAGTCTTCTGTGAACGACCGTCAAACCAAATCCGTGGAAAATGCCCCGGCTGCCCTGACATTTGAGGCGGCCATGCGCGAATTGGAAAGCATTGTTCAAAAGCTCGAACAAGGGCAGGTGAGCCTCGAAGATTCGATTGTCACCTATGAGCGCGGTGAGGTTTTGAAAAAACACTGCGAAGCGCTGCTCAAGAACGCTGAAATGCGCATAGAGAAGATCACGCTCGGGGCCGATGGCAAGCCCAAGGGTGTAGAGCCGTTGGACGCAGGGTAGGCTTAAACGGGCGATCGGAAGGGGACAATAATGGACAGTCTAATTGAGGTTATACCGCAGCATCCTGTTATAAGCGCGCTGGTGCTGCTGGCTGTGGTGGTGTTCTTCCAAAGTGTACGTGTGGCGCAGCAATATCAACGCGCTGTGGTGTTTTTCCTCGGGCGATATGTCCGCACAGCCGGTCCTGGGTTGTATTTTATGATCCCTCTGCTGGAGTGGCAACGCAAGCTTGACATCCGTACTGTGACGGCAGCAGTGGAGCAGCAGGAGGCGATCACACGCGACAACGTGCCTATCAAGGTCAATGCTGTTATCTGGTATCGGATTGTTAATCCGGAAAAGTCTGTAGTTGAGGTGGTCGACTTGCAGAATGCGGTGGTGCAGGTATCGCAAACTACCCTTCGCAGCCTGCTTGGGAAACATACGCTTGATGAACTTTTGAAGGCGCAGGATACAGTCGCCGAGGCCATGCAGCACTCCATTGACAAGGTGACTGAGCCATGGGGCGTGAAGGTCGAACTTGTTGAAATGAAAAATGTTGAGATCCCTCCTTCGATGCAGCGCGCCATGGCGCAGGAGGCAGAGGCGCTGCGCGAGAAGCGCGCACGTTTGATCAAGGCAGAGGCGGAGCTCGATGCTGCCGAACAATTGCGCCAGGCGGCGGAGGTCATAATGCAAAATCCGGCTGCGCTCGAATTACGGCGGATGCAGATGCTCACCGAGGTTGGTGCCGAGCAAAACACTATGACCATCGTGATGATGCCGAGCGAGTTTGTGGCGATGGCGCGCAGCATCGGAGATATGGCGAAGAAGCCCTGAGCAAGTTTTTTTTTGGAGATGCCATTTTACTCGGGCGGACTTGATTTCTCGGGTGTGACGGTATTGGGGCACATAAAGGGTTTTGGGCTCATTTCACGTAAATGCTCAAGATCATTTCGTGGATCTTTTGACGCTGCGCTATATGGCATTAAATAATTCAAGGCCAAAATTACGGACAGTTATTGTCGGCTGTTATTTTTTGGGCTTTTTAATTCTTTTTTTCCCAACTGAAATTACGTTCTATAAAATTTTAACCCGAGCCGTTTGACGCGATATAAAATGAATTGCGCAACGGTGATCCTTATTGAGTGCGAGTTTGATTGCATGAGCCGTATTGACGTTGCCCTTGTGGCACGCGGGTTGTTTGAAAGCCGCACCAAAGCTCAGGAGGCGATTGCTGCGGGGCTGGTTTTTGTCAACGGTGTCTCTGTCAAAAAAGTTTCGGAAAAGATCGACGATGATGCCGACATAGAGGCTTCCGCGCCCTAT
>JAYTYD010000076.1:0-3348 GCA_043742625.1 Methylovirgula sp. | reverse complement strand
GCGGAATTTGGCGGCTCGCTTTTGAGTGCGGGCACGGCCACAATCGACGGGCGCGAGGCCCATCAGTGGCCGCTGGATATTTTCATGGTGTTGGCAATGCACCCGAACATTCGGGCTTTGCCGCGCACAACAGCTTTTGGTTATTATCAGCAGAATTTTGTCGGCCTGTGCGAGCGCATTACCGACCATCTGGCCGATGTGAAGCCGGGGGACGTGCGTGAACGCTTGTGGCAGGTGCGCGCTAAACATGTGGTTCTGGCGACCGGAGCCATCGAGCGGCCCCTGGTTTTTGCGGACAATGACCGTCCCGGCATCATGCTGGCGGGCGCGGCGCGGATATTGCTCAACCGTTTTGGTGTGAAGTGCGGCTCGCGGGCGGTGGTGTTTACCGTGACGAACGATGCGTATCAGACTGTGCTTGAGCTGCACGATGCGGGCGTTCAAATTGCGGCCATTGTCGATATGCGCGCAGAGGGCGGTGCGTTGAGCGCGCGGGCTGAAAGCGTTGGCGTGAGGGTCATTCGCGGCGCGGTTTTAACTGGCACAAAGGGCGGATTGCGGGTGAGTGGCGCTTGCGTCGGCAAGCTTGAAGGTGAAACCGTCACTTCGCTTGAAGACATCGAATGCGACGTAATTTTGCATTCGGGCGGCTGGACGCCGAACGTTAATTTGTTTTCGCAGTCGCGCGGCAAGCTGCACTATGATGCGCGCGGGCTGTTCGTGCCGGGCGTTGCGGCGCAGGACATGGCGTGCGCGGGGGCCTGCAACGGCACCTTTGATCTGACGGACTGTCTCAACTCCGGCTATGAGGTTGGCGAGGCGGCGGCGCGGGCGGCTGGTAAAAAGGCAGGAACGCTCAAAACCTTTGATGCGCTGGGCGACGTGCCGCTGAGCGCCGGCATTTCCGGCGCGGTGCCCACGCATAAGGATGCCGGCAAGATCAAGGCTTTTGTTGATTTCCAGAACGATGTCACTGCGAAGGACATCGTGCTGGCGACGCGCGAAGGCATGCGCTCGATCGAGCATGTCAAACGCTATACCACCACCGGCATGGCGACCGATCAGGGTAAAACATCCAATATGAATGCCCTTGGCATTGCCGCCAAAGCGCTGGGCAATAGCGTGCCTCAGGTGGGGCTGACCACATTCCGTCCCCCATACACGCCGACAAGCTTTGGCATTTACGCCGGATTGTCACGCGGAGACTTGTTCGATCCGACACGTAAAACCGCCATCCATGGTTGGGCAGCAGAAAGGGGTGCGGTATTCGAAGATGTAGGCCAATGGAAGCGGGCGCATTATTTTGGCAGCGAGGTTCACGCCGCCACCAATGCCGAGGTTAAGGCCGTGCGCACCACAGCCGGTATCTTTGACGCCTCGACGCTGGGCAAAATCGAGCTTGTAGGGCCTGACGCCTGGAAATTTCTCAACAGGATGTATACCGGCCCGTTTGAGAAGCTGGGCATAGGCAAATGTCGCTACGGCCTGATGTTGAACGAGGCAGGCTTCATCATCGACGATGGCGTTATTGCGCGTTTGGCGCAGGACCGTTTTCACATCACCACATCCACCGGCGGCGCGGCGCGTGTTTTGAACATGATGGAAGATTATCTCCAGACTGAGTTCACCGATCTTGCCTGCTGGCTTACATCTATCACCGAGCAATATGCGGTTATTGCGGTGCAGGGGCCACGGGCGCGTGAAATTCTGGCACCTTTGGTGCGCGGTGCTGATCTTAACATGCCGCATATGTCCTATGCGGAGGGCGAGATTTGCGGCGTGCCGATGCGGCTGTTCAAGGTTAGCTTTACCGGGGAGCTGGGTTTCGAGGTGAATGTGCCCACCGATTATGGCCGCGCGGTGTGGGAGGCGATTTTTGCCGAAGGGCAGAAGCATGGCGCGGTGGCTTATGGCACCGAAGCGATGCATGTTTTACGCGCCGAAAAGGGCTACATCATCGTCGGGCAGGAAACTGACGGCACGGTGACGCCGGATGATTTGGGCTTAGGCGGCATGGTGTCCAAGCTGAAGCCGGATTTTGTTGGCAAGCGAGGGTTGCTGATGCCGGACACTTGTGCGCCAAAGCGCATGCAGCTTGTCGGCCTGCTCACCGCAAACCCGCTTGTCGTGCTGGAAGAGGGGGCGCAAATCACTCTGGAAGCTAAGCCTGCAACCGGCACAAAGGCGCTGGGGCATGTGACATCGTCCTATTGGAGCGAAACTCTTGGCCGTTCTATCGCCATGGCGCTGGTGGAAAATGGCCGCGCCCGCATGAGTGAAACATTGAATGTGCCGATGCCGAATGAAACTTACGGCGTTCGCGTGGTTGAGCCGGTGTTTTATGACGCCAAGGGAGAGCGCCTAAATGGTTGAAATTTTACGGCGCCCGGCGCTTGAGGGGCTTGCGGATTTCAAGACCCGTAAGGTGGGCATTTCCAGCTTGCCACCTCTGCAGCGGTTCAGTTTGCGGGCAGGTTTGGCCGCAGCGGGGGAAGTTGGCCAGGCATTTGGCGTGCCGCTGCCGCACGAGGCTTGCCGTGTGCAAGTTCAGGGCGAAAAATCCGCGCTCTGGCTGGGGCCGGATGAATGGCTTCTGCTCGCACCGGTTGGCACCGCTGTTTTGGTTAGCGCGCCGCACAGTTTGGTGGATATTTCGCACCGGCAAATGGCTTTGGAGGTTTCGGGATCCCGCGCTGAGGATTTGCTCAATACCGGTGTGATGTTGGATTTGCGTTTAAGCGCATTCGCGGTGAACACGTGCGCGCGCACGTTGCTGGGTAAAGCTGATGTCGTGCTGTGGCGCCGCGGGCCAAACCGTTTCCATATCGAGGTTTGGCGGAGCTTTGCGCCCTATGTGCGCGCCTATCTGGAACAGGCGAGCGCGGGGCTGTGAAGCCCCTCTGGATCATTGTTGCCGTTGCGCAAAACCGCGTCATTGGTAACGACAACAAGCTGCTCTGGCGCATACGCTCAGACTTGCAGCGCTTTAAAGCGCTCACACTGGGTAAGCCGATGGTCATGGGCCGCAAAACGTTTCAATCAATCGGCAAAGCTTTGCCCGGGCGCGAAACCATTGTTGTCACCCGCGACAAAGGCTTTAGCGCGCCGCGTGTGCATGTGGCGCATGATATGGCGGATGCGCTTTCGCTGGCAAACATGCTGGCGCTTAAAATGGACGCTGAAGCCATCGCAATTGTGGGTGGTGGCGAGATTTATGCACAAACGATCGGTCACGCCAAACGGGTTTATTTGACCGAAGTTGCGCTTGCCCCCGAAGGCGACACACATTTTCCCAAGCTCGGGTCTGGATGGAAGATCCTACAGCGCGAAGATCATCCCGCCAGCCTC
>JAYTYD010000075.1:0-1551 GCA_043742625.1 Methylovirgula sp. | reverse complement strand
CGCCCGCGTTGGAAAGCGCGCCGCGCCCGCGCCGCAATTCTGCGCTCACCAGATCGCGTTTAATCTGCCGCGATTGCGCCACGCTCGGCTCAGTTGTCTCGTAGTGGAAGTTACGAAGTGCGTTCATTTTGACCACTCCTTTGTGTCTCGAAAGAGAACAAAAAGCGAATATCTATTAGAGAACGGATACAGAACAAAAACACCCTCGTCAACAGCTTTATTAATTAAGCGCGGCTTGCCTGCCGCCGTAATTTGGCTGCATTTGGGGAAGAACGGTGTCGTGTTATTTTTCGGGGGAATTGAAATGACTTCATTTAAAATCTTAGCAACGATCGCTGTTTTGGCTCTGCTCGGTGCACCTGCTATCGCCCAGCAGTCCCATAAAATGAAAATGTCCGGAGCGATGACACCTGCGACTTTGGAGGCGGAAGCGGCCATGGCCAAAATGCATAAGGACATGTCGATCACCTACACCGGCAATGCTGATGTAGACTTTATGAAAGGCATGTTGCCGCACCATCAAGGCGCGATTGATATGGCTAAGATCGTCCTCAAATACGGCAAAGATCCCGAAGTTAAAAAACTGGCGGAAGGTATCATCGCTGCCCAGGAAACCGAGATGGCGCAAATGAAAACCTGGCTGGCTGCGCACCCGAAATAGCCGTTGTTTTTCGAAATGTTGCAGCGCATCAATAACAATGCTACTGCGGATTCCTGCCTTTGGGGAAGGTTTTGCGCGAGATGTTATCTGTATTAATACTGGGCGCGAACCCGCCGTCAGGACTTGATGTTGCTGCTCTGTCTCGCACCTTAGCGGCGCTTGTTCCCCACGCTGTGGACGGAATGGTGCGAGATGTGCACATTTTGGCGGCCACCCCCTCAACCGCGCTGGCTCATCTTGCCGAAGATGCGGGCGCGTCTCTTCACGCTTTCCTTGCCGCTGCAGCGCTCGCAATAAAGTCAGAGCGGGTTTTGGTACTGCAATCGGGCATGTTGGCATTTTCGGCGGTAATCGAAGAAATATGGCACCGCGGTCTCGCTCGGCAGGATGAGCGCGCGGTGGCCATCAAGGTGGCGTCAAAATCGTGGTCGCCGCAAACCCTGTGGCGCTGGGCGTTCCCCTTCATTGGCGGCGCGGTGATTTCACGCCAACAGCTATCCGGGTTAGAAAAATCCGATATTGCGGCGCTGCACCGTCGCTTAAAAGCGCCGCTTCTAAAAGCGGCACTGCAAAGTTCCTTCTGAGACTGTTATTTCATAAGCGGCAAACAGCTTTGAACCTGGCCGCTTTGCAAGCCCACAGTCAGCCACTGCACGCGCTGCGCGGCTGAGCCGTGAGTGAAACTATCTGGCACAGCGTAGCCGCGCGCGGCGGTCTGCAATTTGTCATCGCCAATGGCCTGCGCTGTGGCAATAGCGCCTTCAACATCGCCTTGCTGCAGGATTTTATATTGCTGGTTGGCGTTGGCAGCCCAAACCCCGGCAAAACAATCTGCCAGCAATTCCACCTTCACAGAGAGCGCGTTTGATTGCGCTTTGGATGTGGCCTGA
>JAYTYD010000074.1:0-16747 GCA_043742625.1 Methylovirgula sp. | reverse complement strand
TGGACCTCGATCACTTTAAATCGGTCAACGACACTTTTGGCCACTCTGTGGGTGATATGCTTCTCACCCAGGTTAGCGCGCGCCTTCAAACTGTTTTTGGCACAGGAAATCTGGTGTTTCGCATTGGCGGAGACGAATTTGCCGCCATGCATTTCGGCAAGACAAGCAAGGCTCATTTGGGCCAGATCTGCCAAACCGTTATCGCCGCACTGCGCGAAACTTTCTTTATCGAAAGCCACCAGCTGCGCGTCGGTATCTGCATCGGTTTGGCGCGGGTCAATGCGCAGAACTTCGAGTTTGATACGCTCATAACCAACGCCGATCTGGCGCTGTTTCAGGCCAAAAAATCCGGACGCAACACTTTCCGCTTTTTTGAACCTTCGATGAAACAGGAGATCAAAAACCGCAGGAGCTTGGAATTTGACATAGAAACCGGCATTCGCGAGGGTCAGTTTGAATTGCACTATCAGCCGATTGTCGATGCAAACACGCTGGAAATTGTCTGCTTCGAAGCGTTATTAAGGTGGAATCATCCCAATCGCGGGTCAATATCACCCGCCCAGTTTATTCCTGTTGCTGAAGAAAGTGGCTTGATCGTTCCTTTGGGCGAGTGGGCGCTGCGCCAAGCTTGCAAAGATGCCAGCGCGTGGCAATCGCAAACGCGCGTCGCGGTCAATTTATCCGCTGTTCAGTTTAAATCCGGGCAAATTTCAAAAACCGTTTTCAGCGCTCTGGCTGCGGCGCGCCTTGCGCCTCATTTGCTGGAATTGGAAATTACCGAGTCGATTCTGCTGCAAGACAGCGAAGAGACACTGGCCACGCTGCATCAATTGCGCAGTTTTGATATTAGAGTTTCGATGGATGACTTTGGAACCGGATATTCCTCGCTGAGTTATCTGCGCAGCTTTCCATTCGACAAAATCAAAATTGACCGGTCCTTCATCACGGAAGTGGGCGAACGGGACGATTGCCGCGCCATTGTTCGTACCATCGTCGAGTTAGGACGCAGTTTGAAAATGGTAACGCTGGCCGAAGGCGTGGAGACCAAAGAGCAGTTCGAAGCGGTTAAAGCTATGGGTTGTAACCAGATTCAGGGTTTCTATTTTGGTTGCGCAGTACCAAATCAGGAAATTCCGGCGCTTTTTCAAAAGTTCAGCGCTATGAACCGCGCCGCCTGAGTCAAAAGAGCTGGTATCGCATTTTGCGTCTTGGAAATGCCCCAATCAACGGCTCATTGGTACCGTGACGAAGCCACAGAGATGACAAACCTGTAGCAAAGTTCGCACATGTTGATAGACTCACCTGCATAGACCCGCTGCTGCCCGTGTCGCTTCGCTAGGTAGCGTTTTTATTGTTGAGCCGGGATGGGGAAATGGTGAAATTGACTTCTGACTGTTCAAAGCCACCTTCGGGCAGCGCTTGCGGCCATATATTGCGGACAAAGCTGTCCTGGAAATATATTACCGCATGTGCGTTGATCGCTTATTTCTCAGGCGCGGCGGCCAAGGCGGCGGACTTCCGTCTCAGCATGGAAATCGATGAGGTTCACCGCAACGCTATCATCAGTGAACCGCGTCGGCTGAAACTTGTTCCGCGCACCACCATCATTGTGCTTCATGGCATTGAAAATGGCATGCGCATCCGTTCCCGTCTCGGATTAGACAGCGCTGTGGCCGGAACAGGTACAGTAACGGTATATCCGGACGCCATAAATGGTCATTGGAACAATGGCCTTACGGACACATCCGGCCCCGACGACATTGCCTTCCTCAAAGCTCTCATAGCAAAGCTGATTTCCGTCGGCATTTCGGATCCAAAACGGATTTATATGGTGGGCGCCACAGATGGCGGCATGATGGCGCTGCGCTTCACCTGTGAAGCTGGCAATTTGCTGACCGGCACAGCGACAATTCTCGCCTCCATGCCGGTTAAGGTTGCCAGCAGTTGCAAGCTGTCAAAGCCCGCCGCCTTGCTGGCCATCGGCGGCACGGAAGATCCTGTGGTTCCGTTCAACGGCGGTCCGGTCACTCTCAAGTCCGGCAAGGGACAGGTGGCCGCAACCGGCGAAGTGGTTTCCATGGCCAACACCCTAGATATTTTTGCCAAAAAAGCGGGATGTGGGCCGGAAAAAAAATCGTCGCAATTCGCTAATAAAGACAAAGAAGATAAAACCGAAGCTTTTCTGGACAGCTTCTCTGATTGCAAAATACCGGTCGAAATGATCCGCATTCAGGGCGGTGGCCACACCATTCCAGGTCATCGCGGGCCGACATTAGGGCCTTCGGCTGGAACGGGTGCAGTGAACCGTGATATAGAGGCAAATCGCGTCATTTGGGACTTTTTCCGCCGTTTGCCTGCCACGTCATTTTAAGTAAGGAATGCTATATGCGCAGCTTGTTTTCATCTCTTCGCTCCGTGGCCATTGTCATCGTGCTGGGTTCCAGCGTTTCGGGCTGTGGATACAATCGCATTCCGACCGATGAAGAGGCAGCCAAGGCTCAATGGGCTGAAGTTCAGAACCAATATCAGCGCCGCGCCGATCTGGTTCCAAATCTGGTGGCGACCGTCCAAGGCTATGCCAAGCAGGAAAAAGACGTTTTGATTTCTGTAACCGAGGCGCGTGCTAAGGCGACATCTGTTAAGATTGATGCATCAACGATCACTGATCCAGAAAAATTAAAAGAGTTTGAAGCAGCTCAGGCTCAGCTTTCAGGCGCGCTGGGTCGATTGTTGGCCGTTTCGGAAAACTATCCGGATTTGAAATCCAACCAAAACTTTTTGGCTCTGCAATCTCAGTTGGAAGGCACAGAAAACCGCATCACCGTAGCTCGTAAGGACTACATTGAAGCCGTTCGCGTGTTTAATACCGACCTGCAAACCTTCCCCGGCCTGATCTGGGCGAAAACTGTGTTTTCCGGCAAAAAGCCATTGGTGGCTTTCACCGCCAGCGAAGCTGCACAATCTGCTCCGAAGGTTGATTTCGGCAAATAAGCCGTCGTTTAAACAAGATGGCCAGTATTTAGGAAAGCGGCAACCCCATGCCCTTCGGCGGCGCATACTCATCAAAAACACGCCGCTGCGACATGGTTCGGGCGGTCGGCCTTATATTGTGTGCGATTGCAACGTTTTGGCTTGGACCGGCTTTCGCAGCCGCCAGCTATCCCGCGCTTACAGGCCGCGTCGTTGACGCAGCAAGCCTGTTATCTCCGGCGACCAAAAACACCCTCGAAGTCAAACTCAAAGATTTGGAAGACAAATCGCAAATTCAGTTGGAGGTCGCTACCGTTGCTTCGCTTGGCGGCATTGAAATTGAGCCCTATGCCAATGAACTGTTTCGAACCTGGAAGCTGGGTCAGACCAAACAGAACAATGGTGTGCTTTTGCTGGTGGCGCCTAATGAGCACCGCGTACGCATGGAAGTGGGCTACGGCCTGGAAGGCACGCTGACTGATGCTGTTTCGAAAATCATCATCGCCAATGCCATGACACCAAGGTTTAAAGCCGGAGATTTTGAAGGCGGCATTATCCGTGGCGTTGACGATATTATCACCGCACTCACCACCGATTCAGCTTCGTGGCAGCCGATGCCGCAAATCCGCAATGTTGATCAACAATCGCCGATGGATACAATCTTGCCTTTTATCGTCTTTGCTATTTTTGTGGTCGTGTTGATCTCAGTTCTGCGCGGCGGCATTCTTGGCCAAATTGTCTTGGGTATGTTGCTGAGCGGCGGTGGACGGCGCGGCGGCGGCGGGTTTGGCGGTGGCGGGTTTGGTGGTGGTGGATTTTCAGGCGGCGGCGGGTCAAGCGGCGGCGGCGGCGCATCAGGAGGATGGTAATGCAACCGGGCGATCTAAACCGCATTGCCGAGGCTATTCGCGCGGCTGAAAAATCTTGTAACGCCGAATTCGTTTGCGTTTTGGCGCGTCGGTCATCGAATTACAGTTTTTATCCACTGTTCTGGGCGACTTTCAGCGCCTTGCTGGTGCCGTGGCCGCTGATTTACTTCACTCTTATTGCCGCGGACAGGGTCTTTATCATCCAACTTCTGGCCTTCGTTGCGGCGCTTTTTACGCTTTCCACTGCGGCCATACGGTTCAGGTTGGTGCCACTTGCGATAATGCGGGACAAGGCGCATCGCAATGCACTCGAACAATTCATGTTGCGGGGCGTCTCCCGCACCACGACCCGCAACGGCGTGATGATTTTTGTTTCGGTGGCCGAGCGTTGGGCCAGAATTTTGGTGGATGACGGCATCGCAGCCGAGGTGCCGCATGAAAAATGGCAAATTGCCATCGATGCTCTGTTGGCTGCAAATGCGCAGGGCAACATTGTTGAAGGGTTTTTGCGGGCCATTGACATCAGTGCGCAGCATTTGGCACCGCACTTTCCCCCCCTTGAGCATCAAGCCGATGAGTTGCCCAACAGAATTTATGTTATCTAACCTGACCAGGCAGCCTCATCTCTCAGCGCCGCTCCTGATTTTTTCAGAAACCCTTGTGTTAGAAACCACAGTGTATGACAACCCGTCTCGCCCGTTTCATCGGGCTTTCACGTTTTAAGTCCGGCGCCTTTAGTGCGGAGCTTTTCGCCACCATAGCGCTCGCTTGGCCACTGGTGGTCACCAATCTGGCGCAAACCGGCATGACCGCAACCGATGTGCTCATGATGGGGCATATCGGGCCCGAAGCCGTTGCTGCGGGCGCGCTGGGCACCAATCTCTATTTCGGTTTACTTATTTTCGGAATTGGCGTGATGAGCGCCGCCACGCCCATGATCGCGGTGGAGCTTGGCAGAAACCGATTTGCAGTGCGTGAAGTTCGCCGCACTTTCCGGCAAGGCCTGTGGGCATCACTGGCGACGGTAATCCCGATGTGGCTCATTCTGTGGCAGGGCGAAGCCATTCTGGTCCTGTTTGGTCAAGACCCGAAACTGGCACATGAGGCGGGAATTTATCTGCATTATTTGCAGTGGAGTCTGCTTCCCTTTTTTCTCTATCTGGTGCTGCGCTCGTTCTTTGCGGCCATGCAGCGCACATTTGAGAGCATGCTCGCGGTCATTATAGCCTTTGTTTTCAATGTTTTCGCTAATTGGTGCCTGATGTTTGGCCACTTGGGTTTTTCGCCGCTCGGATTGAAAGGCTCAGGCCTCGCTACCAGTGTGTCAACTTGCCTGATGTTCGCCCTTTTAACGACTGTCGCGCTGCGGGACCGGCGATTTAGGCGCCATCATTTGTTTGGGCGGTTCTGGCGTTCGGATTGGCGCCGGTGGCGTGAATTTTGGGCCATCGGACTCCCGATCGGCGCAACGCTGCTGTTTGAAGTATCTATTTTCAACGCTGCCGTATTTTTGATGGGCTTGATCAGCACCACAGCCCTGGCCGCCCATGCCATTGCCATTCAAATAGCATCACTGTCTTTTATGGTTCCGCTGGGAATTTCGCAGGCGGCCACCGTACGCGTCGGTGTAAATTACGGGGCGCAAAACCATGATGGCATCGCCCTCTCCGGCTTTATTGCATTTTTGATTGCTGAAGGCATGATGTGCCTGACGGCTCTGGCGCTAATCGTCGCCCCAACGTTTTTTATTGGCGCGTTTATCGATCTGGGTCAGATTAAAAATGCTCCGGTGGTTCCTCTCGCCATATCCTATCTGGCCATAGCCGCTTTGTTTCAAATAGCTGATGGCGCGCAGGTTGTCGGCGCGGGCATGTTGCGGGGTTTGCACGATACCAAAGTCCCGATGCTTTACGCGCTGCTGGGCTATTGGGGCATCGGTTTTCCACTTGCAGTTGTGCTTGGGTTTTTCACACCGCTGTCGGGTGTGGGCATTTGGCTCGGCCTCGCATCCGGATTGGCCGTGGTGGCCGTTTTAATGTTACGGCGCTGGTTAAACCGTCACAAGCTCGGGCTGCTCGAACGCGGGCAACGCTGAATCACAAGCCTTCGCTTTTTGCCGCGCCCAAAATCGCGCCGGGCTTGGCGGAGGAGCCTGCTTGTAACACGACGGCGTATCCGTCGCTGTCCTCACCCGTTGTTGAACTCAACTCAAACTTTACTGCAGATCCGGTCCAATCACCAATGCGCGTCATTGCGCGAACCACGTTGTAGTAGGTTACGCTTTTCCCCGAATTCTCACCCCGCCCGATAGCCACTTCGCGTGAGCGGGCGACCTTGATCAGCCAAACTGTTCCGGAGCCTTTTCCAGGCCCGACTTGCGCACCGCCGGCACCAAGCGACACAGCAACGCTCATCGCGCCGCTTTTGCCTGATTGAGATTGCATCGCGCCGCGTAAACTGTCGCCCTCGGACCCGATCACATGCGCCACGCCATCAACCACAGCTTGGGGGGTGTAAACCGCGCCGTCGCCGCGCGCATTGGCATAGGCATGTTGGCGCGCGGTGAAAGCAGGCTTCGCCAAAGTGTCCTTCCAGCCGATATAATCCCAGTAATCCACAGGAAAGGACAGCGCCAACACATCAGGATTTCGAGCTATCTGCCCTAAAATCCTGTCTGCAGGCGGGCAGGACGAACAGCCCTGACTGGTAAATAATTCAACAACCGAGCGAACTTGCGCTTGCGCGGAAACGATGTTTGAAAAAACAGCCAGAGCAATGACAGGTATGATTTTGCGCATGGAAACCTCGTGAGCTTGAATGTACCCATCCGCATCAACACATACCAGTCACTTTTGGGTGAATGCAAAGCGGGCGCTATCATTTGTCAAATGTGGCCCGGAGTATTTGAAAACATCCGCGCCACATTTCGCATTTCTCTATGGCTTAAGCCGCCAATTGCCGCAAGACGTAGTGCAAAATCCCGCCGTTCTTGAAATATTCAAGTTCGTCAAGCGTAGCTATCCGGCACAAAAGCGGCACTTTTGTCACAGCTCCATCGGCGGTGGTGATGCTCATTTCCATTTTCTGGCGCGGTTTCAAATCTGCCCCGAGTCCGTGGATGGTAACGCTTTCATCGCCCTTGAGGCCAAGCGTTTGCCATGAGGTGCCTTCTTCGAAGGTTAACGGCAAAACTCCCATCCCCACCAGATTCGAGCGGTGGATGCGTTCGAAGCTTTGCGCCACCACGGCGCGAACGCCCAGAAGCTTTGTGCCTTTTGCCGCCCAGTCGCGCGAGGAACCATTGCCGTATTCAGCACCGGCAAACACAACCAGCGGACGGCTTTCAGCCGCATATTGCATCGCGGCATCAAAGATGGACATCGCTTCCCCGGCCGATTTTCCGTCAATTGGAAAATATTTAGTCGTGCCGCCTTCGGCCACAGAGCCATCCGCAGCCTTATTGATAAAGTTCTTAATCCGGATGTTGGCAAAGGTGCCGCGCATCATCACTTCATGATTGCCGCGACGGGTTCCATACTGGTTGAAATCCGCCGGAGACACCTGATGTTCCATCAAATATTTGCCGGCAGGAGACGATGCCTTGATCGAACCTGCCGGAGAGATATGATCTGTTGTGATCTTATCGCCAAACAGCGCCAATATGCGGGCGTTCTCAATGTCTTTCACCGGAACCGGCGTTTTGGTGATGCCTTCAAAATAGGGCGGGTTTTGCACATAGGTTGAACCCATATCCCATTTATAGGTTTGACCCTCTGGCGCATCAACGCCCTGCCAGTTAACGTCCCCTTTGAAAACATCGGCATAACGCTCTTTGAAGATTTTCTTGGTAACATTCTTGATGATGTATTCCTGAATTTCTTTCGATGTCGGCCAAATATCCTTCAAATATACCGGCTTGCCGTCTTTGCCCTTGCCCAACGGCTCTTTGGTCAAATCCATCTGCACCGATCCTGCCAGCGCATAGGCCACAACCAACGGCGGTGACGCCAGATAATTTGCCTGCACATCCGGAGAAACACGGCCTTCAAAATTGCGGTTGCCGGACAGTACCGCCGCACCGATCAAGCCGTTATCGTTGATCGCCTTTGAAATTTCAGCGTTCAGCGGGCCGGAGTTGCCGATACAGGTGGTGCAGCCAAAACCCACCAGATTAAAGCCGAGCTTATCAAGCTCGACCTGCAAACCGGCCTGATTGAGGTATTCCGCCACAACCTGAGAGCCAGGTGCCAACGAGGTTTTCACCCATGGCTTAGAGGTCAGGCCCTTGGCGACTGCGTTACGCGCCAGCAAGCCCGCGGCAATCAGCACGCTGGGGTTTGAAGTATTGGTGCAGGACGTAATGGCCGCAATCACCACGTCGCCGTGGCCAAGGTCAAAATTCTTGCCGTCAACCTTGACCCTTTTGGCCAGTTCCGTCGATTTTTTGTAATCGCTTTCCATCGCAGAGGCGAAACCCGCTGCCACAGACTCAAGCGCAATACGACCCTCCGGCCGTTTTGGTCCGGCCATAGAGGGCACTACATCGCCCAATTCGAGCCCGATCGTGTCACTGAAGATCGGTTCTTTCGCAATTTTCGGCCGGAACAGTCCCTGCGCTTTGGCATATTTTTGCACTAACTCCACGCGCGCGGCGGAGCGGCTGGTCATGTTCAGGTAGTTCAGTGTTTCGCCATCAATCGGGAAGAAGCCGCATGTTGCACCATATTCGGGGGCCATATTAGCAATGGTTGCCCGATCGGCCAGCGTGAGATTGTTGAGCCCGGCACCATAAAATTCGACAAACTTATTCACCACGCCTTTTTTGCGTAGCATCTGTGTGACCGTGAGCACCAAATCGGTTGCGGTTACGCCCTCCTTCAACTTGCCTGTCAGCTTGAAACCGATCACCTCCGGCAGCAGCATGGATTGCGGTTGGCCGAGCATAGCAGCTTCAGCTTCAATGCCACCAACACCCCAGCCTAATACCGCTAAACCATTGACCATGGTTGTGTGCGAATCGGTGCCGACCAGCGTATCCGGATAGGCGACCTCAACAATTTCTGTTTTGCCGCGACTGTTGGTGAACTTTTCTTTGCGGGTCCAGATTGTTTGGGACAAATATTCCAAATTAACCTGATGGCAGATACCGGTGCCCGGCGGCACCACGCGAAAATTGTCAAACGAACCTTGGCCCCATTTCAAAAACCGGTAGCGTTCACCGTTACGCTCATATTCGTGATCGACATTGGCTTTAAACGATTTGGGCGAGCCAAATTCATCGACAATCACCGAGTGATCAATGACCAAATCAACCGGAACCAGCGGATTAATCTTTTTTGGATCTCCGTTCAGGGCTGTCATGGCATCACGCATGGCCGCCAAATCCACTACGGCTGGAACACCGGTAAAGTCCTGCATCAAGACGCGTGCCGGACGAAACGCTATTTCCCGCTCGGTTTTGCCCTTATCGCTCATCCATCCAACCACGCCCTCAATGTCAGACTTGGTCACAGACTTTCCGTCTTCGAACCGCAGCAGATTTTCAAGCAACACCTTCATCGAATATGGCAGCGCCGACACGCCGGTCAGACCATTTTTTTCAGCCGTCTTCAGCGAATAATAGTGGTAAGTTTTAGCACCAACTTTGAGTTTTTTACGGCATTTGAAGCTGTCGAGCGAAGTCATAATCGTCCTTTCCATACGGAGCGCGTTTAGGGAAGAAGCCAAACAAACTCTTGTTTGGAGCAGGCCTTCCAAGCCTTATAGATAATTCCGCGCAAAACCGCTACATCAACAAAAGGGGCAGGACGCAAAACTATTGAACTGCCTAAACTTTCGTCAGTTAGAACCCGTCGAGCCTGAATATTGCGCCTGCTTGTTGAAAATCTGCAACTTATCCGCAACGAGCGACGGCTGTTCGCCGGTCTTAATTTCGCGTTACACGGCGGCGACTCACTGGTGCTCACCGGCCCGAATGGCGTCGGCAAGTCCAGCCTGCTGCGGGCTTTGCCGGGCCTTTTACCGCTGTCCGCCGGAAAAATATCATTCCAGTTACGCCCGGACCCTGAGGCGGCGGTTGAGGCGTCGCTTGCCGAAAACTGCCATTTTCTTGGCATGACAGACGGCCTAAAGTCGGCTCTGACCGCTGCTGAAAATCTGAACTTCTGGAGCAAAATGCTGACCGCAGGCAGCGCCGCTGAAGCTACATGGCCCAAAGCCGCCCTCGCCCGGCTTAATCTGGCAACTCTAGAGCATACGCCTGTGGCCTATCTGTCTGCCGGGCAACGCCGCCGTGTGGCGCTGGCGCGGCTTCTCATTGCCGACAAATCCGTCTGGTTGCTGGATGAACCAACAAACGCGCTGGACACGGCCTCGCAAGTGATATTTGGCGACATGTGCGTCGCTCACCTCGATGCTGGTGGGATGATTATTGCTGCAAGCCATCTCGATTTGGCTCTGCCAAAAGCCCGAATTCTCAATCTGGACCCAAAGGCATGACTCAAGCTCTGCTTGCCCTCCTTCGTCGTGACATGATGATTGCCCTGCGGATCGGCGGTGGCGGCGTGGTTGGTGTGATGTTTTTCCTGAGCGTCGTCACGTTGACGCCATTCGCCATCGGCCCGGACCTGCATATGTTGGCGCGCATTGGCCCCGCCATTATTTGGACTGCGGTGTTGCTCGCCACTCTGCTCGGACTTGACCGGCTGTTTCAGGCCGACGAGGACGATGGCTCCTTAGACGTGCTGCATACGGTAATATTGCCGCTCGAGCTCATCGTTCTGGTGAAATGTGCGGCACATTGGCTCACGACCGCGCTTCCGCTGATTATTGCCACGCCCCTTTTTGCGCTTATGCTCGGACAAGAAGGCAGCAGCATATGGCTATTACCACTCACACTATTGCTGGGCACGCCGGCGCTTACGCTCATAGGTGCCATCGGAGCAGCTTTAACGGTGTCTGTGCGCAGAGGTGGATTATTGCTGGCGGTGCTGGTTGTTCCTCTCACCATCCCGGTGTTAATTTTCGGCGTCGCCGCTCATGATCCGAATGTACCATTTATAATGCCGGTTTTAGTGCTATTGGCATTCTCACTCGGGGCTTTTGCGCTCGCTCCCTTTGCCGTTGCAGCGGCATTGCGCCACACGTAGCTTAGTTTTTGCGCATTGTGTTTACTTCTAAACTGTTTTATGAGGCGTTTATGTGGTCCTTAGTCAGCCCGTCAAATTTCATGAAACTGGCTCAAAGACTAATTCCGCCTTTGAGTTTGCTCACAATTTTGTGTTTTGCCTACGGTTTGTATCTGAGCTTTTATGACAGCCCGGCGGACTACCAGCAAGGCGAAGCTGTCCGGATTATGTATGTGCATGTGCCCAGCGCTTGGCTGGCAAGCTTGATATATTTCACGCTTGTGCTGTCGGCTTTAGGCACATTGGTTTGGCGTCATCCGCTGGCTGATGCCGCTCAAAAGGCGGCGGCGCCACTGGGGGCGGGCTTTACTTTGATATGCCTAGTAACCGGCTCGCTTTGGGGCAAGCCGATGTGGGGCACATATTGGGTGTGGGATGCGCGTTTAACCTCGGTTTTGGTACTTTTTTTATTGTATTTGGGACTAATTGCCCTATGGCAAACAATAGATAATAAAACGCAGGCGGCGCGGCTTACGGCAATTCTAACGTTGGTGGGCGCGGTGAATTTGCCAATTATAAAGTATTCGGTCGATTGGTGGAACACGCTTCATCAACCCGCTTCGGTTTTTCGCCTTGGCGGCTCCACACTCGATCCAAACATGTTGAAGGCTCTTTTAGTGATGGCGCTTGCCTTCACGCTCCTGTTTTTAACATTGCATATTATGGCTATCCGCAATGAGATTTTGGCACGGCGCGTGCACCGCCAAATCATGCTGGCCACAATGGAGGTAGTATGACCGATAATTCCAACTATATCGCGATGGCCTATGGCTTCGCGGTTGTCGTGATTATTATTATGATCGTCTTGATCGCGCGGGACTTTTCCCGTCACAAGTCTGCGCTCAAAACTTTGGGCGCTGATTGGCGGCCATAACCTTGAAAATGCTCCGGGAAATAAGGCGCGAAAACAAGGCGCGTTACGTTGTGATGCAACAAAGATGATCTTTACGCAGCGCATCCTTCCCGCTTTGCCGCTGGTAATATTTGGCGCGCTGGCAACGTTGTTCTGGCAGCGCCTTGGTGCGGGCGACACGTCAAATTTGCCATCTGCGCTCATTGGAAAACCGGTTCCGGTTTTCAATTTGCCCGTTCTGCCGGGGCAACTGAATGCCAAAGGTGTTCAGATCGCAGGATTTTCTCACGAAAATCTAAAGTCCGGCAACGTCTCGCTTATAAACGTTTTTGCGTCATGGTGTGCGCCGTGCCAGCAGGAACATGAATTCCTCTTGCAAATTGCAAATAATGCGGCCTTGGCTGCCAAAGGCGTGACACTTTACGGGCTCGCCTACAAAGACAAAGACGAAAACACCAAGGCGTTTTTGCAAAAAAGTGGAAACCCTTATTCGTCAATCGGCGTCGATGGCACTGGCCGCACCGGCATCGACTTTGGTGTCTATGGCGTGCCGGAGACCTTCGTCATTAACAGAGACGGCACGGTCGCGTTCAAATTTATCGGGCCTTTGAGCACCGAAAGTTTGCGCAACACGCTACTTCCCGAAATCGAAAAAGCGCTTAAATAAATTCTAAAATTGCAATATTTAAAGTTAAAGAGCCTCAAGAGTCTGGCTTATCTTGAATTCCGTCTGCCTTTGCATCATGCCGCAATATTAGCGGCATTTGGGTGAGGATGAAAAGAAAAGTTAACACCGGGCTACCATAAACTTTAAAACCCACCCATAAGTCTGTCGACCATTTATCAGAAAGATTGTGCGCCAGCTGATAGGCGTCGAGCGATCGCCAGACCAACTCATTTGCGCCGGCCAAAACAAAGAAGAAAATTCCCCATCGCAAGGTGAGCTTACGCCAACCCTCATCCGTCAACTTAAACGCGGCGTCCATCACATGTGGCAGGAAGGGTTTGCCGAAAGCCAGACCGCCCAGCAAAATACCGCCGAATATCATATTCAAAAACGTCGGCTTCATTTTTATGAATGTCACATCTTGAAAATAAAGCGTAAGCGCACCGAAAAACAGCACTGCCACCGCCGTCACCACCGGCATAACCGGCCAGCGGCGCAGGATTGACCGCGACACGATGAGCGCCACTAAAACGCCAATCATCAGCATAATCGTCGCGGTAAAAATACCTGCCTTTTCGCCGGTTGCCAAATTTTCCGGCAAGATCAGCGTCGTTAGCGGCGCAAAAAGTTGCGGGCGGGCATTGGCCAGCAGAAAAAGGCCCAAGGGCCCAAGCTCCAGCGCCATTTTAAGAAGCGGATGCGGTTTTGCTACAAAATCAGTCATGAGCCATAAACTTAAGAATTTACACACCGTGAGGGGGTTAACTACCAGTCAAAAACCGTAAAAGCACGGCTTATATTAGACCGCCCGCGCCTTCATTTTGACCCAAACACGCAACACTTTAAAGCAATCTTTGCGTTTCACAGGTGTAAATATTTGGTGAAGTGATAGATAGACATTTATATTTTGGCCACACAAGGACGGCGCGTGAAATTTTATGACGCGGTAATTTTTAAAAAGCAGTTGGCCGGTAACACGGCTTGCCGCGGCAACGCCGCTGCACACGCCGCATTTGCGACGCTGCTTGCGGGGCTGTTGTTGTCCGGCTGTTCAACGCTTGAAATTGATCAAAACAAACTGCCCAAATCTCAGGCGCCAATGGCCGCGCCAGCCAGCACCGGCACGGAAACCGCCGAGGACCAGGAACATCGTCGGCTTGTAGCGCTTTATGGCGGCGAATATTTTCATCCGCCAGTCGAAACTTTGCTGACGGGTGTCTTGGGTCGCCTTGCCAAGACCGATGGTGCAACCCGAGAGCCATATCGCCTGACTTTGTTAAATTCGGCTGTGGTCAATGCTTTCGCACTGCCGTCGGGCCGTATCTACGTGACCCGCGGACTGCTCGCTCTGGCCAATGACACAGCGGAAGTTGCTGCGGTAATGGCGCATGAAATTGCCCACGTTACTGCCAAACATGCGGCTCAGCGTGCCGAGCTTGAAAAAGACTCCGCTGTGATCAGCAAGGCTGCAACCATCATTCAAACGCCGGAAAAAGGGCAGGAAGTTAAAGATTATCGCAAGCTTTCCCTCGCCAGCTTCTCACGCGCGCAAGAGTTTGAAGCCGACCGCGTCGGCATATCCACCGTTTCAAAGGCCGGCTTCGAAGCTTACGGAGCTTCGCGATTTTTAACATCGCTTGGCCGCTCCACCGCACTGCGTGCTTCACTGATCGGGCAAAAAGGCAATTCGGAACGCCCAGACATTTTGTCTACTCACCCGTCCACGCCGGAGCGTATTCGCGAGGCCGTGTCTGCTGCGCGTCAAATTGCCGCGCCCGGATTCGGTGAAACCGGACATGATGCCTATCTCGCAACGCTCAATGGAATGGTTTTCGGCGATGACCCGTCAGAGGGCGTTATCCGCACCAATCATTTTACCCATCCGAAGCTGGACTTCACCTTTACTGCGCCAAACGGGTTTGTTTTGGAAAATTCCCCGCAGGCGTTGTTAGGCTTGGGGAGCAATGGCGCTGAGTCTGTCCGGCTCGACTCGGTCCGGCTGCCTGCCAGCACAACACTGGAGGATTATCTCACCTCCGGTTGGATTGAGGGCTTGGACAAAGCCAGCATTACGCCCGGTGTCATCAACTCCTTTCCGGCAACCTTTGCCACCGCCAAAGATGGCGCATGGAGTTTCAAATTGGTGGTCATCCGGTTTGGCACCGACATCTACCGATTGATTTTTGCCACCAAAACTCTCAGCGCTGAGGCTGATCAACGCTTTTTGACGTCTATGAACAGCTTCCGCCGCATTTCGACGCAAGAGGCCGCAAAAGTGCAACCGTTGAAAATATCAATCCATATTGCCTCTTCCGCCGATAGCTTTGCCTCTATGGCCGCGCAAATGAGCTTCACAGACCGGCCCGAAGAACATTTCCGGCTTCTCAACGGCCTTGAACCCAATGAAGCGCTGGTGACGGGGCAAAGCTATAAAATTGTCTCTGAATAACGACCTGAAACACCGGCCTATCATTTTTTGGATCAGGCGCTTGATCTAAACTTACGGGAGACGCGTAATCTGGTCAGAGGTGCCGCTATGAGAGCTTCGCTTATAGATTTAGACCGCCAATTCGTCAAGTCTGCCATGAACGCGCCCTATCTGGAACGCGACCACGAGCTCCAGCTGGCTCTGCGCTGGAAAAACAGCCGGGATCAGTCAGCCCTACACCAGATGACGGCAGCGCATATGCGCTTGTCCATCTCGGTTGCTGCAAGATATCGCAATTACGGTCTCTCCATGGCTGACTTGGTGCAAGAGGCAAACATCGGCCTGATGGAAGCGGCGATGCGCTTCGAACCCAGCCGGGACGTTCGCTTCTCGACCTATGCCAATTGGTGGATCCGCGCGTCAATTCAGGACTACGTTCTGCGCAATTGGTCTATCGTGCGCGGTGGCACGAGCTCCAATCAGAAAGCTCTGTTTTTTAACCTACGCCGCTTGCGGGCAAAACTCGAGGGCAAGGAGCCGGAAAAGCAGCGCTCCGCCTTTGAGACTATCGCGGCAGCACTGCGTGTGCCGAGACGCGATGTTGATACCATGAACGCGCGTCTTTCCGGATCCGACGTATCGCTGAACGCCCCGGTTTCTGATGAAGAAGGCGCTTCAGAGCGCGGTGATTTTCTGGTGGATCAATCCCCTCTGCAGGACGAAGTTATCGGGTCGGCAATGGAGGCGGATTATCGCCACAAGGCGTTGTACTCGGCAATGCAGACGCTAAACCCGCGTGAGATCACAATACTCAATCAGCGCCGTTTGAGTGAAAACGCACCGACACTCGAAGTTTTGGGCGAGCGGCTTGGCATTTCCAAAGAACGCGTGCGCCAGATCGAAAACCGCGCCATCGAAAAGCTGAGGGTAGCATTGGCTCCGTTGATGATTGCAAAATCGACATAGTCAAAATCAACATAGCCAAATGCAACTTAGTCAAAATCAACATAGCAAAATTCAACTTAGCCAAATTCAACTTAGCAAAGTCAGATTGGCCATCTCGGCATCGACAAAAGTAATATTGGTCCGCAATGTTAGTTCGGCATCAATCTAAGCTTTGCTCTCGCAATTAAGAGCGTGTAAGTGTGTAGCCATGAGTTGTGGAACCACTTGGCCCTATCCAGCGTTGATTTCCGCTAATGCGACACGAAACGTGGATTTAGCGCAATGCCCATGAGCGCAACTGCCAATCGCCTTTGGGCTGGCTTGGTGCTGGTAAGCTTTTCGAACCTTCCTGCTCTGGCCACACCCTCTTTGGTGATAGATGCCGATTCAGGTGCGATTCTGAGCCAGCAAGAGGCTACTGCGCCGTGGTATCCCGCCTCTCTCACCAAACTGATGACCGTTTACGTGGCGTTAAAAACCGTCCGTGACGGTCGCTTGACCCTCGACACGCCTCTTAAAGTTTCGCCGCGCGCCGCACACATGCCTCCGTCAAAAATGGGTTTCCGTATTGGCAGCGAAGTCACGATGGACAATGCACTTAAGATGCTCATGGTAAAATCGGCCAACGACATTGCTGTCACCATTGCGGAGGGCATCTCCGGTTCGATCGAAGCCTTTGCCGATGTCATGAACGAACAAGCGGCACGGCTCGGTATGCAGGAGAGTCACTTCGTCAATCCCAATGGCTTGCCCAGCGCGCGCCACGTGTCATCCGCGCGCGACTTCGCCGTACTGGCGCGGGCGCTGTTACGGGATTTTCCCGAACAT
>JAYTYD010000073.1:0-1819 GCA_043742625.1 Methylovirgula sp. | reverse complement strand
TCTCGTTACGTTTTACGCAGTTTGCCATATCAGAACCTATGTGATACACAAATTTATGCAAAGAAATTTTGTGTCAATTGCGGTGATGGAAATGGAACGTTCATTGTGATTATCGGCATAGATCTCGGAACATCAATGACTAAGGCCGTAGCCTTCTCCCTTGACGGCAACACCTTGGCCGTGGCCTCGCGCAAGCCGACTCTGCGCCACTTTGGCCATGACAGTATTGAGCAGGATTTTGAAGAAGTTCTCGCAAATGTCGGTGCTGTCGTGATGGAGGTCTGTTCCAAAATTCGCGAGACCCCTCTCGCCATCGGTATTACGGGACAAAGCGATGGATTGTGGCTCCTCGATGAACGCGGTCGGCCTGTACGACCCGCCATCTCTTGGCTTGATGGGCGCGGCAACGCCACATTGCAGCGCTGGATCGACTCAGGCGTTTATGAAGCCGTGTTTCGCCGCAACGGGAATGCCATTTTCCCCGGAAGCCAAGCGCCATTTATGTCCGAGCTCAGCAGGACTGAACCCGAAACTCTTGAGAAAGCGGCGACGGCGAGTTATTTGAAAGATGGAATTTTGCAACGTTTAACGGGTGCGCGCGTAACCGACGCTTCCGATTCTTCTCTGCCATTTCTCGACATCCGCACCCGCCAATACGATCCGGAGATTTTGCGGCTGCTTGGCCTCAGCCGTTACGAGCGTTTGCTTGCGCCGGTCATGCCCGCGCCCGGCGTTGCCTATCCCCTAAATGCCGAAGGAGCAGCCCTGACCGGGCTTCCGGTAGGAATTCCAGTTCATGCCGGGCCATTCGATCTGCCAGCTTGTGCGATCGGCGCAGGCGTCAACAAAATTGGCGACGGCTTGATCATTATGGGCACAACCCTTGCCTGCCAGACGCTTGTCGACAAGATCGACACAACCGGCGAGCCCATGGGCATGACACTATGTATGCCATCGGACGGAACTTGGCTGCGCGCCGCACCAGCGATGGTGGGGACTGCCTCTCTCGATTGGATTTTAAATCTGATAGGAGCAAAACCGGATGATGTCGAAAATCTGCTTGCGCAAAGCGCACCTGGTGCGCGCGGCGTAACAGCCCTGCCATATTTCGCGGCAACTGGAGAGCGCGCGCCTTTTGTTGACGTGCGTGCTCGTGGCCAATTTGCCGGCTTGACGATGAATACCACCCGCGCCGATCTCGTCACCGCAATTTGCGAATCCGTCGCTTATGCCGCCCGCCATTGCATCGAAGCCGTGGGTTTGAGCGGACGCCTGTTCGTTTGCGGCGGAGGTGCAAGTTCGCCCGTCTGGCGGCAAATGATTGCGGACGTGTTGCAAGTGCCGCTTCATGTCGCGCGTCGGCCCGAAGTCGGCGCACGCGGGGCTGCCATGGCGGCGATGGATGTTGCCAAAATCGCCTATGATCATGCGGAATGGACTGCCCCAGAATCAACTGTTGAACCTAATTCGAAAGCCAGTCACTACCAAGCGGGCTATCATTATTATCTCGAGACAGTGGCATCAGCGCGCAAACTCTGGCGAAACTCCAGCACCATCATAGCATAGTTTCGACCAGCAATTGGTTTGAAGTCGTTAGCAGTGGATCAAACCTGCCGCCACTTCCGTTTTTTTTGTCGACTATTTTATAATTGCATCGCGCGAACGCACGGTTGTCAGCGCAACCACTAGGATGATGAAAATTCCATAGACCAAGCTCTGCGCCTTGGCGCCCAAGCCCATGGCTTGGATGGCAATGGGCACAAATGCAATGGTAAGGCCGCCAAACACAACATTCAGTGGATTGGTCTGCCCGCCTGAA
>JAYTYD010000072.1:0-14287 GCA_043742625.1 Methylovirgula sp. | reverse complement strand
AACGGGTCTTGGGCGGGGGCGTTCGGGCAGACGCAGTTTATGCCATCGACGTACTTACGCATGGCGGTGGATGGCGATGGCGATGGCACACGCGATATTGTCGACTCGGTTCCGGATGCTGTGGCGTCCACAGCGAACTATCTGGCGAAATCCGGCTGGCAGACCGGCCTGCCGTGGGGCATGGAAGTGAACTTGCCCAAGGGCTATGCAGGCGGATCGGGGCGCGGCAATAAGCGCAGCTTCGCCGATTGGGCCGCGGCCGGATTTACCGCTGTGAGCGGTAATGGCTTTCCATCCGGGTCAGCAGGGTTGTTGTTACCGGCGGGGCGCGAGGGGCCTGCATTTTTGGTGACCAAAAATTTCGATGCGATTTATGCTTACAATGCCTCCGAATCTTACGCTTTGGCGATTGCGCATCTGGGCGACAGGATGAAGGGCGGCGGCGCTTTTGCGCATGGCTGGCCGATTGAAGACGAGCCTCTATCGCGGGCGCAGCGCCGCGAAGTGCAGGCTTTGTTGAACAAAAATGGTTATAATGTCGGCGAGCCGGATGGCGCGATTGGCACCAAATCGCGCGAGGCGATTGTCGATTTCCAGAAAAAGCACGGATTGAACCCAAATGGTCAGGCGATGCTCTCGGTGCTGGAGGCGCTGCGGGGTAAGTGAGTATGCCTGATGTGAGCGCGCCGGACGCCAATGCAAGCCGCCAACATGTGATGACGGCGCTTTCAGCCGGGCCGGTACGCTTTATGGAATGGTCGCTGGCCCAATTGGATCTGACCCGGCTGGATTTTCATGGTTGTATTTTTGAGCGTTGCCGTGGTGCCGGGGCAAACTTCTCATTTTCCGACCTTACTGAGACACGGTTTTTGTCGTGTGACTTCAACAATGCGCGCTTTGCGGGAGCAACCCTGTCCGCCGCCGGTTTTTCCGACTGCAAGCTGACGGGCGTGCAACTTGAAGGTGCCCGGGCCTTGGGCGTGACGCTTGAACGCTGTCTGCTGGTCAGCGCCAATTTACGCGGCCTGTCGTTCCGGCGCGAAAAACTTAACGGCGTTGATTTTGATGGCGCAGATTTGGCGGGAGTCGATTTTCGTGAGACGATTTGGCAAGACTGCATTTTGCGTGAGGCCAATGTCACCGGAGCGCGGTTTGAGGGGGCAGACTTGCGTGGCGCTGATTTGGGTGCCCTGCGGATGATCGATGCCAGCAAGTTCAAAGGCGCGATTATTTCCAAGCAACAGGCGGCGGCGCTGCTGTTAGGACTGGGATTGAAGGTGGTGTGATTTGCCAAGCCTCAGCCAACTCTCTCTCGCAGGCGGGATCAGGGGCATTGAGGGCAGAAACACAATCCTCATTGCACTTTTTTGCTGCGGGCATTAAGCCCATTTCCAAATGCCGCTGTGTTGTTCAAGGAAAAAGTCATGAAATCTTACAAGCTGTTTTTGTTGCCCGGTGACGGCATTGGCCCTGAAGTTATGCGCGAGGTTGTGCGCGTGGCTGATTGGTTCGGCAAAGCGGGGCTTGTCAGGTTTGAAACCGAAACCGGCTTGGTCGGCGGTTGCGCCTATGATGCACATGGCACAGCCATTTCTGAGAGTGACATGGCGCTGGCTCAAGCTGCTGACGCTGTGCTGTTTGGCGCGGTGGGCGGCCCGAAATGGGATGCGGTGCCTTATGATGTGCGCCCCGAGGCGGGCCTGCTGCGGTTGCGCAAAGATCTCAAGCTGTTTGCCAATTTGCGTCCGGCCATCTGCTATCCGGCTTTGGCGGAAGCCTCCTCGCTGAAGCAGGAGTTGGTTGAAGGCCTCGATATCATGATCGTGCGCGAACTTACCGGCGGTGTATATTTTGGTGAGCCGAAGCAGATTATCGATTTGGGCAATGGACAAAAACGCGGCATCGATACGCAGGTGTATGACACCTATGAAATTGAACGCATTGGCCGGGTAGCTTTTGAACTGGCCCGCAAGCGCGGCAACAAGGTGACATCCGGCGAAAAGCGCAATGTGATGAAGTCGGGTGTGCTGTGGAATGAAGTCATCACCGCTTTGCACAAGCGTGACTATTCTGATGTGACGTTGGAACACGCTTTGGCGGACAGCTTGGCTATGCAGCTGGTGCGGGCGCCCAAGCAATTTGACGTGATTGTGACCGACAATCTGTTTGGTGACATTCTGTCGGATATTGCGGCAATGTTGACGGGTTCGCTGGGCATGTTGCCCTCGGCCTCATTAGGTGAGGCTGACGCCAAGGGCCATCGCAAGGCCTTGTACGAGCCGGTGCATGGCTCAGCCCCGGATATTGCCGGGAAGGGCATGGCCAATCCGATCGCGATGATCGGATCATTTGCAATGTGCCTGCGCTATTCGTTCGGGCTTGGCACAGAGGCGGACCGGATTGAAACCGCAATTGCTCGTGTGCTGGCGTCGGGCTTGCGCACCGCAGATATTCGCGGCAGCGCCAGCCATGTAACCGGTACGGTGGACATGGGCGATGCGATTTTGACTGAACTTGGCAAAGTCTGAGCTTATGGGGCCACCAGCCTGATTGAACGTTGTTTGCGGCTCAAATGTCGTTAGAGCAATTCAACGCTTCACAGACGCGAATCGCTCCTCCATTTCTTTGATAGCGCATATTATTTTCGCAAAACCGCTAGACACTTTTGCGTGATATGCTCTAGGCCTTCTTTTTCCTGGCCTTCGCCAGCGGGGTAACTGCCAAAGGCATTGCCTCAGCCACCGGCATTTTTATTTGTTTGATGCGCGGTGTTTTACAGGCGCTGACTTGATCGGCGTTGGTAAAAATATCGATTAAATTGACGTCGTCGCCGTCCTTCAATTCCAAACGGTCGGTGAGACAGGCAATTTTTTCCAGGTTCAAGGGCAGGGTCATGCCGCACATCATGCCGGAAATTGAAAATTGCGGCGCGTGCCCGGCCATGCGCACACCGGCACAGGTGAGTGCGCCTTGCGGACCGCTCAGGCTTAATTCGGCGATTTCCAGCTTGCCAAAACGTGATTCGATCATCTGCGGTTGCCCGGCGCGCCCGATAGCGAACCCGGCATCGGCACTGCGGCGCACCATTTCAACATAAAAATCGGCGGGTTTTAAGGAGGCTTGCTGCGGCGCAGCGGCGTTTTGGCGCAGAATGCTCAGACGGATGAAGCGGCGGTCGTCTCCCAATATAAGTGTGTCGCGCAGGTTTCCGGTTGTTGGTTGAATTTCCGCCAAATATTCCGGCGGAGCCTTGGTAAATTCCGCCACTTCCAGCACAAAACCGGCCTCGGTGATCGGGCGATCTGTCCAGCGGGCCGTGGTCGCAATTTTGGCGATAGGCGTTGTATCAATATTAGGGTGGGCGGAAAGCATTGTTGTGAGCGATAAAACGCCACCAATGGCCATGACGCCAAGAACGACGGCGGGAATAATCGACGAGCGACGCTCGACCAGTGGATCATAACGCATTCACTTAACTCACAAACGATTCAACCAAACTGTGGCAAATATCCGCAGAATTCTTCACTGATTGGTTACCAAGCCGGTCGGATTTACAATCACGGTGAACGAAAGGTTAGCGGGACTATTTCACACTCCGGGTCGGGGTGAAGTCGACCTGCCAGATTTGGCTATCAGATTTGGCTATCTCTTGGCGCTGGCGCTGCTATAAAGCAGCGACTGGGCAATTTCGGCCCGACATTTTTCAGGAGACGAATATGAGCATTTTAGGCGATTTGATGGGTAAGGTTTTTGGTCCGGCCCATGCAGATGCGGCATCGCCTGCTCCAGCTGCGGCCTCTGCGGCGGCTCCAACGTCCAAGGCTGCTGCGCCTGCGCCTGCACCTGCGACGCCTGCACCTGCCACGCCGGTGGACTATGCTGCCGTCCTGGATGCGATGAACGAAAAAATTCCGCAAGAGCTGGGCTGGCGCAATTCGATTGTTGACCTGATGAAGGTGCTGGGCATGGACAGCAGCTTGCCTGCGCGCAAATTGTTAGCGCAAGAGCTGAATTATCATGGCAATGTCAATGATAGCGCTTCGATGAACATGTGGATGCACCAACAGGTTATGGCGAAATTTGCGGCCAATGGCGGACGTATGTAACGTTGCTTGAACGTCAAGTTCTGATGTGATTGATTCAGGCGCTGCGCATTTGCAGCGCCTTTTTGCTGGAGATTGGCCTATGACCGATGCGAAAGTGCCCATTGCCTTGGTGGCTGCGCAGTCGCCGATGCGAAAAACCCAATCCAATTATCCCGAACCGTTTTTCAGCCGCATGAGCAAACGCGAAAAGCAGGTGCTCGGTGACCAATTCGGCTTGACCAATTTCGGGGTTAACCTGACGCGGCTTAAGCCGGGCGGCGAATCAGCCTTGATGCACCGACATTTCAAGCAGGATGAGTTTATTTATGTGCTGGAAGGCGCACCGACACTGTTGACGGACACGGGAGAAATCCAGCTTCATCCGGGCATGTGCGCCGGATTTCCGGCGATGGGCGTGGCCCACCACCTGGTGAACCGCTCCGACGCCGACGCAACCTATCTCGAAATAGGCGATCGCTCGCCGGGTGACGGGGTGGAATATCCTAACGACGATATTGCCGCGACGCAAAACGGGGAAGGCAAGTGGGTTTTCACCCGTAAGGACGGCTGCCGGTTTTAGGCAGGGACGCAGAGCCGCAGCTGCAATCTGTCGCGTGAACAGGCGGGATCTATCGCTTCTCTTGACATTTGAGCGCATGGGTGTTTTGAAAGTCCAAACTCAATAGAGCGTGAAGCGGTGATGTTTGTTTTGTCTAAATATGCGACCAAAACGTCTACGACCAAAACGGTCGTGCGCTGACGCTTGGGTGCCTTGATTTATCGCCCTACCCCCCTTTGGTAGCGATTGCATACCAAAACACTGGTCAGGGGGATTTCTTCACAATACAGGATTTTTAAAAATGGCTCAGGCAGCAGGTTTTCGGGTAGCTATTGCAGGCGCGACAGGCAATGTCGGGCGGGAGATGCTCAATATTCTGGCGGAGCGCGGCTTTCCGGTTTCAGAAGTGATCGCGCTGGCTTCCAGCCGCTCAATTGGCAGCGAAGTGTCCTTCGGAAATAAAACGCTCAAGTGTAAGGTTCTCGAAAATTTTGATTTTTCCGGCGTTGACATCTGTTTGATGTCAGCAGGCGGTGACGTTTCCAAGGTCTGGTCACCCAAAATCGGCGCGCAGGGCTGTGTCGTTATCGATAATTCCTCGGCGTGGCGCTATGATCAGGACGTTCCGCTGATCGTGCCTGAGGTGAATGCCGATGCGATTGTCGGTTTCAAAAAGAAGAACATCATTGCCAATCCAAATTGCTCGACCGCGCAACTGGTTGTGGCGCTGAAGCCGCTGCATGACTTTGCCCACATTAAGCGGGTGGTGGTGTCTACCTATCAATCGGTGTCCGGCGCGGGCAAAGAGGGTATGGACGAGCTTTTCAGCCAGACCAAGGCGGTGTTCATCTCTGATGTTCCGGCTTCGAAGAAGTTTCCCAAGCGCATCGCCTTTAACGTGATTCCGCACATTGACGTGTTTATGGAAGACGGCTTCACCAAGGAAGAGTGGAAGATGATGGTGGAAACCAAGAAGATACTGGATCCGAAAATCAAGCTTACTGCCACCTGTGTTCGCGTTCCGGTGTTCATTGGCCATTCGGAGTCGGTGAATGTCGAGTTTGACAGGCCGATCACCGCCGATCAGGCGCGCGAAATTCTGCGCAAAGCACCGGGCGTCCTGATCATCGATAAGCGGGAAAATGGCGGTTACTCGACGCCACATGAAGCGGCAGGCGAGGACGCCACCTTCATCTCGCGCATCCGTGAGGATAGTACCGTTGAAAACGGCTTGGCGTTTTGGTGCGTGTCGGACAACTTGCGCAAAGGCGCGGCCTTGAATGCAGTTCAGATTGCCGAAGTTCTGGTTGACCGCGGTTTGATCAAGCCAAAGGCGCAAAAGGCGGCTTAATTGTTTCGTAGGCGTAATAATGCATGACATGAATTATTAAAGGTGATATAAAGCAGTTATCAAATTGGCGACACGGTGATATTCTGCATGCCGTAGCTTGTGCCCACGGGCATTGTGCATTTTGTGGGGTTTACTGCAGGCCTCATCCGGTTTGATTTTGAAAAGAGCGCTTTACTGGCGCTCTTTTTATTTATGCTTCTTAATCATCGTGCCGCGCTTCAGCAGCGAAGTCGTTTGGCGTTTACGGGTCCGGTGAACAGACTGAATCCAGATGTCAAAATTCGTTTCCGCGCGCTTTAGGATGGCGACCAAACGAATGTCGGCGCCGTCAAGCTGGAGGCTGGCAATCAGGATGTTTTTCCGTTTGGTTTCCTGAATTAAAAGTCCGTCCGCAATGATTTTTGGCAAAAGCAACAAATCAAAATCGGTAATATCCGGATGGGCTTCAGAGATATGAAGCAAACTCACTTTTGAAAGGTAGACAATTGGACTTCTCCAGCCCAATTTTTCTAAAATCTTCTGCGAGAGTTCAGCAACTTGGTGACTAGATTTATAGCCGGAGCGCAAATTGATAAGATCTTCGATGGTAAAAATGCTGCTCAAGAACGGTTCCGCGCGTCAGATTCGGTTCTGAAATATATCATGGACGCCCTTCCGATAGCAGTTCGAGCGACGGCTAGATGGGGATAACTGGAATCTTTTTAGTGAGCTATCCCGCTGGCTCGCCTCTTTTCGCCCGCACTGCCCGCGTCTCCTCGATCCCCGCATCGCGAGCGGCCGCTTGCAATTCGGCACGGAAAACATCGCGTTGTTCGTGGATAGAGGCGATGACATAGCCTGCGGCAATTCCTACGCCGAGCAGGGCCGCTTCTGAAATTTGCAAGCTTGCCTCAATGGTTTCCGGCACCGCCTCGCTCACGCCAACCTGATAGAGATGGCGGGCGTGGTCAGCGTCCTGAGCGCGGGCGATAATCTTGATGTCGGGGCGGACAATGCGCACTTTGCGGACAATCTCATCAACCACAGACTTGCCGCCGATGGTTATGATAATGGCATTGGCGTCCGCCAAGCCGCAGGTGTGCAAGAAAAGCTGGCTTGAGGCGTCGCCAAAATAGACCTCATGGCCGTTGGCGCGGTCTTGAGAAACACTGCGGGCGTTTTGATCTGTGGCGGTGTAGGCTACCTTATGGCGTGTAAAAAGGGTGGCTACCACTTTGCCGATACGGCCATAGCCGACAATGATGGCGTGTTTTTGCTGCGGCACCGGCTGAAGGGCTAAGGCCGGATCGAGGCTTTTTTTGCGGGCCTGCGCCGCGTTTATACGGGCGGCGATGGTTGCTAATACTGGAATGAGCGCCATCGACAACGAAGTTGCAGCCAATACGAAGCCGGATGTGGCGGCATTAATCAGGCCGAGCGCAGCGGCGGTGCTGATACCGACAAAAGCAAACTCACCGCCAGGCCCCAGCATAAGTCCGGTTTCAATAGAGGCGGGCCAAGACACCTTATAGAGGCGGCTGAGGAGTGTGGTGATGAGCGCCTTAATCAGTATGACGGCGCTGACGGCGGCGAAGAGGTACATCGGCTGACGGAACACCTCACGCAGATCAATGCTCATGCCGACCGAAAAGAAAAACAAACCTAAAAGCAGCGCCTTAAACGGATCCAGCATCGCTTCGATGGCTTTGCGATACTCGGTTTCGGCTAGCAAAAGTCCGGCGACAAAGGCGCCCAGCGCCATTGAAAGACCGGCCAGCGCCGCAACAGTTCCGGTACCAATCACCACCAGCAGGCTTGCTGCCAACAAAACTTCGGCAGAACGCAGACTGCCAACCAGCCGGAACAGCGGGCGCAACAGCAGGCGGCCGATGCCGACGATTATGCCAAGGGCAATGGCAGCGCGCAGCAGAGCTGAACCGATGGTGTAAAACACCGAGCTTTCGCCATTGCTGGCGAGAATGGAGATAAACATTAATATAGGAACAACAGCGAGGTCTTGCGCCAGCAAAATGGAAAAGCTGGTACGCCCGGCTGTGGTTTTGAGGCGGCCCTGTGATGTCATCACGTCCAAAACCACTGCTGTTGAAGACAGAGCCAAACAAGCCCCTATCATCACCGCGACGGGAGGTGTTTGACCGAAAAACAAAGCGACGGCTGCCAGAGCCAGCGTCGACAATAAGACTTGCAAAAAGCCAAGGCCGAACACCAGCCGCCGCATTGACATCAGCCGCTCATATGAAAGCTCGATACCCACCAGAAAAAGTAGAAACACCACGCCAAGGTCGGCAACAGCTGTAACGCTTTTTGTGTCTATAATTGTGATCCAATAGAAAAACGAAAATTTTGGAATAAGCTGCCCGAGTCCAAGCGGGCCGAGAAGGCAACCGGCACCCAGATATCCCAAAACCGAACTCAAGCCCAAGCGGCGAAACAATGGCACGACAACGCCGGCCGTTCCTAAAACCACTAAAACGTCGCTATATGCTGAGATATTTATGGAAGCTGCCAAAGCCGGTTTCCGAACCTTCCTAGAGCAATTCAACGTCTTGACAGACACAAATTGCTCTTCCATCTCGTCAGATGACGCATATCGTTTTCGCAAAACCGCTACACACTTTTGCGTGATATGCTCTCGCTGTTTAAAATCGGGGAAGACTCAGCGCCGCAGCGTGAGATTCAGCCGCAATAGGGTTGAATGCTCCGGTTGTCGGGTCCATAGCGCGCAACTTACCGCTCATCACGTCAAAAAATGCCCCGTGCAACGCAAGGCGGCCTTTTTCCTCTAACGTTTTAACACAAGGAAATGTGCGTAAATTCATCAGGCTTTGCCGCACAGATGCTTCTGCCAAGCGCTCCGAATAAAGCCCAAGATCTTCATTGGGCAACATCGGCGTATTGAGTGCCGCCGGTTCAATCAACGTCATCCATTTACCGATAAAGTCCCCTGGAGACAGAGGCCGCTGGTATGGATCCAGCTCGCCTTCAGCATAGGCGCGCACACCGCCGCAGCGACCATGCCCCAACACAACAATATGCTCCACGCGCAAGCCCATAACGGCAAACTCAAGCGCGGCGGAGGTGCCGTGATAATCATCATTTGGAGCGTAGGGGGGGGCGATATTGGCGACATTGCGCACCACGAACAGCTCGCCGGGGCGGGCGTCAAAGATAACTTCCGGCGAAACGCGGGAGTCGCAACAGCCGATGAGCATAATGCGCGGCTTTTGGCCAGTTTCGGCAAGCTCTTTAAAACGGATTTGCTCGCGGGCAAAGCTGGCTTTTAAAAAAGATTGGTAACCCTCAACGAGCCGTTCGGGCAGGGGTGTTAGTTCGATCATCGGGTATACCTTCCTAAACAACCGGCAAAGACAATCATGAGCTGTGACTAATTTATCATAGTATTGCGACAAGGGAGAATTTATGTTGCAATGCAAAACAGATAAAGGAAAAATTTATGGTCATTCGTCCACGCCGATCAGCGCTCTACATGCCCGGCTCTAATGCCCGCGCCTTGGAAAAAGCCCGCACGCTGGACACGGATGTCGTGATTCTTGATTTGGAAGACGCTGTCACGCCGGATATGAAAGCTCAAGCACGGGCTCTGGTGGTTGCCGCTGTACAAGCAGGCGGCTTTGGCCGCCGCGAGGTTGTTATTCGTGTGAATGCCCTCGAGACGAAATGGGGCGAGGCGGACATTGCAGCTGTTGCAAAAAGCAGTGCCCACGCGGTTTTGGTGCCGAAAGTGTCTTCGGCCGGCGATGTGGTGATTTTTGCGCGGCATTTGCGCGAAGCCGGCGCGCCCGAGTCCTTAAAAGTATGGGCCATGATGGAAACGCCATTGGCGATGATGAATGCAGGCGCGATTGCCGCAACTGCGGCTGATCCGGCGACACGTCTGAGCGCCTTTATTATGGGCACGAATGATTTAGCCAAGGAAACGCGGGCGCGGCTTTTGCCCGGGCGGGCGGCGATGGTGCCCTGGTTGCAGACCTGTCTGGCATCGGCGCGGGCTTTTGGTCTTGATATTCTCGATGGCGTTTATAACGCACTTGAAGATGTAGCTGGATTTGAGGCGGAGTGCGCGCAGGGCCGCGACTTTGGTTTTGACGGCAAGACCCTGATCCACCCAAATCAGCTTGGCATTTGCAACGCGACATTTTCCCCTAGCGCAGGTGAGGTGGCGCTGGCGCGCGAGGTGATCGGGGTGTTTGATTTGCCCGAAAATGCCGATAAAGGCGCCGTGCAATTGGGCGGGCGGATGGTGGAGCGCCTGCATGCCGATATGGCGCGGCGGATGTTAGCGATTGCCGACGCGATGGCGTAACAAACAAATGCCCGTCAACGGATGAAGCGGCTTTTGTTTATTTGGTCAAAATTTCAGTTCTGCCCAGTTCAACCTTTGCGGTTTTCGCAAACCTTTGTGATTCTTGTCAGCTTTTGTGGTTCTTGGCCCGCTCGATGCCTTCAAGCACTTTTTGCTTGGCAAACGCAGCATCGCGCCAGCCAGAAATTTTTACCCATTTATTCGGTTCCAAGTCTTTGTAGTGTTCAAAGAAATGCTCAATTTGCTTCAGAGTGATTTGTGGCAGATCGGTGTAATTTTTGATGTTGTCATAGCGCTGGGTTAGCTTTGAAGACGGCACCGCGATCAGCTTTTCATCGCCTCCTGCTTCATCTTCCATCATCAGAACACCGACAATACGGCAGCTCATGATAGCGCCGGGGACGATCGCGCGGGTGTTAGCAACAATAACGTCGCAGGGGTCGCCGTCATCAGAGAGCGTGTGCGGGATAAAACCATAATTACCAGGGTAGCGCATGGAGGTGTAAAGAAAGCGATCGACCATCAAAGCACCGGAAGCCTTGTCCATCTCATATTTTATAGGTTCACCGCCAATTGGCACTTCAATGACCACATTGACGTCTTCAGGCGGGTTTTTGCCAATGGATACTGCTTCAAGGTTCATGCGTTTCTCCCGATTTGCTTTTTAAGTATTAAACAGGCAGGGTGCGTAAACGCAAGCCAGCCTTATTGCTGAGATATGTGTTTAGTGACAGGCGGTTAAGAAACTCTTGAAGGTGCTATTCGCCAAAGGCATAGGCGCTGCGCGGCAGCAGGTCTTTACCGAAACGCTCATCAGCCCTGTGGACAAATTTACCGCCCAAATGTTGGTAAAATTCGACAGCGCGGGCGTTGTCGCTCAATGCCCACACCACGAATGATTTCAGACCGTTTTGACGAAGGTCATGACGGGCTGCTTCAAACAATTTACGGCCAAACCCGAGGCCTTGAAACTCGGGTGCTAAATAAAGTTCGAATATTTCGCCGCCCTGCTGCATATGAGGCAAGCGGTTGCGCCCGTAGGAGACATAGCCCCCGACGGTTTCGTCAAAATCGAGAACACACAGACGGGAACCGCGCTCGATTGCCGACTGCCACCAGCGCGGGCCACGTCGCTGGATCATTTTTTCAAGCTCGCTGCCGGGGATAATTCCGCGATAGGCCTCACGCCACGCAGCATCGTGAACCTCGGCGATGTCCTGTGCATCGCTCAGTTTGGCACGACGGATGGTGATAAGGGTCTCAACCATTTGAGAATGGTAAGGCCAGAAGCCGGGTGATGGCAAGAGGGTTTTTAGATTAGAAAAAATCGGATCGTTAAGGCCAGACCGGCAATAATTACGAGTGCGCGAATCCAGTTTAGCGAAATACGCCGCGCCAAGGACACGCCGAAATAGCCCGAGAGAACAGAAGAGATCATAATCAACAGGGCAGGTTTCCAGGCGGTGAGACCCCAAATAATAAACAGCACGACCGAAAAAGTCTGAATGAAAAATGCCCAGACGTTTTTAGCTGCATTGATAAAATGAAAATCGACTGGCTCACTAATTGACAAGGAGGCCAGCATCATTACGCCCATGCCCGCGCCAAAATAGCCGCCGTAAACAGATACAAAGACCTCTATCAAGCGCAGCACAGCAGGGTTCAGCCTGGCATGATTGGTGAACTTGCGGATGTGAGGGGCCACGGCAAACAGCAGTGTTGCGACCGCTAAAAAGTACGGAACTAAAGTTTTAAATGAATCTGGAGATGTTCGGGTGAGAAGTATTGCGCCCGCCGCACCGCCGATTGAACCTAGAATGCTTAGGCTGAGATAGCGCCGGTAATGGGCTCTCACTTCCGGCAAATAGCCGACAACGGAAGCCAGATTGGCCAAAGACAAGCCAACGGCGCTGGTGGCATTGGCAATAAGAGGCGTGAGGCCAAGAGCGGTGAGTGCCGCAAAGGTAAAAAACGTGCCGCCGCCGGCCACTGCATTGACGGCAACGGCACATGTGCCGGCACCTATTAACAGCAAGATCTCGAAAAGGCTCATTAAGCGACAAGAGCCTGACTTTTAACGAGTGCCTTGAACCGGACGGCTGCGATTTGCGTTGGCTCCCTGGCGGCTGTGCGGCGTTGACGACCGGCTGGGGTTCGGGCCGTTGCCGTTTGCACCCCGATTGGGGCGCTGATCCTGACGCGTATCAGAATGCGTGTCAGGACGCGTGTCAGGTCTCCGGGCATCTTTGTTAGCTTCGGGGCGACGCGCATCACCATGACGCTGAGCATCTTGACGCTGAGTATCTTGGCGCGGACTTGTTGGCCTCTGATTTGGCGGGCGCTGCCCCTGCGGCCGCGATGCCGCCTTATGAATTGGCGCGGCGGACCGAACAGGCGTAAGGCCCATCGGGGTTTCAAGCACCGGAACAATTTGTTTGGTCAGGCGCTCGATATCGCGCAAATAAACCCGCTCATCACCGGCACAAAACGAAATTGCCTCGCCAGCGGCACCGGCGCGGGCGGTGCGGCCGATGCGGTGAACATAAGATTCCGGTACATTTGGCAAGTCGAAGTTGACGACATGGCTGATGCCATCAATATCAATACCACGCGCGGCAATGTCAGTCGCCACCAGCAACTTGGAATGACCGGCGCGGAACGCTTCGAGCGCGCGTTCGCGTTGCGCTTGAGATTTGTTGCCGTGAATGGCTTCGGCGGGGAAGCCGGCAGCGCGCAAATTTTTCACGATGCGGTCAGCGCCATGCTTGGTACGGCTGAACACCAGGCCGCGCTCAATGCCTGCGGTGGCCATTAAATGATGCAATACGGCCTGTTTGTGGCCCTGCTCAACAAAAATGACGCCCTGCGTAACGCGCTCAGCAGTGGAGGCGACCGGATTAACCGCAACCTGACTTGGATTGCGCAGGATACTGCCCGCCAAATCAGCCATGGCTTTTGGCATGGTGGCGGAAAAGAACAGATTCTGACGTTGCTTTGGCAGATAGGTTATTAATTTACGAATATCGTTGATAAAGCCCATGTCGAGCATCTGGTCAGCCTCATCAAGCACGAAGATCTCCACTTCGTTCAATGTGAGCGCACGCTGCTTAACAAGATCCAGCAGGCGGCCGGGTGTAGCCACAATAATGTCCACGCCGCCGGAAACTTCGCGAATTTGGCGCCCTAAAGGCATACCGCCGAACAACACCTTTGAGGTGAGCGGCAAGTGGCGACCATAGGCGCGGAAGCTGGCTTCAATCTGGCTGGCCAGTTCGCGGGTGGGAGAAAGGATAAGCGCGCGGCAGGCTTTGGGCGAAGCCCTACGCTTGTTAACCCAGAGGTGGTTAAGCATCGGCAAAGCGAAAGCCGCAGTTTTGCCGGTGCCGGTTTGGGCAAGGCCGAGCAGGTCGTTTCCGGCCAAAACGAGCGGAATCGCTTGAGCTTGAATCGGAGTTGGCGTGGTGTAGTTATCGGCAATCAGCGCTTTAAGAAGAGGCGCGGCAAGGCCGAGGGAGTCAAAGTTTTGCAATGAAAAGTCTTTCAAGTGTGCACACCCGGGTTTGCGGGCGGGGACAGGGACGCCAAAACACAGTCACACAGCCGCTTCTGTCCGGAAGCGAATGGGATGACGCATCTGCGTGATGAAACGTCGGGATTGCGAGGTTTTATCGGGCGCTTAAAGCAGTGCATTCTGCAAGCTTCGTTCACGCGGCCCAAGTAAACCTTTAAAAGGCGATGATTCTCCATATGCCCGCAAAGCATGATGGAGTCAATCAATTGTTGCAGAGCGGGATTGAAATCTGAGCTTTTGGAGGGTGCGGGCTAAGTTGCCGCTTTAGACGACAACTTAGCATATTGGAGCGGGCGAAGGGATTCGAACCCTCGACCCCGACCTTGGCAAGGTCGTGCTCTACCACTGAGCTACACCCGCATCCGTATAAGCTGCGCTGCGCACAACTTGTCGCGGT
>JAYTYD010000071.1:0-3722 GCA_043742625.1 Methylovirgula sp. | reverse complement strand
TATTTTGCTGCTACAGGATCCATTTTATTACTCCAGCTTTATAATGTGGGCCAACTATCTGTTGTTGGATATTTATTAGTGACCCGGGTGAATCGCGTCGTTGAGATAGACGCAAGTGAGAATCGTGAAAACATAAGCCTGCAAAAAGGCGACCAGAAGCTCCAAAGCCATGAGAGCAACGATCATCACCATCGGCAAGATTGATAAGGCCCAACCGACCACGCCCGCACCGAGCAGAAGCGTCACAAAGCCGCCGAAAACCTTAAGTGTTATGTGGCCGGCGAGCATATTGGCGAACAATCGAACTGAAAGCGAAATAGGCCGCGATACGAACGAGATTACTTCGATCAACACAATAAACGGCATTAAAACCGCGGGAACTCCAGAGGGAGCGAACAGGCCTAAAAAGTGTGTTCCATGCTTGTAAAATCCGTAAATGATCACTGTCAAAATCACCATTGCTGCCAAGGCAAAGGTCACAATAATCTGACTTGTTACGGTGAAGGTGTACGGAATTAAACCGATCATGTTTGAGAAAAACACAAACATGAATAGCGAAAACACCAATGGGAAAAACTTCATGCCGCTTTCGCCCGCTGAAGAGCGGACGGTTCCGGCCACGAATTCATAGGCCATTTCTGCCAGAGATTGTAAGCGCCCGGGCACGACCGCCCTTTTTGAGGTGCCATACAGCATAACAATGCTGATGAGCGCTAGAATGATCACCATAAACAATGAGGCATTAGTGAAAGACACATCCGTGCCGCCAATGTGTAAAGCCTTAAGCGGCTCAATGTTAAACTGCTCAATTGGGTCGATTGCAGGTGCTGCTTCAGCCGCCACGTCTCACATCCTCTAATTAACTAGCCGCGCTTTAGCCTGTTGCGCGGCATATTTCAATGGGGCTTTTTGATGTTGCAACATTTTCTTGCCGCAATTTATCATTTGTCGTCGTCATCGAGCATGTCCGCCCGCATAGGCGGCGCTTTGCTTTGTGTTGGCGCGGCGGCAATGCGATATACGTTCCAAAATCCGGCGACTGTACCCAGCAGCAGGAATATAATCAGCAGCCATGGCGAAGTGTTGAGCCATTTGTCCAATTGCCATCCCAGCAATGCACCCACAATAACTCCGGCAACAAACTCAGCCATCACCCGCATCGCCAAACTGTAGGCCGCGCCAATTCCGTCCGCTCTCACAGGTGCTGTCACCTTGGCAGAACCGGTTTTCAGCTCTTCCTTTTGCGCGGCAATGCCGCTGGAGAGTTTTTTTAAGCGTGCTTGCAAATCGTCTTCGGATTCATCGGGCATAGCAATTCCACAAAAGCTGGCGACCTCAAAGTAGGTGTGAATAAGAGCTATAAACAGACCAAGGCGCTATGCCTATCGTCTATGTTTACATTGACTCATTCTTTTTACTATGTTCTTTTTATGTTCTAAATGCTAAGGAGCGTTATGTTAACGGTTTTGGAAATGTGCGCGGGAGCTGGTGGCCAGTCTCTCGGTTTAGAGCAGGCTGGTTTCTCGCATTTGGCATGTGTCGAAATAGATGCACAGTGTTGCGAAACGCTTCGGTTAAACCGCCCTTGGCATGTTGAAAACACCGATTTGAATGGATTTTCCGGGAAAAAATATCGCGGTCAAGTTGATTTACTGGCAGGTGGCCTGCCTTGTCCTCCGTTTTCCATGGCCGGAAAACAGCTTGGTGACAAAGACGAGAGAAACTTGTTTCCGGCTGCATTGCGTCTTGTCGAAGAAATTCAGCCACGTGTAGTAATGATCGAAAATGTTCGCGGACTTTATGCAGATGCTTTTAAAGAATATCGCCTCTCCATAGAATCGCGTCTGAAAAGCTTGGGTTACTTTCCCGAATGGCGCTTGCTGAATGCCTCTGATTTTGGCGTACCGCAGTTACGGCCGAGGCTCATTTGCATTGCTTTGCGTTCTGATTTGTCAGGTTTTTTTTGGCCGACGCCTACCACAAATCGGCCAAAAACCGTGGGCCAGGCATTGGGCGACCTTATGGCCGAGCAGGGGTGGCGCGGCGCGGAGCATTGGAGCCAAAAAGCAGCAAGCATTGCTCCGACACTTGTCGGCGGTTCCAAAAAACATGGAGGACCTGATCTTGGTCCGACCCGCGCCCGTCTAGCATGGTCACTTTTGAATGTGGACGGCAAAGGCATAGTCGATCAAGCCCCGGCAGCAGATTTTGTCGGCTTGCCGCGTCTCACGGTGAGAATGGCTGCCCGCATTCAAGGGTTCCCCGACGACTGGATATTCGCCGGCAAAAAGACAGCTGCCTATCGGCAAGTTGGAAATGCTTTTCCACCTCCGGTTGCCGCAGCTGTGGGTCGCCAGGTTGCTTTGGCGTTGTTGTCCAAATCCAAAACAATTTCAGCGGGCGCGGCGCGATGAGCGGCACTAAAAGCGGCGGAACTATAAGCGGCGGAACTAAAAGCGGAGGTGCAAGAGCGAAGCTACGCGCACATTTTCTTGCCAATATCGGGCGGCTGATGGGCTCGCTCGAGCTTCGCGAGGTGTCGGGTAACATATCTGAATGGGCGCGTCGTATACGAGAATTGCGAGATGAAGAAGGTTTTCAAATTCTCTCTCATAATGACCGCAGCGAGCTGAAACCCGGCCAATATCTTCTCGAATCGGCCAAACCCATGCCCGCTTTCTCGCGTGAAATATCAAAGGAAACGCGCGCTTTCGTGTTGGATCGAAATGGCTTCACTTGTCAGATGTGCGGCGCGGTGGCTGGCGAGACACACCCTTACGACCCTGCCAAAAAGACACGTCTGCACATTGGCCATATCATTGATAAGTCTCAAGGCGGTTCGGATGAAGCAAATAATCTGCGGGCAATTTGCTCAGTTTGTAACGAAGGCGCTGCAAATATCACATTGGATAGACCATCCTACATGAAATTGGTAACGCAGGTGCGCCGTGCCTCGGCGCTCGATCAGTGTGAGTTGCTCAAATGGTTGCGCTCAAAATATCCTGATCACGATTGATAGCCCTTTAACCCGCCTCTAAAAAGCGCTCTGCCTGTTCCAAATCCACAGAAACAAGTTGGCTCACGCCGCGTTCCGCCATTGTCACCCCAAATAGTCGCTTCATCCGCGCCATGGTGATAGGATTGTGCGTAATGGTGATGAAACGGGTGTCTGTCCGCCGCTCCATCTCGTCCAGCAGATCACAAAAGCGTTCGACATTGGCATCATCCAGCGGCGCATCCACTTCATCGAGGACGCAAATAGGCGACGGATTGGTCAGGAATATCGCAAAAATCAAGGACATCGCAGTCAGCGCCTGCTCACCGCCGGAAAGCAGAGTCATTGTCTGCGGCTTCTTGCCGGGCGGCCGCGCCAAAATTTCCAACCCGGCTTCGAGCGGATCATCTGACTCCACCAGCTGTAATTCAGCTTCTCCGCCGCCAAACAGCGTTACAAACAGCGCTTTGAAATGGCCATTCACCTGTTCAAATGCCGCCAGCAATCGCTGCCTTCCTTCGCGGTTGAGGCTTTGAATTGCTAGGCGCAGCCGCCGGATCGCTTCTGTTAGGTCATCACGTTCCTGCACCATCTTGTTGCGGCGACTGTCCACTTCGGTAAGCTCTGTTTCTGCCCGCAAGTTCACCGCGCCAAGCCGCTCTCGTGCAGTTTTGAGGGCGGTGAAACTGCGCTCTGCGTGCCGTGCGTCGGGCAAATCTTGTGTAAG
>JAYTYD010000070.1:0-2248 GCA_043742625.1 Methylovirgula sp. | reverse complement strand
CGAAGACGATAGCGCAACAGCGCAAAGCATCGAGCTGATGCTTAAATCCGAGACTTTTAATGTTTACACGACAGACCTTGGCGAAGAAGGCATCGACCTTGGTAAGCTCTATGATTATGACATCATTCTGCTCGATTTGAATCTGCCTGACATGTCCGGCTATGAAGTATTACGCTCCTTGCGCGTTGCCAAGGTAAAAACCCCGATTTTGATTCTCTCCGGTTTGGCCGGAATCGAAGACAAAGTGAAGGGTCTCGGCTTCGGTGCTGATGATTACCTGACCAAGCCCTTCCATAAAGACGAGCTGGTTGCCCGCATCCACGCCATCGTGCGCCGCTCCAAGGGCCATGCCCAGTCGGTTATCGTTACCGGCGACCTCACTGTTAATCTCGATCAAAAAACTGTGGAAGTGGCGGGTAACCGCGTTCATCTCACCGGTAAAGAATATCAGATGCTGGAGCTGCTCTCCTTGCGCAAAGGCACCACTTTGACCAAGGAAATGTTCCTCAACCACCTCTATGGCGGCATGGACGAACCGGAACTCAAGATTATCGACGTGTTCATTTGTAAGCTTCGCAAGAAGCTGGCCAATGCGTCCGAGGGTCTCAATTACATCGAAACTGTTTGGGGTCGAGGCTATGTTCTGCGCGAACCAAGCGAAATCGACGAGCGCGTTTCAGCGTAAATCGCCCTTCAGGATAAAAAAGGCCGTCCTGTATGGACGGCTTTTTGTTGCGGATTTTTGGAACTTACCGCCTGGAAAATTCCGCACTCAGCATGTTGTGCAGGCTGGCGAAGGGCGATTCTGTTGCAGTGGGGGCGCTCGTCGCCGGATTTATCATACCGTCAAAATGCTGAACGCGCTGCGCCAAGTAGATCGAGCGCTGGCATAGATCCTGCAAAACCGGTGGCAACAAGACAAACACATCTGAAGACGCGGCCAAGTTCCGGGTGGCGGGACGCAGCTTGCCCTTTTCCGCCAGAGATTGCGCCTTGGTCATGTCGCCCTGATTTACGGCGCGCTGATACAGCAGCCAAGATGCCATGTGCATGAGGCGGGTGGTGAGGCGCATGCTTTCGGTGGCGTAGGCAACGGCCAAGGCGCGCGGCAGAGCCTTGGCAGCCAAGCGGCCCTCGCCATCCAGATAAGACGCGGAAGCCTCCACCAGCGCCATGCCATCATGGAACAAATGATTAAAGCTTTCCGAGGTCGCCACCCGGGCGCTGAACAAAATCGTGTTGTCCACGTAGGAGGTTTCGCTGGAAAATTTCTGCACTGCCATATCGCACGCCTTTTGTCATATCTGTTGTGCAAACCCCGTACATGTCAAATGGCACGTGTCCATTTTGGCACAGACAGGTCTGTCTACAGGCTAGGGAGCAAGGCTGAGGCCAACACATGGTTAAAAGCGCACAAACGGCGGGTAAAGCCACAAAAAAGGACCACTCCGGCGTTGGAAGTGGCCCTAAAGTCATCTAGGGAGAATCGAACCAAGCGGAGGAAGGAGAAGCAATACGCTTAGGACTGTTTTGGTTTAACCCCAAATGTTTAAGATTTGGTTAAAATTTGTTGCAAACGCCCGTATTGTTTCAAACTGGCACACATGCACATAAGGCACACATGCGCAAAAGCCGCGTCTTTATTTGAAAAATTGATCCGCTGCCGCTTTGGATGCCATCTTGGACTGCTTTTTCAGCGTAAGGCGCTCGATTTCGGCCTTCAAAAACTCCACCCGCTCATCGAGCTCGTGCACCGAGAGCGCGTCAAGATTTTGACCGATTTCGTGCGCTTGCCGCGTTTTGGGCGCGGGGTCAAACGGATGCTCACTAAAATTTGCCACGGGCGCACTCCTCGCTTTGGTGTAAACCGATCACAGGTGTAGACTAGCCAAAATTTGCCCCGCTCTCAAGAGGATCGCTAATGACTGCCGACCCCGCTCTTCCTGCCCCCGCTCTTCCTGCCACGATGACCGCCATTGCCATTGCCGCGCCCGGTGGGCCGGAGGTGCTGCAAGCCCAGACGCGCCCTCTCCCCTCGATCAGCGCCAGCGAGGTTCTGATCAAGGTGTTTGGCGCCGGGGTGAACCGGCCGGATGTGTTGCAGCGCTCCGGTGCCTATCCGCCTCCCGCCGGCGCATCCGATCTGCCCGGGCTGGAGGTTTCGGGGCAGATTGTGCTGTGCGGTTCCGATGTGCCAAACCGCCTTGGCGAACAGGTGTTGGCGCTGACGCCGGGCGGCGGCTATGCG
>JAYTYD010000069.1:0-1914 GCA_043742625.1 Methylovirgula sp. | reverse complement strand
CAGAGCCGTTGAGTGCCGCAATCAGTGGCACACGCAAACGGGTAAGCGCGTCAAAGGCGCGGTGACCGATGCGCACCCATTGCAGCCCAAAATCTTCCGGTGCCTCAGCACTCCAAGCTGCAATATCGCCGCCTGCGCAGAAGGCCCGCTCACCTTCGCCTGTGATAATTGCAACCTTGATCGCCGCGTTCGCATCGATTTCCAATGCAGCGGCCTCCAGTGCTTTGATCATCGGAATATCCAAAGCGTTAAGCTTTTCAGGCCGTGCCAAAGTGATAGTTGCCATTGGGTATTGCACGCTGAGCAAGACGCGCTTATCCCCGGTCTCAATCATGAATGACGCCTCCCAATTTTTGGGAGGCAAATAAATTTGCATCCATGGTTTTAAGCTCCCGTGAAAGTAAAAGTGGGAACTCACTTTGATCTAAAATATGGGCTTGCAAATCCACACCTGGCGCAATCTCTGTGACCACAATGCCGTCTGGCGTCAACTTCATCACACAGCGCTCAGTGATATATGTTACCTCTTGTTTTTGCGCTACACCGCGCATGCCGGAAAAAGTGATTTCTTCACAGGCCTGAACCAGCTTTTTAATCTTGCCTTCTTTCTCGATGTGCAACGTGCCATCGCGCACATTCATCTTAGCACCTGCGTTGAAAAAGCCGGAATAAACGATTTTTTTGGCTCTCACCGTAATATCAACAAAACCTCCTGCCCCCGCCGTCACGTGCGGGCGCGCGGCAAGTTTGTGCACATTGACGCTGCCGTGCCGATCGATTTGTAAGAATGAAAGGAGAGCGCAATCAAAACCACCGGCCTGAAAATATGTAAACTGATGCGGACTAGCGACGATAGCTTCGGCGTTCGATGCGCAGCCAAATTGAAAATCAAGTAGGGGAATACCGCCCACAGGCCCTTGTTCGATCACCCACGTGCAGGCGCCGTGTTGGCCTTCCTCCAACAAAATTCGCGGCACGTTGGCTGACACGCCAAAACCTAAGTTGACGGCCCAACCGCTTTTAAGTTCTTGCGCCACCCGCCTCGCAATCACTTTACCCACCCCAAATTCCATCAGTGCAAACTCAGACAGCGGCTTGCGGAGCTCTCCGCTGATGGCCGGATCATAATGGGTTTGCGTCGTCTGCCACTGGTCCGGAGCTTCGACGATATAGTCGATGAGAATTCCAGGAATCCGCACGTTGTGCATCAGCAGCGTATCATTTTCTACGATGCGTTTCACTTGCGCTATAACGATGCCGCCATTGTTATGAGCGGCCATAGCCACTTCCATTCCTCCCAAATAAGCACCTTCATTTTCGAATGATAAATTCCCGCGTCGGTCTGATGTTGATGCCCGGATGATGCCCACATGCGGAATGATGGATGGAAAGAATAACCAGTCTTCGCCTTCAAATTTGATTTTCTTTACGATTGGTGCGGCCGCAGCTTTGGCGTTCATCGCACAGCCCTGTTGATCTGAATCAACGAATGTATCGAGCCCGACTTTCGTGATTGTGCCCGGGCGCTTGGCGGCGGCTTCGCGCAGCAGATCAAATACAATTCCAGACGGCACGTTATATGCTGGAATTTCATTACCCGTAATCATTTGCCAAATGCGCGGCGGCTCTGACGATGACGGCCCCGATGGATAGGAGCCTGCAATTACGCGGCACACTTGTCCACTGTTGGCGGTCAGATGCTCTATGCCTCTGATGCCCCACATGTCTCCGGCTGCGATGGGGTGAACCATGGTTAAGTGGTGTGGGTGTTGGGTGAGCGCAAAACGTTCGCCTAGTGCTTTTAATGTGGCATCCGGGCAGCCGAGACCGGAGGAAGAATTCACCGCTACGATATCAAAATCTTTGACGTATGAGACTGCTTCGGCAGCTGTCACGATTTTCGGCACTAGCGAT
>JAYTYD010000068.1:0-5127 GCA_043742625.1 Methylovirgula sp. | reverse complement strand
GGCTTTGCGGGCTTCGTTTTTGTTCAACTGGCTTTCGGCTTCTTTACGGGCCGTATCAAAACCGGGAATGGCGCCAACCGCATCCTTTCGTAACTTTTCCTCGAAGCGAATGGTCTGCCCCGCAAGAAATTCATCAAGAAAGGGCTTTTGCTGCGGCAGCGCCGCCACCGTGTTGCCCGTTACAAAGACAAATGCCAAGAAAATGATGAGGACGATTTGCCGTAAAGACCGCATAACACACCTCACATTTGAACCCTGAGTTCAAGCTGCCACAGGAAGACGCATTCGACAATGGCACGCTTGATGACAAATCTGTTTTAAAGGATTAATTCACCGCGTTTCTGACGGAGTTTGCGCGCCTGCGTAAAAGCCCACCAATTTTGAGCTTCGCCGGTGTTGGCCTGGTGGATTGCCGCCGCGAAAGTATCGTGCACGCAAGGATCCTGACGCGTGCCCGTGAGCTCGCAGAGTTTGAAATAAAGCACGTCGGCATCCTGCAAAGCCAACTGGGAAACGCTGGAAATTTTCAAAAGTTCGAAATCAGCCAACATCGCGGTTCCAATGTTGCGCAGACCGGCCAAATTTTCGGGATCGTGCTGCACAGATCGGGCTTTGGGCACATTAGCCATCCATTGCACTACAAAGTTCAATCAGAAATCCGTTCAGATCCCGCACATAAGATACGGTTTGACCCCAAGGTTTTTTTAAAGGGTGCACATATGGCTCTGCGCCCGCACCGACAGCGTGATCAAATGCATTTTGCACATCCTTGACCACAAAACCGACCTCGACGCCTGACGGCTGATGCTTAAGCCGGTTTTGGGAGAAGTGCCCGACCGACGTGGCTACAAATTCCTCTTGGGCAAAGGCAAGCACTGTCGCGCCGGTATCCATTTCAGCGTATTGAGTTTCATGCTGGAACCGGCAAACCAAGCCGAACGCCTTTTCATAAAAAATGACTGTCGCAGATACATCAGGCACATAGATTATTGTGTAGCCAAAGCGCATTTGTTCATCCTTTGTTCGTATAATCTTGCACGTAAGCTGATGTATGTCGAGTCCGGGAATCAAATTTTTAATGCGTGACAAAGGCAAGCCGGTGAAGTCAATATAGCCAACTTTGCGGGAGTCTTCATGTGCGCAGATTATTTTTTGCCCTAGCCGTATTTGGCGTCTTAGCGCCGCCGGCATTTTTGTCGACGCTGCCTGCAACGGCGCAAACGGCATTGGCAAAGCCGGTTGATCCTAAAATGGCGGCGGCACAAGCAGCGTTTGAGGCGCTCGCAGACGAACAACGACGGGCTATCCAAAACGATCTGGTCTGGGCCACCGACTATTCCGGGGCTGCGCTCGGCACCTTCGGCAAGCTCACATTCGAAGCAATCAGCACCTTCGAAAAGAAAGCCGGCGGTCCTGTTGATGCTATTTTAGACGCGTCACAACGCCAAAAACTGGGGGATGCAGCCAATAAGGCCCGGGCAAATGTCGGCTTTAAAGTGGTTCAAGACCTCAACACCGGAAGCGGGATAGGCATCGCCACTAAAATTATGGGAAAACCCGAGAAGGCTACGTCGGGATCAAAATGGGCCTACGGCAGCGATATCATTCTAGAAACAGTCCGAACCAAGCCGGACAAAGCCGATATGGCGGCCACATATGAACGCTTTGTCAGTGCCGTCGTTGAAGGCCGCAAGGTCACCTACAAGCTGCTTAGGCCCGATTTCTTTGTGGTGACCGGCGAAATCGCATCACAAAAATTTTATACACGCTTCGCCCCGACGCCTGATGGACTGCGCGGATATACCCTGACCTATAATCCCAACGTCAGTCCGGATATCGAAAAGCTGGTTATTGCAACCGCTAATACGTTTGTACCAATCTTTTCGGGCAAAAGCGGTGAGCCGGAGCTTGCTGCTAAGGATGCGCCCGCCACCGCGTTCACCCCTTCTACCAGTCCTGCGGCGCAGCGCTTCGCTACCGCCCTTGTAGTGGCAAAAGGCATCGCTGTCGCGCCTGCATTGGCCATAAAAGACTGCAAAGCGGTTCTCATCGGCGGCAAAATGGCTCAAATTTCGGACGCTGGCGATGGCGTGGCCCTTTTGACCGTTGAGGGAATAGAATCCCCTGCCGCCTATGCCGCTGCGAGCGCGACGCAAAATGAAAGCGCGGTGGCATTTGGCTTTGGCATTGACAAAAAGCTTCAGGCTGCTCCGGGTGAGCTTATGGCCAAAGGCACGGCTTTTCTGGCTGCGTTACAGCCCGGATTGCAAGGCGGGGTGGTTTTAAGCGTCAACGGTGATGTGCGCGGCTTGGTGATGGATGATCCTGCAACAAAGCCGCAAATTGGCGGCGTTGCTTTGGCGTCGCGCTCTCAAGTTCTGTCGGCAAAGGCTCTCCTCGCTGTTTTGGAAAAGCAGCACATGGCGCCTGCTCCGTCCGGCTCCCCTCGCTCAACAGGCGAACTCTCGCAGATTGCCGCTAAAATGCTGGTGAGCATTGTGTGTCAGGTCAGGTGATAGGCCGCTGCCATTTGTTCAATCTGCGCCAATTTTGCTTCGAAATGGCTCCAGTCATCACGCTCGACAATAGGCTGCCACAGCGCTTCAACAGTATCAATCAGCATTGTGCAGGGCGAAGCCTGGTCAAAATACGGGTGGTTTAAACTCATTTTGGAGGCAGGTTGATAATCCCTCAAAGCCGCGCGTACCGGCTCAAAGGCTTCTAAGGCATAGGCGGAAGCCGAAACACTTCTAGTAACCCTACCCGTATCATTGCCAAAAAAGTCAAAAAATGCCTGCTCGAAAGGGGCCTTGGTTTCAAACAACGCATTAAACCAAGCATTGGTGAGCGCGATATCGCTCAAAAACCCATTCGATTTCAGCCCTAAACGCCGGACTACTGCCTGAGCGAGCTCCGGCTGAAGATTTTCTGAATAGCTTTCGAGAGCATCATTTAAAATTGCCATGGGCGCAAAATCGACAAAACACTCCGCCAGCCGGGTAAAATTCCACCCCACGGCGCTTGGTTGCTGTCCATATGCGTAAAGCCCATTGTGATCAAAATAGGCTGCGGTGAAATTCGGATCATAGATTGGCACAAAGCGCCACGGGCCATAGTCAAAGCTTTCGCCGGTGACGTTGATATTATCGCTGTTCAACACGCCGTGAACAAACCCCGCCGCCATCCATTGCGCCACAGTCCGAGCCAGATTTTTGCCGACCTGGCGCAAAAATCCGCCAATCCGCACGGACAATGTGCCGCTGCCACCCTCCGGCATGTAATACTGAAGGGTATGATCTAGCAGCTTTTCGATATTATCGCGTTGTTGCAACGCCGCCAGCCGCTGAAATGTACCGATTCGAATGTGCGAGTGACTTAAGCGTACCAAAACGGAACTCCGCGCGGGAGAAGGTTCATCGCCCCGCTGCAATGCTTCCCCGGTTTCGATCAAGCTGAAGCTTTTAGAGGTGTCGACCCCTAAAGCCTCCAGCATTTGCGTGGCCAGTACCTCCCTGAAGCCGCCTTTCAGGGTCAAACGCCCGTCTCCCGCGCGCGACCAAGGCGTCTCGCCGGAGCCTTTGGTTGCAAAATCAAGCAGACGCCCGCTGTCATCCCGCATTTGCGCAAAGAGGAAGCCGCGTCCATCGCCTAAGTCGGAGTTATAATGACGGAATTGATGGCCGTGATAGCGCAGAGCAAGAGGCTTGGGAAAACTGCCGTCAAAAGGTTTAAAGTGGGCAAAATGCTCTAACCACGCCGCATTTTCCAATCCGGCCAAACCGATTTTTTCCGCCCATTTCTGATTACGAAACCGTAAAATCTGGGTGGGAAACCGGGCAGCTTGCACTTCGTCATAGAAATCCGCTCCAAGCGCAGCGTGGATTGCTTCAGGCTTAAATCGAGTCAAATCACAAAACCTTTTTCGTTTTCATACTTCAAATATAGCACGCGCCATTGTAGCTTCATCCTTTACAGGAGCATGAATGCAAATAAAGCCACTTGCTATCACCATGGGGGATCCTGCCGGGATCGGGCCAGAAATCGTTGCCAAGTTCTTCGATGCCCTTCCAGGCGTGGCAGCGATTGTTGTTGGGGACGCGTTCATTTTAAGGCGTGCTATCGCTTTGTTAAAGTTGGATCTCGATGTTTTCAATATAGAAACGGTCGATCAGGCACAGTTTGCCCCTGCCCGGATTAACCTGATTGTGGCAAGCGCCCTCCCCGCCGACCTCTCATTTGGCAAGGTCGATGCGCGCGCCGGAAAAGCCGCTTACGACTACGTGATTGCGGCGATTGATTTGGCCAAGAAAAACTTGATTTCCGGCATTGTCACTGCGCCCTTGGCCAAAGAATCTTTGAAGGCGGCGGGACTGAAATATCCCGGTCATACCGAGATTTTGGCAGATAAATCAGAAACTTCGAACTTTGCGATGATGTTGGCAAACGAGCATATCAAGGTGGTTTTGGTCAGCATTCACGTTTCTTTGAAAAATGCCATCAAACTCGTCTCGCGGGCGCGGGTCTTAAAAACGATTGAGCTGGCAGCGCTGGCCTGCGCCGCCTATGGCATTGAAAAACCACGCATTGCGGTCGCAGGATTGAACCCTCACGCCGGGGAAGACCGGATGTTTGGTGATGAGGACGCCGACGAAATTGCACCTGCAATTGCCGATGCGCGCGCAATGGGCTTTGATGCCAGCGGGCCTTATCCAGGCGATACGGTTTTCATGCGCGCAAAAAAGGGTGAATTTGATATTGTTGTGGCGCAATATCATGATCAGGGACTGATTCCCGTGAAATATCTGGGAATTGAGAACGGTGTCAATGTCACCATCGGTCTGCCCTTTGTGCGCACATCGGTGGATCACGGAACAGCTTTTGATATTGCCGGCACTGGAAAAGCCGATGCTAACTCATTGATATATGCCTATAAACAAGCGGTTTTACTGGCAAACTACCGGGAGAAACATGGGGGCTGACAGTGGCTACTTTGCTAAAATCACTGCCCTTCCGTGCTGGTTGGGTGCGGCAAAAATCACGCCTTTAAACGGCGGAATCACCAACCATAATTTTACCGTGTCGGATTTGCGTGGCACATATGTGGTTCGGCTGGGCAACGATATTCAA
>JAYTYD010000067.1:0-2182 GCA_043742625.1 Methylovirgula sp. | reverse complement strand
GCGCTCGAACTGCAAGGCATACAGGATACGTTGAAAGCCTCTGAAGATCAGCGCAAAAAGATTGAAGCGGAAATTCAGTCCGTAAAACAAGACCGCGCTAAATTGGCGGCGGCGCTGATCGATGCCAACACTAGGGTTCAGACGGCAGAGGCTAAAATCCGCGCCAATGAAAACCGTTTGGTGGCGATGAGTGGCTCTGAGGAGGCGATCAAGCTGTCGCTGGAAAGCCGCCGTGCGGTGATCGGAGAAGTTTTGGCGGCACTGCAACGCATGGGGCACAGCCCGCCACCGGCAATTATGGTGCGACCGCAGGACATGTTGCAGGCGGTGCGCACGGCGATGATGCTGGGTGCGGTTTTGCCGGATTTGAAGGCCGAAACAGAGGCTTTAGCCGGAGATTTGAGCGAATTGGTGCATTTGCGCACGGCCATGGCGGATGAAAAGCTCACTTTGCAGGCGGGATTACAAAGTTTAGCCAGCGAAAAGCAGAGACTTTCGGCGCTGGTAGAGTCGCGCCAAAGCGCCCTTATTGATGCGCAAGAGGCGTTGGGCCTTGAACAACAACGTGAGTCAGAGCTGGCCAAAGAAGCGGTCTCTCTAAAAGACCTGATGTCGCGCATGGAAAGTGAAAATGCCGCAGCAGCGAAAGCGGCGGATGCGGCGCGGGCAGCGGATGAGGTCAACAAGCTCAAACAGGCGGCGCTTGATGCCAAGGTGCAGAAGTTCCAAGCTCTGCCGGATGCCTTCCGCGACACGGCGCGTTCGTCGCCGGCGATGCCGTTCGTCGAGGCTAAAGCAATGCTACCATTGCCGGTCTCCGGCGCTTTGGTAAAGGTATTTGGAACCGCCGACGGGTTAGGCGGCCTTGAAAAAGGCCTGTCGCTTAACCCGCGCGCAGGCTCGACTGTGGCATCCCCGGCTGATGGCTGGGTGTCCTTTGCGGGTCCGTTTCGTTCTTATGGACAATTATTAATTATCAATGCTGGAGGCGGTTATTATATACTGCTCGCCGGAATGGATAAAATCAACGTTCGTGTCGGACAGTTTGTTTTATTGGGTGAGCCTGTGGCGAATATGGGCGACGGGTCTGCAAAAGCCGCTTCTACGCTTGCACTTGGAGCGTCAGGCCCTATTCTATACGTAGAGTTTCGTAAAGACGGTGTGTCGATCGACCCTGGCCCATGGTGGGCAAAGTCGGATTTGGAAAAGGTTCGCGGATAATGCGCAAGATTTCTTATGTAATGCTTGGGGCTGTGGTTGGTGTGGCGTCCTACTCGCTCGCAACCCATACGGACTGGGTTTCCAGCACCAGCGCAAGCGCCGCCGCCTCCGACACCTATCGGCAACTGAACCTGTTTGGTGATGTGTTTGAAAAAATTCGCAATGATTATGTAGAGAAGCCGGACGAGCAAAAACTAATCGAAGCAGCTATCAATGGCATGCTCACATCGCTGGATCCGCACTCCTCCTATATGGATGCGAAGGCCTTCCGCGACATGCAGGTGCAAACCCACGGTGAATTCGGCGGCCTTGGTATTGAGGTTACGCAGGAAAATGGTGCCGTGAAGGTTGTCACACCGATCGATGATACACCAGCCTCCAAGGCGGGCATCATGTCGGGTGATATCATCGTTGCGATTGATGATGAGAGCACCGAAGGGCTGACGCTCAATCAAGCCGTGGACAAGATGCGCGGCAAGGTGGATACCGCTGTGCGGCTCAAGCTGGTGCGCAAGACTAGGAAAGACCCGTTCGAGGTTAAGCTGGTGCGCGCCAACATTGTGGTGAAGTCGGTGCGGTTCCGCACTGTTGAAGATATCGGCGTGATACGAATCACCCAGTTCACTGAGAATTCAGCCCAGGGCTTGAAAGACGCCATCAGCAAAATTACCGCCGATATGCCAGGGGACAAGCTTAAGGGCTTCGTTCTTGATTTGCGCAACAACCCGGGCGGATTGCTCGATCAATCTATTCAGGTTTCAAATGCCTTTATCGATAAAGGAGAGATTGTTTCCACCCGTGGACGCAATGCTGATGAGGCGCAGCGCTTTAACGCGACCCACGCCGCGTGGACGGAAAAGCCTTTGGTGGTTCTTGTCAATGGCGGATCAGCCTCGGCGTCTGAAATTGTTGCGGGCGCATTGCAGGATCACAAGCGCGGTACAATTCTGGGTACGCGCTC
>JAYTYD010000066.1:0-8855 GCA_043742625.1 Methylovirgula sp. | reverse complement strand
GATTCGTGAGGCGTTCATGACAAACACAGCACATAAATCTGTAGTGGTTGAACAAACCCGCAGCCCGATCGGTCGCCCCGCGGATCAGCGTCAAACGCTGATTGCGCTAAAGCTCAACCGGATTGGTCGCCGCTCTACCTTGATTGACACGCCTTCATTGCGCGGTTTGATTGCCAAGGTTGCGCATCTCGTTCGCATAGTCGAAAGCCAGTGAGGAGAATAAGATGAGACTCAATGGACTCACAGACAATGAAGGTTCTTCCAAGAAGCGGATGCGCGTCGGACGCGGCATAGGTTCGGGCAAGGGCAAGACCGGCGGTCGCGGTGTCAAGGGTCAAAAGGCCCGTACCGGCGTGGCAATCAAGGGCTTTGAAGGCGGCCAGATGCCGTTGCATCGTCGTTTGCCGAAGCGCGGCTTTCACAATTTGTTCCGCCTCGACTTCAATGAGGTCAACATCGGGCGCATTCAAACCGCAGTTGATGCAGGCTTCCTTGATGTTAAAAAGCCGGTGACTGTTGATGCACTGGTTGCAGCTGGCGTTTGCGCCCGCGCCCGCGACGGTGTTCGCATTCTTGGGTCGGGTGAATTGAAGGCGGCTGTGCATTTCGAAGTTGTTGGAGCGTCGAAGACCGCTGTTGCCGCTATCGAAAAGCTAGGCGGATCAGTAAAAATCTTGGAGACTAAGGCCGACGCGGCGCAACGCACTGCTAATGAGCAGAAAGCGGATGCCAAAAAGGCAAAGGCCAAGGCTTAAACCAAACGAAAACGGTTTGCGGTTGACGCAAATCTTATTTTCATTCAAACGGGGCGTAGGGGTTGAAGCCTTTCCGCCCCGTTCGCATGTATAGTGTTCTTCAGCGCATGGTCTGCGCATTTGATTTTTTGAAATTGGAGCGGGACAATGGCATCGGCGGCCGAACAGCTAGCATCAAACTTGAATTTGTCCGCTTTTTCTAAAGCCGATGAATTGAAGAAGCGGATATGGTTCACGCTGGGCGCGTTGATCGTCTACCGTCTTGGCACTTACATCCCGCTTCCGGGTATAGACCCTGCCGCTTTTGCAGCATCTTTCAAAACACAGTCGCAAGGCATTGCCGGGCTGTTTAATATGTTTTCAGGCGGTGCGGTTCAACGCATGGCGATTTTTGCGCTGAATATCATGCCGTATATTTCGGCCTCGATTATCGTGCAGCTGTTATCGAGCGTGGTTCCATCCTTGGAGGCCATTAAGAAAGATGGCGAGGCAGGCCGTAAAGTTCTCAATCAATATACGCGTTATCTCGCGGTTATTCTTGCGGCGTTCCAAGCCTACGGCATTTCGGTCGGGCTTGAGGGGCAGGGCAGTATTGTGGCGGATCCGGGGATATTCTTCCGAATTTCAACGGTTATCACGCTTACCGGCGGCACAATGTTCCTTATGTGGCTTGGTGAGCAAATCACCGCGCGCGGGGTGGGCAACGGGTCATCGCTAATCATTTTTGCCGGTATTGTTGCAGGGTTGCCGGCAGCAGTGGTCAATACGCTGGAGCTGGGACGCCAAGGCGCGATTTCGACACCGTTGATTTTGGGTGCTCTGGTGATGGCTGTGGGCGTGATCGCCTTCATTGTATTTATGGAGCGGGCGCAGCGGCGCTTGTTAGTGACCTATCCAAAGCGCCAGGTTGGTAACAAAGTGTTTGACGGACAAACATCGTTTCTGCCGCTCAAATTGAACACCGCCGGTGTTATTCCGCCAATTTTCGCATCGTCTTTGTTGTTGCTGCCCACGACCATTGCTAATTTTGCGCAAAGCGGAGGCACCGGAGTATTGGCAACAATCTCTACCTATCTGGGCCACGGTCGCCCTCTCTATATGGTGGCTTATGTCGGCCTTATCATGTTTTTCGCGTTCTTTTACACGGCCAGTGTGTTTAATCCGGTTGATACAGCGGACAATCTGAAAAAGCATGGCGGGTTCATTCCGGGTATTCGCCCAGGTGAAAAAACCGCGCAATTTATTGATAAGGTGCTGACCCGCATCACGGTTATCGGTGCGCTCTATCTCGCTTTAATCTGCCTCTTACCCGAATTGCTCATATCGCAGGCGTCGCTGCCGTTCTATTTTGGCGGCACATCCTTGCTGATTATGGTCAGCGTGGTTATGGATACAATAGCGCAGGTACACGGGCATTTGCAGGCGCATCAATATGAGGGCCTCGTAAAGAAGGCCAAACTCAGAGGGAAGAAAAAATGAGATTGATTCTGTTGGGTCCTCCCGGGGCAGGCAAAGGTACCCAATCGGCGCGTCTGATGACAGAATATAACATTCCGCAACTTTCCACCGGCGATTTGCTACGAGCTGCGGTTAAGGCTGGAACACCAATTGGTATAAAGGCGAAATCGGTCATGGAGTCGGGCGCTTTGGTTTCTGATGACATTGTGGTCGGGATTGTAGCAGAGCGCATTGAGGCGGCTGACGCCAAGAATGGTTTCATTCTTGACGGTTTTCCACGCACTGTGGCGCAAGCCGAGGCGCTTGATGCCATGTTGGCACATAAGAACATGAGACTCGATGCGGTTATAGAGCTGAAGGTAGACGAAAGTGCGCTAATGGCGCGTATTCGGCAGCGCGCCGACGAAACCATAAAAACCGGCGGCACTGTGCGGGCGGACGACAATCCTGAAAGTTTCCAGATCCGTCTTGAAGCCTATCGTGAGCAGACCGCGCCTGTGTCTGCTCATTATGCCAAGCTTGGTGAGCTCAAGCTCATTGATGGTATGTCACCAATCGACCAAGTGTCGGCTTCTATTGATAAAATTCTGAAGTAAACATTGACGCGTGATAGATTTACGTCTATCCAGCCGTTATCAAGCTTAAGCGCTGAAGGCTTTTCAGCGCTTTTTTGTTTTGACTAGTCATTGACCCTTCAGGCCGGCCTCCACCGGAGATGGGTTTTTGGTAATCGCCGAATGTGAGTTTGGCTGACATGGAGAAGTGAAGTGGCACGTATAGCTGGCGTCAATATACCGACGAACAAGCGCGTTATAATCGCGTTACAATATATTCACGGCATTGGCCCTAAAAAGGCCGAAGAAATCTGCCAAAAAGTAAGCATTCCTGCTGAACGCCGCGTTATGCAGCTCACAGATGCTGAAGTGCTGCAAATCCGCGAAACCATAGACCGTGATTATATGGTTGAAGGTGACTTGCGCCGCGAAGTTTCTATGAACATCAAGCGTTTGATGGATCTTGGTTGCTACCGTGGCTTGCGTCATCGTCGTGGCTTGCCGACCCGCGGTCAGCGTACCTCGACCAATGCCCGCACGCGCAAGGGTAAATCCAAGCCGATCGCCGGCAAGAAGAAATAACAATCCCCAGCGCCTGGCACTACGGGCGCGTTTGAAGGACGGAACTAAGACTTATGGCAAAAGAAGCAGCACGCGTTCGCCGCCGCGAACGAAAGAATATTGCATCGGGCGTGGCCCATGTGAATTCGACATTCAACAATACAATGATTACGATTACCGATGCGCAGGGCAACACGATCTCGTGGTCCTCCGCGGGCACAATGGGTTTTAAGGGTTCGCGTAAATCGACCCCTTTCGCTGCTCAGATGGCCGCAGAGGACGCGGCTAAAAAGGCTGCGGAACATGGTGTGCGCACCATTGAAGTGGAAGTATGCGGTCCAGGTTCCGGCCGTGAGTCGGCGCTGCGCGCTTTGCAGGCTGCCGGCTTCGCTGTTACATCCATCCGTGATGTTACCTCGATACCGCACAATGGTTGCCGTCCGCGCAAGCGTCGGCGCGTTTAATTACACGATATTTCGGAAGCCGCCATGTGGCTTCCGACTTAAAACAGTTCTTACCGACGGGGGAGGACTGCCTTTTATTTTCCGACAGCTTGGGGCCAGGGTTGACGAACCGATATGCCCCTCGCGCACATTTGAAAGGTGCCGTCGTGATTCAGAAGAATTGGCAAGAATTGATTAAACCAACCAAGCTGGAAATACAGGTTGGTGATGATCCGAAACGTTTCGCAACCGTTATTGCAGAGCCGCTTGAGCGTGGCTATGGCCAGACGCTTGGCAACAGCCTGCGCCGCATTTTGCTCTCTTCTTTGCAGGGTGCTGCTGTTACCGCACTGCAGATTGACGGCGTTCTGCATGAATTCTCATCTATTCCGGGCGTTCGCGAAGATGTCACCGACATCGTTTTGAATGTGAAGGACATTGCGATCAAGATGGGTGCGGAAGGCCCGAAGCGCCTCGTGCTCAAGAAGCATGGGCCGGGCGTGGTGACCGCAGGGGACATTCAGACCACTGGTGATGTTCAGGTTCTCAACCCTAATGTCGTTATCTGCACCTTGGACGATGGCGCGGATATCCGCATCGAGTTCACAGTGAATTCCGGCAAGGGCTATGTTCCTGCTGACAAAAATCGTTCGGAAGATGCGCCGATTGGATTGATTCCCGTCGACAGCTTGTATTCCCCGGTCAAAAAGGTGAGCTATCGCGTGGAAAATACCCGCGCGGGTCAGGTTCTTGACTATGACAAGTTGACGATGAATATCGAAACCGATGGCGCGTTAACTCCTGAAGATGCAGTTGCCTATGCCGCGCGCATTTTGCAGGATCAGCTCAATGTCTTCGTGAATTTCGAAGAGCCGAAGAAGGAAGAGGCGCAGTCCAATATTCCGGAACTGGCATTCAACCCAGCGCTGCTCAAGAAGGTCGACGAACTCGAACTTTCTGTGCGTTCGGCGAACTGTCTGAAGAACGACAATATTGTTTATATTGGCGATCTTATCCAGAAGTCGGAAGCCGAAATGCTGCGCACACCAAACTTTGGCCGTAAGTCTTTGAACGAAATCAAAGAAGTGTTGGCGCAAATGGGTCTGCACCTTGGCATGGAAGTGTCGGGCTGGCCGCCAGAGAACATCGAAGATCTGGCAAAGCGCTTCGAAGAGCATTATTGAGTTTTGATACCCGGCTTATGAAGGGCCGGGACATAAAGAACGCCCGTACCGTGGCACGGCGGGCGTAACAAATGGAGATGCCAAATGTATCATGGTAAAGGTTTTCGCCGCTTTGGCCGCACTGCGGAACATCGCAAAGCGATGTTTGCAAACATGGCTCAAGCTTTGATTAAGCACGAGCAAATTGTCACCACTCTTGAAAAGGCGAAGGAATTGCGCCCTGTTGTTGAGAAGCTGGTCACTTTGGGCAAGCGTGGCGACTTGCATGCGCGCCGTCAGCTGATCTCGAATTTGCGTGATGTTGACTTGACCAAGAAGCTGATTGATGTGCTCGGCCCACGCTATAAAGAGCGCCACGGCGGTTATATCCGCGTAATGCGCGCAGGTTTCCGCTATGGCGATAATGCCGCTCTAGCTATTATCGAATTTGTTGACCGCGACGTTGAAGCTAAGGGCAGAGACTCCGGTCCGGCTCAGATCCAAAACGAAGCCGCTTAAGGTCTCGATACAACTTATTTTTAAGGGCGGCCCTCGGGTCGCCCTTTTTTATGCCCTGTTTTGCCAGCTGCCCTTTTTATTGCGCATTTGAGCGCTTATCTTGGTGTGAGAAGAGGACATCCAGATGATTCATTTGCGTGGTTTGATCGTTGTTGTTTTGGCCACTTTGGCCGGTTTGTCTCCGTCTCAAGCGCAACAAGCGGCGCAGGTGCCGTCGTCAATTGCACAAGTGAAGCTGTCGTTTGCTCCGTTAGTGAAGAAAGTTCAACCTTCCGTGGTGAATGTCTATGCCTCACGCGTTGAACAAGTGTCGCGCAATCCGTTGTTTGAAGACCCGTTCTTCCGCAAATTCTTTGGGGACGGCAACGCACAGCGTCCGGGCGGCCAAACAGCTCAGTCTCTTGGATCGGGTGTTATTGTGGATAGTTCAGGCCTCGTGGTGACCAATTATCACGTCATTGAAGGCATGACCGATGTGAAGGTGGCATTGGGAGACAAGCGCGAATATGAAGCGGAAATTGTGCTGCGTGATCCGCGTACAGACTTGGCAATTTTGCGACTCAAAGGCGGGCATGATTTTCCGGCAATGGAACTTGGCGACTCAGACAGCGTTGAGGTTGGTGATTTTATCATTGCCATCGGCAACCCTTTTGGTGTGGGCCAAACTGTAACGCAGGGAATCATTTCGGCGTTGGCACGCACTCAGGTTGGGGTAAGCGACTATCAATTTTTTATTCAGACTGATGCGGCAATCAATCCGGGAAATTCGGGCGGGGCGATGGTTGGAACCGATGGCAAATTGGTCGGGATAAATTCGGCAATTTATTCAAAATCGGGCGGTTCAAACGGCATTGGCTTTGCCATTCCAGTTAATATGGTCAAGGTTGTGGTTGCGGCGGCCAAAGGCGGCGTGACCAAGGTTAAGCGGCCTTGGGTTGGTGCGGACTTGCAGTCGCTGACCAAGGACGTGGCAGATGGGCTCGGGCTTGAGCGGCCCTCCGGCGCGCTGATTACCGGTGTGTGGCCAAAGGCACCCGCGAGTGATGCCGGTCTTAAATCCGGTGACGTTATTACTGCTGTTGATGGTCAGCCGATTGACGATCCTGAAGCGTTCGGCTTTCGTCTTGGAACCAAAATGATTGGCGGCTCTGCAACGCTGGCGGTTATTCGCGGCGGGAAGCTGGTTCAGGTTGCGGTTAAGCTGGTAGCAGCACCCGAAACGCCGTCTCGTGATCTGGTCCTAATAAAAGGCTTGTCACCGTTTGCAGGCGCAAGCTTTGTCAATATTTCACCTGCAGTGCTGGAGGAGATGTCGCTGGCGGGGTTAACTTCGGGCGTGGTGGCGGCAGATGTGGAGGAGGGCTCGGTTGCCCAAGAAGTTGGTGTTCAAAAAGGCGATGTCATTATTTCAATTAACGGCACCAAAATAACCAATACCGTTGATATGAGCAGCGCTACAGCGGCCAAACATGTCTATTGGAAGCTCACGGTCAATCGTGGCGGACAGGTGGTAAACACCGTCATCGGCGGTTGATTGCGCGGTTTAATTTGCGCAGTGTTTGGGCTAGGGTAGTGGTATGAGCTCTTTATTTGCAGCTGCAAACCTGTCTGACGCAGCGCCGCGCCCTTTGGCCGATCGGATACGACCTAAATCTTTGGTTGAGGTTGCGGGTCAGGAACACCTTTTGGGGGAGGGAGGCGCGCTGGCGCGGCTTTTAACCACCCGATCACTCGGGAGTCTGATTTTCTGGGGACCGCCCGGAACTGGCAAAACCACAGTGGGGCGGTTGCTTGCTCATGAAACCAACCTGATTTTTATCCAAATTTCGGCGATCTTTTCCGGTGTTGCAGATCTCAAAAAAGTGTTTGAAGAGGCGCGGGTGCGGCGCGAAGCCGGGCAGGGCACTTTGTTATTTGTGGACGAAATTCATCGTTTCAATCGCGCGCAACAAGACAGTTTTTTGCCGGTGATGGAGGACGGCACCATCACGCTCATAGGTGCCACCACAGAAAATCCATCGTTTGAACTGAACGCTGCTTTGCTGTCACGGGCGCGGGTGATGACCTTTCAGTCTTTGAGTGCGGACGCGATTGAGCAAATGCTGGCCCGCGCCGAAGCGCTTGAGTCCAAAGAGCTGCCGCTGGATGCCGCAGCCCGCATAGCTCTGATTATGATGGCCGATGGCGACGGGCGCGCTGCGCTCACTTTGGCAGAAGAAGTTTGGCGTGCCGCAAAGCCCGACGAAGTCTTTGACACAGCCGCGTTGGCTCTGGTCGTTCAGCGCCGCGCGCCTATTTATGACAAAGCGCAAGAGGGGCATTATAACCTGATTTCCGCGCTGCATAAATCTGTGCGCGGATCAGATCCTGACGCTGCATTGTATTATCTGGCGCGGATGCTGGTTGCGGGGGAGGATCCGTTGTTTATAGCCAGGCGGGTAACACGCATGGCCAGTGAGGATATTGGGATGGCGGATCCGCAGGCATTGCAAATTGCTCTGGCGGCGAAGGAGGCTTATGATTTTTTAGGCAGCCCGGAAGGCGAACTCGCACTGGCGCAGGCTGTGGTTTATGTGGCTAGCGCCCCGAAAAGCAACGCGCTCTACACCGCGTTTAAAGCTGCCACGCAGCTTGCTAAAGAGCATGGCTCATTAATGCCGCCCAAGGTTATTTTAAACGCGCCCACAAAGCTGATGAAAGAAGAGGGCTATAGCACCGGGTACAAATATGACCATGATGAGCCGGATGGCTTTTCCGGCCAAAATTATTTTCCGGACGCCCTTGGCCGGGTTGCGCTTTATCGCCCGGTGGAGCGCGGCTTTGAGCGCGATATCAAAAAGCGGCTGGAATATTGGGCAAAGTTGCGGCAGGAGCGGGATTTAGGGGCATGATAAAGCAAAAAAGAGCGGCTGGATTGCCGAATCGAGACGACATTTTGGCGTTTGTAGCTCGCGAAAAAGCTCTGCCCGGCGCACAAAACAGCGGTAAAATCGGCAAAAGGGAAATTGCAAAGGCCTTCGGGATAGTTGGTGAGCAGCGGATTATCCTCAAACATTTGCTTAAGGAAATGGAAGCCGACGGTGCACTGGAGAAACGCAATCGCGGCCTGACCAAAGCCAATACTCTGCCGCCAGTGGTGCTTGCCGACATTAAAGGGCGCGATGACGACGGCGAGTTGTATGCCTTTCCGGCTGAATGGGACGAGGCGGCAGGAAAACGGCCGCGTATAGATGTGCACGTCCCGCGTAAGCTAAAGGTTGAAGGACCCGTGGCCGGAGTTGGCGACCGGGTTTTGTTGCGTGTCGAAATAAACCACACGCCGGAGCGCGGGCAGGGGGCCTATTCAGGGCGCGTTATCAAGATTTTGCCGAAGGCGCGCGTGCAGGTTCTGGGCATTTTCAG
>JAYTYD010000065.1:0-1018 GCA_043742625.1 Methylovirgula sp. | reverse complement strand
GGCGCGCAGGTGATGGATCTGTTTGCCGGAACGGGGGCCTTGGCATGCGAGGCACTGTCGCGCGGAGCACGTTTTGCGCTGATGGTGGATGATAGCGCTCAGGCGCGCGGTCTTATACGCGAAAATGTGACGACACTGGGCCTTGGCGGCGTAACGCGGCTTTTACGCCGTGATGCCACAAAGCTTGGCGATGCCCCAACAGGCGAGCGTTACAATCTGGTTTTTCTTGACCCGCCTTACGGGAAGGGTCTGGGGCAAGCGGCGCTTATCAGCCTGCGGGACGGCGGCTGGCTGGTGGACGGAGCATTGCTTCTAATGGAAGAAAGCGCTGACACGGTGCTTGACGTACCCCGAGGCTTTGAATTGCTGGAGCGGCGCGTGTATAGCATGGCGCAGGTGTTATTTTTGAAATTTACAGGCAAATCATGACCGAAAAAACCAAAGCCCGCCTGCCAAGAGGATTTGTTGACCACGCCGCGCAAGATTTGGCCGCAACAAACAAGATGATGGAAACCATCCGTAAAACTTACGAGCTCTATGGCTTTGAAGGCGTGGAAACGCCGTTTGTCGAATTTACCGACGCGCTTGGTAAGTTTTTGCCCGATCTTGACCGCCCGAATGAGGGGGTGTTTTCCTTTCAAGATGATGACGAGCAATGGCTATCCCTACGCTATGACCTGACTGCGCCGCTGGCGCGCTATGTCGCTGAACACTTCGATGCTTTGCCAAAACCCTACCGCTCTTATCGTGCTGGATATGTTTTTCGCAATGAAAAGCCCGGTCCCGGGCGATTCCGACAGTTCATGCAATTCGATGCGGATACGGTGGGCAGCGCTTCGCCCGCCGCCGACGCAGAAATCTGTATGATGGCGGCGGATACATTGGAGGCACTAGGCATCAAGCGCGGCGATTATGTGATCAAGGTCAACAATCGCAAAGTGCTGGATGGCGTAATGGAAAGCATAGGGCTTGGCGGCGCGCAAAATGCTGCAAAACGCCTGACGGTGTTGCGAGCGAT
>JAYTYD010000064.1:0-4973 GCA_043742625.1 Methylovirgula sp. | reverse complement strand
GCAAGACAGAGCGAAAGCGCATGTAGCGCGTCAAACGTGCCCTCCTTATCTTCCTGCATGTCCTTAGAATAGCTCAAGGGCAGGCCTTTCATCACAATGAGCAGGCCTGTGAGCGCGCCAATAATGCGTCCGGATTTACCCCGCACCAACTCGGCAGCGTCCGGATTGCGCTTTTGCGGCATGATCGACGACCCGGTCGAAAACTTGTCCGACAAGCGAACGAAGCCAAATTGCGGGGTTGCCCACAAAACGATTTCCTCGGCGAAGCGCGATAGATGCACGGCTGTGATCGACGCTGCCGCCAATGTCTCCAAAACAAAATCGCGGTCAGAAACGCTATCCAGCGAATTGGCCGTTGGCCGGTCAAAGCCCAAAGCTTTGGCAGTCATGTGCCGGTCAATCGGAAAGCTTGTTCCGGCAAGCGCCGCCGCGCCCAACGGACATTCGTTCATACGTACCCGCGCATCACCAAACCGACCGCGATCCCGCCCGAACATTTCAACATAAGCCAGCAGATGATGGCCAAACGTCACCGGCTGCGCCGATTGCATATGCGTGAAGCCGGGCATCACTGCTCCGGCATATGTCTCTGCTTTGTCGCACAATACTTTTTGCAAGTCCTTCAGCTGCAGCTCCAGCGCATCAACAGTGTCCCGCACCCAGAGCCGGAAATCTACCGCTACCTGGTCATTGCGCGAGCGGGCTGTGTGCAACCGGCCGGCGGTGCTGCCTATTTTCTCAGCCAACCGCGACTCGACATTCATGTGAATATCTTCGAGTGCCCGCGAATATGTGAAGGTGCCGTGATCAATTTCGGCTTTCACAGCATCCAGCCCGGTGGTAATGCTGGCAGCATCAGCATCGCAGATAATCCCGGCGGAAGCGAGCATGGCAACATGTGCCTTAGATCCGGCAATATCCTGTGCTGCTAGTTTACGATCAAAATCAATTGAGGCATTGATTTCTTCCATAATCGCGTCGGGGCCCGTCTCAAACCGGCCACCCCACATTTTATTGCTCATAACGGCTCCCGCACCTTGACCATGACACCCGAATCCATCCGCTCAAAATTGCTTCTGGCTGCCTCACTTGGCATTATCGGCTTTGCTGGTTTCACCTACTACCGCAGCCCCGTCAATAATGCCAGCATGGCGAAGAGTGAGCCTTGCCCGCTCGCCATCGAAACCGCCAAGCGCGTAGCCCCCTTTGCCAAGGGCGAAGTGGCTGCTGTTGCAATAGCGCAAACGCCGAAATTATTACCGGCACTTGAATTCATCGCGCCCGATGGCACAAAAACCGCGTTAGCAGCGTTTAAAGGCAAAACCATCCTACTGAATCTCTGGGCCACCTGGTGCGTACCATGCCGCAAAGAAATGCCGGCACTGGACGCTTTGCAAGCCAAGATGGGCGGGGAGAATTTTGAGGTGGTCGCTGTCAATATTGATCAGCGAAACCTCGACAAGCCAAAAGCCTTTTTGAACGAAATTGGTATTAAAGCCCTGAAGTATTATTCAGATCCGGAGGCCAATACGTTTCAGAGCTTGAAAACGGCCGGCAAAGCGTTCGGCATGCCGACCTCGCTGCTGATCTCGCCCGAAGGCTGTGAAGTCGGAACCCTCGCCGGTCCCGCTGAATGGCAGAGCGACGACGCATTTGCATTAATAAGTGCGGCCTTAAAAAAGTAAATTCTTCAGGCCGCCGCAGTTTGGTCTGCGTCCACGTAAATAATGCGGGCCTTGACGCCGCCTTGCTCCAGCCGCTGTAAAGCTTTGGCAATGGCACTGTGGCCGACGGCGGCTTGCGGCGCAATCAGCAGCGTGTCGTCCGCCATCGCCAAAAGTGCGTAGTCGTGCAGTGAGTCTATGTGCCCGGCATCGATAATAACCGCATCAAAATCCCGTGCCGCACGTACTGCCTGTGCTAAAATCTCGCCTGCTTCACCATGGCTGACCCGCGTGTCAAAACTTCCGGCCGGCACAATGTTGAGCTGCGATGCGCGGTGATAGCGTGCAGCATCATAAATGCTCACCTCGCCATTGATCACATCTTGCAAACCCGGTCTGTCCTCAAAGCCGAAGCGCGTGGTAATTCTGCGCTCGAAACCATCCGCGTCAATCAGCAAAACAACCTTACCTCTGGCATGGACTTGCTCCGCCAGCGCAACCGCCATTTCATGTGGCGCTGCTTCACCCATCCGCACCAGTGCGCTTACGTGTCCCGGCGGGCTTGCCAACACCTGTTGAGTGAGTTCGGCCAGATGCGCACTGACGCTCATCGCTGACGGCGCATGAGCCAACTGCGCCGTAGCGGAACCGTCATCAAAATATATGGGTTGACGTGGAGCAGTGAAGCCAACATTTTCAGCCAAATTCTGATTTGGCAAATTCTCGCCCGTCACCGGTGTGCTTTGAGCCGCAGCGCCCGCAGGCGCACGGCTCATGGCCTCGCGCAACAGGCCCAGTGCGATGCCCAATGCCAGGCCCCCAAACAACGCCGCCCCCATGAGCATGCCGGTTGGCGGCCAACTTTTTTGCTCCGGCGGTGTCGCGCGGGAAATTAAACGCGCGTTGTTGGTATCCAGACCTTGTGACTCCTGCGCCGCCTTGGCCTTGGCTAAAAACGCCTCGTAAATTCCTCGATTGGCCTCAGACTTGCGTTCTAATTCGCGCAGCGGCACCATCGCTTTATCATTGGTAACCTGTTGCGCCTTAAGACTGTCAAAGTTCGCTTGCAAGCTTTGCACGTTGCTTTGCGTCCGCGCCGCCTCATTGCGGGCGGATTGGCCGATGCGGGCCAGCTCGGCGTTAATCGCCGCTTCAATATCGCGCCGCTGGGCTTTCGCGGCAATCAATGCCGGATGCGACGGGCCGTATTGCTCGGATAACAGGGCCTCATCACGCGTGACCAAGGCGGATTGCGCCCGCAATTGCGCAATTGTCGCAGATTGCACAGCCTCTGGCAAAGCGCTGAGATTTCCCCCCGCTTGCCGCACCTGATCCAGCTGCTGCACCTTGGATCGCGCGTCTGCCATCTTGGTTTTGGCTGCGGTGAGTTGGGTATTTACTTCGTCCAGCTGTTGCTCTGTCACCATTTTGGTGCGCGCGCCCACCAGCCCGTTAGCGCTGCGAAATGCCTCAACTTCGTTTTCAGATTTTTGAACCGCCTGCCGCAAATCCTCCAGCCGCGCATTTATAGCGTCGGACGTCTTTTTGTTGAAACCCGCTTCGGCATCCGCAAGGCTTTCCAGATAGGTTTCCGCAACGCTATTGGCAATCTGAACAGCCTTTTCAGGCGATTGGGCGCTTGCCGACACGTCTATAACGAAGGAGCGATCCATTCGCTTGGCGGACGTATTCAAACGCAAGGTGCGTAAAGTTGCCAAAGCGGCATCGATATCGGATTTGATCCCAAGGAGCGCACGAAAGGGCGTCAATAGTCCGCCCGGCTTGGAAAAGGCGGGGTCGTCTTTCAAATTCAGTTTTTGCGCCACCCGGCTTAAAACCTCATCAGACGTTATCAACTTAAGCTGGCTTTCCACCAGCAAAATTCCGTCTCCGGGCAGATTGCTCACCGGGGTCTCCCGCGGCAAGGTTCTGTCGCGTGGGTCAACAAAAACCTGCGCCGTTGAGGTGTAGCCCGGCTTGGACACAATCGAATAAGCCAGAGCACCTGCCATCAACACCAGCGGCAACCCGAAAACCAGAATCTTTTGGCGACCTAACGCGCTCATAACGTCGCGCGCCGCAACGCCGGATGTTGCGCGCTCAACATCCACTTCAGAGCCCGGCCCGGCAGACCGCTCCGTTACCGCATTTCGATGTGTCGCAGATGTCATACGCGCTCCAGATGTCCGCCACACGGCAAACGACGTCGGTCGCTTGCCGATCACCGCACCTAGAGAAATAGAGGAATATCCTTAACCCGCGTTTAATTTCAAACGCAGATCAAGTGCCGGAGTTTTAATCAAGCCTGCGCCTTCAGGGGTACGCCGGCGTCTGTCAGGTGCGAAGCTAATTCGCCGGACTGAAACATTTCGCGCACAATGTCACATCCGCCGACAAATTCACCCTTAACATAAAGCTGCGGAATGGTTGGCCAATTGGCAAACTCTTTGATGCCCTGACGCAACGCCGCGTCTTCCAGCACATTCACGCCCTTATAATCCACCCCGACACGGTCGAGAATTTGCACGACCTGTCCGGAAAATCCGCACATAGGAAACTGTGGCGTGCCCTTCATGTAAAGCACAACGTCGTTGCTGGAAATGTCTTGTTTGATCTGGTCAATCGCTGTCGTCATGGCTCAATCCTTCATCATGCGGAGGTCAAGGCCCCGCCATTGGTCTATATATAACTATGATATCCGGTTTTTGCCAGCAAAAGCGCTGTATTTGTCGGAGCAGCAATTGGATCGCTGCAGCGCTCTTATGGTGCCATTCCATAAACTGCAAAAACCTGATCAACATTTTGCATCATGCCGCGAGCCGCAGTCAGGTCCGCTGTTCCCGCATCTGCCTGCTTCAAGCGCAATCGCGCCAATCCGCGCCCGTAAAGCGCATAAATGGTTTTCGGGTCGATCTGCAAGGCGCGGTCATAGCTGCGCAGCGCCAGCCCAATTTGGCCCTCACGTAAATAGGCAAAAGCTTTTTCACTGTGGGCGATAGCCCAATCCGGTGCTAAAATTATTGCCGCATCATAATCTTGCTGGGCCAGAGTCCGTGATTGGTTTTGGCCATAAGCCCAAGCGCGGTTGGTGAAAACTTTCGCTCGCTGAAGCGCCGTCAGATTCGCGGCCGCCAGCAACTGGGAACAAGCCGAAATGCGCATATTTGCCCCGAAAGCTCCACCTCTGTTTTCGCATTTTGCGGCAAGATCTGCAACATCCGGCAAGGCCGCAGACGCTGCAACCGGCACGGCGCCAGGCACAAGAAGGGTCAGCAGCACTGAACGCAGAGCGCCCAGCACGCCAATAGC
>JAYTYD010000063.1:0-2159 GCA_043742625.1 Methylovirgula sp. | reverse complement strand
GTCTCGCAACCAACCATCAGCTCAAGACTTTCGGCAACGAAGTGAACGCCTACCGCGATTGCATGCAGGCCTTCGCCAAGGCGCAGGGTGAGCTGGCGAAGCAACATACCGAAATCGGCAATAGCGCCATCAGGGAATACAACGATTACATTACGGAATTGAATAAGAATAAAGAAAAGGCCGCAAAACAATAGTCTTGGCGATAAAAGTAAATGTTAACAACACAGAGCGCCATTTTATGCGTCTCACCGACCATTTATGTCTGAAACGCCGCGCCAGTGCTCGTGTCGGCCGCCAATTTGCGGCACTCCCGTCTGTCTTACCGCGCCACTAAAAAAAGCCGCGGCCGGTCAATTTCCGCTTAAAGCGCGCGTTTAAAAATGGTCGCCTCAACGCGCGCAGGTTTATTGCGTGCATAGCCACTTTGTACCTGTCGCCTGCCATCGCTGCCTGATGCCACGTTGCCCCAGCCAATAACGTGATCTCGCCAAAGCAAGGGCAACGCATTGAAGCCTTGAAGCCGTTTTACCAATGGCGTGCAGCCCTCAAAGCGGTACCGCCAGCCCAAAAATGTTTGAAGCGAATGTGATCCCACACCACCGGATCGAACGGCGTTAACAGACGCACTTTGTCGTCGATGACGTTGGCCAACCAGTCGTCGGCCGGCCACACATAAGTGATATGGTCAATTGTTTCACGGCGTTGCCAGCCCCACTTGAACATCAAGCGCGCGCGAAGTGATCGACGCCGGGACGAGCAGCGCCCATCACGCGCGCACATTGCATCAAACTGCGCAGTGGCCGCGGCGCATACAGATTATTGACGAGCCGAAGCAAGCCGTCGGCTCGCGCACCGGGCGTGAACATGCGCGGTAACGTCGGCGCTGATGCATACACGCGAATGCCGGCATCGCGGCGACAGACGTGGACTTTGCCCGCGTGATGCGACCCTTCCAGCAGCATTGTGGTAACTGATGAACTTCCGCCCCAGCTGTTGACATGCCTGTCGCTGTTGAGTGATTTTTAATCTGGCGCGGATGCGCTTCCTGATTTTTTCAGATAGCGCAGTACCTGACGGCGTTGCGGCGCGTGTTCGGCCATGAAATTCTGCCGGCGTGGGAAAGTAGTGCGCCGGTACAGCAGTGCCAATTCGTCGCGATAAAAAAACCATAGTTGTAGATGCTGTCCTCTATCAATGGCAGCAAAGCGAAGTTTTTTTCCAGGTCGTCCACGCGGCAGTCGACCACGCGGTGACGAAGTATCAGGTCCTGCGCGCGGGCCGGGGCACGAATGGGGTCGGCCTGAAAGCAACCCAATTTCTTGATCGCTTGTTCAAGCGCACACGGCGAAAAAAGCGAACGCGAAACCGCGTAGCGCCGCCCACGTTAGCAGCGGGGTGCTCACTTGACGGTGTTTTTATCCTGACCGAACAAAATCTTTTTCTGCGCGTCTGACATCGCCGTGGCTGCCTCCGGCCGAATCTCCTTGCCGCGCGCGTAGGCGCGGGAGGTGGCCGGACGCGCCTTGATGGCCGCATGCCAGCGCGCCAGATGCGGGAAATCCTCCATGTCCTGACCCTGATTTTGCGGAATCACCCAAGGGTAGGCGGCCATGTCGGCAATCGTGTAAAGCTTGCCGGTGATAAAAGCGCGATCGGCGAGCCGCTTGTTCAATACGCCATACAGGCGCGAGGTTTCGTTCAGGTAGCGGTCAATCGCGTACGGAATTTTTTCCGGCGCGTAATTACGGAAATGATGGTTCTGCCCTGCCATCGGCCCCAGCCCACCCATCTGCCACATCAGCCATTGCAGCGTTTCAACCTGCCCGCGCAAATCAGCAGGAATAAATTTGCCGCTCTTGCCGGCAAGATACAGCAGAATCGCACCGGACTCGAATACGCTGATAGGTTTTTTGCCGTCTGTGGGCGCGTGATCGATGATTGCCGGCATCCGGTTGTTCGGCGAAATTTTCAGAAAATCAGGATGGAATTGCTCACCGGTGCCGATGTTCACCGGTTTGATCAGGTAGGGTAACTTGGCCTCTTCCAGAAACAGGGTAATTTTGTGGCCGTTCGGCGTTGGCCAGTAATAAAGGTCAATCATGAGGGCTCCATTTCTATTTGCCAAACGCATTTACGCCGCAGCGCTTGTACTGGTCGGG
>JAYTYD010000062.1:0-2330 GCA_043742625.1 Methylovirgula sp. | reverse complement strand
GTTGCCATTGTCGGCCCCTCCGGCGCAGGCAAATCCACAATTTCCAGATTGCTTTTCCGTTTTTATGAACCGCAAGCCGGTCGAATAACCATTGACGGTCAGGATATACACGCTGTTCAGCAAAAGAGTTTACGCGCTAATATAGGCATGGTTCCGCAAGATACGGTGCTTTTTAACGATACAATCGGCTACAACATAAGATATGGACGATGGGAAGCCAGCGACGATGAGGTGGTTAATGCGGCGAAAATGGCTCAAATTGACACTTTTATTCGTTCCATCCCGCAGGGCTACGATGCTCAGGTCGGTGAGCGCGGTTTAAAGCTTTCTGGTGGTGAAAAACAGCGGGTGGCAATCGCCCGTACCATATTGAAATCCCCTCCGATTCTCGTGTTAGACGAGGCAACATCAGCTTTAGACAGTTTCACCGAGCGAGACATTCAGGACGCACTCGACCGTATGTCAAAGGGGCGCACAACGTTGGTAATTGCTCACCGACTTTCCACGGTGGTCAATGCCGATCAAATTATTGTCCTCGACGCCGGGCTCATCGCTGAACGCGGAACCCACGAGGAGCTTCTGGAAAAGGGTGGCATTTACTACAATCTTTGGAACCGCCAACGCGAAGTCGACGAGGCCACCGAAAAACTCAAAGCTGTAGGAGCGCTGGTTTGAAGCGTCTTCGCCTTTCGCTTAGGTAGACGCGGCGTTTTGTCTGTCCTAAAAGCAAACCAGAGATTTGCATCGGGGCCTCAATGTTCAAAAAAATTCTCATAGCTAACCGCGGCGAAATTGCCTGCCGCGTTATCAAAACCGCTCGGAAAATGGGTATTAAGACGGTTGCAGTCTATTCTGACGCAGATAAAGATGCGCTCCACGTCGAAATGGCAGACGAATCCGTGCACATAGGCCCCGCCGCCGCTGCAGACTCTTATCTTGTGATCGAAAAAATCATAGCGGCTTGTAAGCAGACCGGTGCAGAGGCTGTGCATCCCGGCTACGGCTTTTTGTCCGAGCGCGAAGCCTTTGCTCTTGCTCTGAATGAGAATGGAGTCGTCTTTATCGGTCCCAATCCGCGCGCCATCGCCGCGATGGGCGATAAGATTGAGTCGAAAAAGTTTGCAAACGCGGCAAACGTCACCACAGTTCCCGGCTTCCTCGGCACAATCGAAAATTCCGCGCATGCTGTTGAAATATCTGACCAAATCGGATACCCGGTCATGATCAAAGCCTCGGCTGGCGGCGGCGGAAAGGGCATGCGGATCGCCTACACTCGTAATGAGGTTGAAGAAGGCTTTACCCGGGCAAAGTCTGAGGCCAAATCCTCCTTTGGTGATGACCGTGTGTTTGTTGAAAAGTTCATAGTCAATCCGCGCCATATTGAAATTCAGCTCATTGGTGATAAGCACGGAAATATTGTCTATCTAGGCGAACGTGAGTGCTCGATTCAGCGGCGAAATCAAAAGGTTATCGAAGAAGCTCCGTCACCTCTGCTGGATGAAGCCACCCGTAAAAAAATGGGAGAGCAGGCTGTAGCACTTGCCAAAGCTGTGGATTATGACTCGGCAGGCACAGTCGAATTTGTTGCCGGGCAAGACAAAAGCTTCTTCTTTTTGGAGATGAATACTCGCCTTCAGGTTGAGCATCCTGTAACTGAATTGATCACAGGAATCGATCTGGTCGAGCAGATGATACGCGTCGCTTACGGAGAAAAACTCCAATTTAATCAAGATGATATAAAGTTAAACGGTTGGGCGGTGGAAAGCCGCGTCTATGCCGAAGACCCCAGCCGTGGTTTTTTGCCTTCTACAGGGCGCCTTGTTAAATATCAACCTCCGCGGGAAGACGTCGCCGATGGAGTCACCATACGCAATGACACCGGCGTTTTTGAGGGTGGTGAAATTTCAATCTATTACGATCCGATGATTGCCAAGCTTGTCACCCATGCACCGACCCGCATCGCAGCAATTGAAGCGCAGGCTAAAGCATTGGATTCATTCTATATTGATGGTATCCGCCACAATATTCCATTCCTTTCCAGTTTGATGCAGCATGAGCGCTGGCGCTCTGGCAACATCAGCACCGGCTTCATCAAAGAGGAGTATCCGGACGGATTTTCGCCTGAGATTGCCATCGGTGAGAAGGCGCGCCGGATCGCTGCCGTAGCCGCGGCGATAGACCACGTAATGAACGCGAGGAAGCGCGAAATAACCGGGCAAATCCGAACTCAGCGCGTTGTGACATTTCAGGAGCAGCGCACAATTGTGTTGCAAAATCAATACTTTGACGTGATCATGTCGTCCGGCGTTGACCACTTCACCGTCGATTTT
>JAYTYD010000061.1:0-2423 GCA_043742625.1 Methylovirgula sp. | reverse complement strand
TTTGGTAAAGGGTCTGTGCAAACGATCATTCCTTTACCGCAGAGCAATGGCGCGCTGAGAATGACCACTGCTCGGTATTACACCCCATCCGGGCGTTCAATTCAGGCGAAGGGCATCGAACCGGAAATCGTGGTGCTGCAAGATGTTCCAGATGAGCTGAAGGGTAAGGACGACACCAAGGGCGAGGCTTCGCTCAAGGGCCATCTGATCAATGGTACGGACGAGAAGACCGGATCGCAGGCTTATGTGCCGCCGGATGAGAAGGATGACAAGCAGCTCCACGCGGCAATGGACATTTTGCACGGCACCTACAAGGCTGAAGCGGCTCCAAAAACCGACGCGCCTAAGGCTGATACCGCCAAGGTTGATGCCACGAAAACGGATGTGCCCAAAACCGATTCATCAAAAACTGAAGCCCCGGTGGAGTCGGTTCCTGCCAAGTAGGGTTCCTGCCAAGTAGGGTTCCTGCCAAGTTGAGATTACTGCCAAGCGGAACACGCTTTATAATTTCACTCGACGGACCGCGCCTGCACATCCAGTATGTGCAGGCGCGGTGATTCGTGCGATGCGGGTCTTTAAATATGTCTCTCAATGATTTGAACAAACCTTTGGGCTTAGGCCCGCGCGCTCCGCCGAAAGTGCCGCGCGACATTCCTTATGGCGCGGTTGCGGTCGGGGGCTGCGGGGTGCTGTTGGCCAGCCTTATGACGTTTTCATATATTGTCGACGATAAGCGCGGTGGCGAGCCTTTTGCTCAAGCTATAATTGAGCCATTGGTTGTTGTGCCCGTTTTGCCTGTCCAAGCCGTTACGCCTGTTTCGATGGCCGCCGCATCTGGCGTGACTCAGCCCACAGAATTAAATGGTATCTCGTTCGACGGGACGGCGAGCATCACCAAAGTGATAAAGTCGCGAAGTGCTGATCAGGTTGAGCAAATGAGCGGTGTCAAAATCGTGCGCGGGGATAACAGTAGAGTGCCAGGCGCGATGATTATCGAAATTCCCGATCGCAGCGGTGTCCAGCTTGCGCCCTCACCCGATAAGCGCCTGATTGAGCCGGGCAAGCTGCCCAAAATCGGGGCTGATGGCGTCTCGTCACTTTCTGTTTATGCGCGTCCTATAGTCGTCTCCACTAAGTTGAAAGCGGATGCTCCGCGCATCGCCCTCGTTTTTGGTGGCCTTGGCCTGTCTGACAACGCCACCGCTGACGTGATCTCGATTTTGCCGGGCGAAATCAGCTTGGCTTTTGCGCCCTATGGTAGAGGTTTAGAGCGGCAGGTCCGGCAGGCGCGCGAAAACGGTCACGAGGTTTTGTTGCAGGTGCCGATGCAGAGTTTTGACTATCCGGCGAACAATCCCGGGCCGGAAACTTTGCTCAGCGATGCTGATGCTGCAACCAATTTGCGAAACTTGCATGTTTTAATGACGAAATTTACCGGATACATTGGCGTGATGACGTATCAGGGCGCTAAATTTACCGCCCAGAGCAGCGCATTGTCTCCAGTTTTGCAGGAGATTTCGGCGCGCGGATTGATGATTTTGGATGATGGTTCGTCGCCGCGCAGCCTTGTGAGCGCGCTGGCCCCAGAGGCGGGTACGCCTTTCGTGCATGGCTCCGTGTCGATTGATACGCCGCCAAAGCCGGAGGCAATTGATGCCGCTCTTGCCAAACTTGAGGCGGAAGCGCGAAAAAGTGGCGGCGCGGTTGGCGTTGCCAATGGATATCCCGCATCAATCGAGCAATTGGCCAATTGGGCCAAAGGGCTCGAGTCACGCGGAATTGCTTTGGTTCCAGTGTCCGCTTTCGCTGGCCATGCGGCTAAGCCTTTGGCGGAGCGCTGAAATGGCGGACTATAGGCAGTGCGTTGGCGTTATGATTTTTAATGCCGAGGGGAAGGTTCTTGTCGGGCGGCGTAAAAATAAGCGCCTCACTGAGCACGTCGCACCGGATCACGAATGGCAAATGCCGCAAGGCGGCATTGATGAAGGAGAAGCGCCTTACACCGCTGCTTTACGTGAAATGTTTGAGGAAACCAACATTTCTTCGGTGAAACTGCTCAGGGAAGCCGAATCCTGGTATGCTTATGATCTGCCGGTTGACGTCCTGCGCAAAAGCTGGAAGGGGCGGTATCGCGGCCAAAATCAGCGCTGGTTTGCTTTTTTGTTTACCGGTTCTGAGGCGGAGATAGATATTCATAACCCTGCGAATGGCGCGCACAAGCCGGAGTTTGATGACTTCCGCTGGGAAGACATCGAAAATCTGACGGATATGATTATCCCGTTTAAGCGGCATGTTTATTTGCAGGTTGTGGCAGAGTTTCGTACTTTGGTTGCCGAAATCAGGTCATCGCCGGAAGCCGGGCCTGCCGCATAGTTGGGCAAAATCCGCCGACACGGTTAATCTTATCCTAACGGCCGCTTAAC
>JAYTYD010000060.1:0-1073 GCA_043742625.1 Methylovirgula sp. | reverse complement strand
TAGGAAATTGAGAACGCCGAAACTTGCCCGTGCGGGATTGTTTGAGGCGCCAACCACCGCGATCCGGCGAACTGAAGCGAAAATTTTACGGATAAGTTCATCTGAATAGGTAAGACTTTGGGCTTGCATGCGCGGCTCCGGCGTAATGCAAAACTTTTACTCCTCAACTGCACGATTAAAAACTACACTTTAAATAATGTGGAAGTTCTTGGGTCTTTTTGCTCTTGCCTGCCTCTTGAGCGCGTGCCAAGCCCAGCTTGACAGCGATATGGCCCGAATTTGCCGCCTAGCAATTCCGGCACTGGAGCAGCAAGGCTCTCAAATTGAAATTCTGGCGCAAGCGGGTAGAGAAGACCAGAGTAGCGAAACTTATAGAGTTGAAATTACCTACCTCAGCCGCGAAAGCGTGCGGGTAGATCGTAACAGTGCGCTTGAATGTGTGTTTGAAACAAAAACCGGATTTAGCCCCGCAGATCGGTTGGTGGATCTGTCACGGGATAATATCGCGCTTTCCGATGTGCAGCTTTTTATGCTGCAACGGTTTTGGCTTAAGTCACGCCAGGCGAGCCTTGAAGATCCGCAATCGGTAGATGGACAGAGCCGTGCGCCGATTCTCAACTTTCCGCTGGCTTACGCATTACAACATTTGGTTAACGCCTTGCCGTTGGCGGCAATATATGGCTTGCTCGCCATCTCATATTCGCTGATCTACGGGCTCGTTGGCCGCATCAACCTAGCATTTGGTGAAATGGCGGCCTTGGGCAGCTATGCCACTGTTATCGTTCTGCTCAGTCTTTCCACCGCTTTGCCACTGCTTCAGGCAGCACTTGCTATTGCGGCAGCGCTTTATGCCTCAGGTTTGCATGGCGCGGTGCTGAGCCGATTGCTGTTCCTGCCGCTCAGCCGGGGAAATGGCCAACAGGCTTTGGTCGGAACCATCGGATTAGCGGTATTTTTGCAGGAGTATTTGCGCTTGACCCAAGGCAATGAGCAGCGCTGGAGCGCTCCGTTGTTTCATACGCCGATTGCCTTGGCGCGGGCGGCAGATTTTGTTGTCACCCTTTCGCCCGTAA
>JAYTYD010000059.1:0-1798 GCA_043742625.1 Methylovirgula sp. | reverse complement strand
GTTGTATCTTTGGTTACTGCTGTCAAGGACGTTTGTTTTGTCAGGCTCGTTTTTCTCACCCCGGTGCTCTTTTTTTAAATCCTTTGCCGCGACGCTTCTGTTTGGTGCGTGCATGACAGGCCTTGCGTCGGCACAGGCGCTTGATCCGCTTTCGCCCAATCCGATGGGGCCAACCCAACCCGGCGGTTTCATTAAACCCGCTGATCCTGTCGCGCCACTCGCGCCGCCTGTTGTCAGCCCGGGAGATCAGCCGGTGCCGGCGCTGGTTACTCCGGTCAAAAAGAAAAAGAAAGCAGCCAAACCCGCCCCGCCGCGTGAAGCCGCTCTCTCAGACGATCCGACGCCGACTTTGCAGCCGGAGACTTTTTTTGCAACTGCAAAGGCTTCTGAACATTATTCGACAATTGTGGATGCCGGCGGGTGGCCGCTGGTGGCTGCCATTCGCCCTGCCTCAAAGGGAAAGCCGGTTGAAGATTTGCGCAGGCGCCTCAAAATTGAGGGTGATCTTGCCGGAGAAACATCCGATGAAGGCATTTGGACGCCGGATCTGACTGCCGCTATCAAGCACGCGCAAGCGCGCTACGGTCTCAAACAAAGCGGCGTCGTGGCCGGAGCCACATTGCGCGAGCTGAACGTGCCCGCAGTTGTGCGCTTCAAACAGCTGGCCTCAAGTGCGCAGCGTTTGGCCGGACTCAGCTTTTCGTTCGGCGATCGATATGTGGTGGTTAATCTGCCTTCCGCTTCAGTTGAGGCGATTGATAACGGTGTGGTATCGCACCGCTATGTTGCTGTTGTCGGCGATGTGGAGCACCGTTCGCCGGAAACCACAGCGCGAATTGTCGCGATCAACCTCAACCCGACCTGGACCTTGCCAACCTCGATTATTAAGAACGAAATCATCCCGAAAATGCAGAAGAACCCTGGGTATCTGACCCGTGCCAAAATTCGCATTCTCGATGGTCACGGGCAGGAGGTTGATCCGGCCCGGGTTAACTGGAACTCAGAACGCGCAACACTGTTCACGCTTCGGCAAGACTCCGGCGTTGGCAATGCGCTAGGATCTATACGTATCCAAATGCCAAATAAAGATGCAGTCTACATGCATGACACACCGTCAAAGGCGTTGTTTGCGGCAGATTATCGCTTTGCCTCACATGGTTGCGTGCGTGTGCAGGGCGTTTACGATCTGGCTCAATGGCTTCTGGAAGGCACCAGCGGGTCGCCGACCGGAGCTTGGGATGTTGCGGCTCTGAAAGGTATTGTTGCCACGCAAGAGCGCACCGACGTAAAATTGCCCAAGGCCGTCCCTGTTGCTTGGGTTTATCTCACCGGTTGGGCCAATGGGGAGGGTGTGGCGCAATTCCGTCCGGATGTTTACGGGCTTGATTCGGTGTCGGTTGATGCGGTTCCGGCGGGCGGCCAGTCGCAACCTTTTGGCGCGCAACCGCAGCCTGCCATTCCCGCCGCCACCAAGCTCTGACCGACAACATCCAGACCTGCGACATCCAGACCTGAGACATCCAGACCTGCAAAACCAGAGTGCCGCTGCAAAACCGTGTTGATCCGTTCGGCAATTTGCATGCTGTTAAGGCGCACGGAACCTTCATGGGCAATCGCGGCGGGCGCTTTCACACTGCCGGGCAGCGTTTGAATGCGCGGCCATGGGTGACAAGCGCATGGATCATATGTAGTTGCAGCTTCAAAGATCGCAAGCGCGAAGTGTGGGGCAACAGCTACACGGAGCTTTTCTTTTTGGATGAGGTGACGGCGTTGAGTGCCGGACACCGACCGTGTTTTG
>JAYTYD010000058.1:0-1392 GCA_043742625.1 Methylovirgula sp. | reverse complement strand
GGCAAATCACTGGCGTTCAAATAATCATGGACCACTTCGCCCAACCCAAGGGTGAGATCTGCTGTAAAATGCACAGCGGAAAGAACCTCCAAAACTGGTAAACGGGCGACGTCTGCCATTGCATGCCGGAAAAGCTGCAAGTCCGCAGGGCTCGACCAGGCCTCTTTTACTGTGATGTCTTGCAAATAATAACGCACCAACTCGCAGATGCGGGGTGTGCCGTCAACGTGGGGGATAATTTTGATCAGGAAGTTGGGTTTTTCCATCGAATGTTTAATCGCATCTTTGTCGATGGCGACATGCTTGAAACCCATCGTCGCACATGCGCATAAAACTGAGCCATAGTGCAATGTGCCGACGATGACTTCGCCTTCATGCGAAATTTTTGGCGTCGCCATTTTTTTCGGGAAGCCCCATATTTCGCGCCCGCCGGCGATTGGAGCATCGTCATCCAGATACATAGAGTGGACATAGGTACCTTCTACGCCCTCATAGGTGACAGGAATCACCTGGCCGGATTCCGTGTAGTCGCCAAAGCCAGTTGAATTTGGCATGCGGATGAACTCATATTTGACAATCGCATCGGGCGCGACGAGAGGCTCAGGCAGGACGGCCGCAAGCGCCCCGGGGTCCGTGCGATACGTGATAACGATATATTCTCGATCGGTGAAACGATAAGGCCCGCGCGGATAAGACGGGTTGGTTAGAGGCATTGCGAAAGCACGCTTTTTCACGTCATCAATTTTCATCGGAAATCACTTTTGTTGGGCGACAAGGAAAACCGGGAGCTTTTTTGTCTCTCCGCGGCAAATGTTAACGTCAGTGCGCGACCCAGCCGCCATCGATTGACTGTATGGAACCGGTTATGGGCGCAGCGGCATCGGACGCCAAATAGATTGCTAGAGCAGCCACTTGCTCGACAGTTACAAATTCCTTTGAAGGTTGGGCAGCTAATAACACGTCGTTGATGACCTGCTCTTTGGTCATGTTGCGCGCCTTCATCGTGTCAGGAATTTGCGCTTCAACCAGCGCCGTCCATACATAGCCCGGCGCGATGGCGTTGACGGTTATATGTTGTGTTGCCACCTCCAAAGCGACAGCCTTGGTCAATCCTGCCAAGCCGTGCTTCGCGGCAACATAAGCTGACTTAAACGGCGAAGCCACCAGCGCATGAGCTGACGCTATGTTGATTATGCGTCCCCAACCTCTGGCCTTCATGCCCGGCAGCGCAGCTTTGATGGCGTAAAATGCCGCGTTCAGATTTATGCGAATGATGGCTTCAAATTTGTCGTCCGGAAACTCGTCTATCGGCGCAACAAACTGGATGCCAGCATTGTTAACGAGAATATCAATTGAACCAAATGCGGCGATTCCATCGGCAATCATTTTTTT
>JAYTYD010000057.1:0-3494 GCA_043742625.1 Methylovirgula sp. | reverse complement strand
AAACGTAACCGCACAGCGTCCCCCCGCCCACGATTTCCCCTCGCCTAAGCGGGAAGGTTACAGGCGGTTACTGATTTGACCAAGCGAAAAAACACCGGTATTTGCGCTAAAACACTGGAAAACGCCCAAAATTTCCGCCATCGTCGCGTTAATTTTTTGACCACGCCATTTCGATTAAGCTGCGCGGCATTTCATCGTTGCTGCGCTTGTGCCTCCGCCACCGCGATTGCTGTCATGTTGACAATACCGCGTGCGGTTACAGAGCCGGTCACCACATGGGCCGGTAAGGCAGCACCAAGTAAAATCGGCCCCACTGGCAATGCTTCCGCCACAATTTTAGTGAGTTGGAATGCAATATTCGCCGCATCCAAATTGGGCATGATCAAGACATTGGCCTCGCCCTTCAGGGTTGAATGCGGCAACACAATATCACGGATTATTTGGCTCAGCGCCGTATCGGCCTGCATTTCACCATCAACCTCAAGCCCCGGCGCGCGCTGGTGGATAAGCGCCAGCGCCTCTCGCATTTTTAAAGCTGAAGGCGTGTCCGCTTCTCCAAAGTCTGAATGCGAAAGCAACGCGATTTTAGCGGTCATGCCGAAGCGGGTGACATGCTCGGCGCACAAAATCGCCATATCGGCAATTTCACCGGCGCTTGGATTGTCCCTCACATGCGAATCGGCAATGAAAAACGCTCCGCGCTGAGTAATAAGTAAGCTCATGGCCGAAAAGTCGCGCACGCCCGGCGCAAGCCCGATAATGTCCTTGATATGCTTCAGCCGTGAGCGAAACCGCCCCTCGAGCCCACAGATCATCGCATCAGCCATGCCGCGCCGCACAGCAATAGCGGCGATAATAGTGCCGCTGGTGCGCACCATGGCGCGGGCAGCCGCCGGAGAAATGCCTTTGCGCCCCGCCGCTTCCACGTATTCCGACACAAATTCGCGATACCGCGAGTCGTTCTCAGGATTGACCAGTTCGAAGTCCGTGCCGGGGCGGATTGATAAGCCGAATCGCTCCAGCCGCGCCTCCACCACCGCCGGACGCCCGATCAAAATTGGAATAGCCAACCCTTCTTCAATCACCACCTGCGCCGCGCGTAGCACCCGCTCCTCTTCGCCGTCGGCATAGATTACCCGTTTCGGATTGAGTTGCGCCTGTTCAAACAGTGGCTTCATGATAAAGCCGGAGCGGAAAACAAAGCGCGACAGCGTTTCACCGTAGGCTTTAAAATCCTGAATCGGTTTGCGCGCCACGCCCGTATCCATCGCAGCCTTTGCCACTGCCGGAGCAATTCGCAAAATAAGGCGCGGATCAAACGGGCTGGGAATCAGCGACGTTGGGCCAAACATTGGCGCTTCGCCGCCATAGGCCCGCGCCACAACATCCGAAGGCGCCTCACGCGATAATTCAGCAATCGCCAGCACCGCCGCCTGCTTCATTTCTTCATTAATTGTGGTGGCATGAACATCCAGCGCACCCCGAAAAATATAGGGGAAGCACAGAACATTATTGACCTGATTAGGGTAATCCGACCGTCCGGTGCAAATCATCGCGTCCGGGCGCACGGCCAGCGCCTCGTCTGGCATGATTTCCGGATTCGGGTTCGCCAGCGCCAAAATCAGCGGCTTTGCCGCCATGCTTGCCACCATATCCGGCTTGAGCACCCCGCCTGCCGAAAGGCCCAGGAACACATCCGCACCGGCAATCACCTCGCGCAAAGTGCGCTTATCGGTTTTTTGCTGATAAACCGCTTTCCATTCGTCCATGAGAACGGTGCGGCCGTCAAAAACGACGCCCTCCAGATCTGTAACCCAGACATTTTCGCGCTTCACACCCAGTGAAACCAATTGGTTCAAACACGCTAACGCCGCAGCGCCGGCTCCGCTCGAAACAACCTTCACGTCACCGATTTTCTTACCTGCAAACTCCAAACCATTAAGCACAGCCGCGCCCACAATGATCGCCGTACCGTGTTGGTCGTCATGAAAAACTGGAATTTTCATCCGCTCGCGGCAGCGCCGCTCAACCTCGAAACACTCTGGTGCCTTGATATCTTCCAGATTAATGCCGCCGAATGTCGGCTCCAGCGCGCAAATCACGTCCACCAGTTTATCGACATTCTTTTCATCAACCTCGATATCAAAGACATCGATTCCGGCAAATTTCTTGAAAAGCACAGCCTTGCCTTCCATCACCGGCTTGGATGCCAGCGGGCCAATATCGCCTAAACCAAGCACAGCAGTCCCGTTGGTGAGCACTGCCACCAAATTTTGCCGGATGGTATATTCTGCGGCATTTGCCGGATCATCAACGATAGCCTCACAGGCCGCCGCCACGCCGGGCGAGTAGGCCAACGCCAAATCCCGCTGATTGCCAAGTGGCTTGGTCGCCTGAATTTCCAGTTTCCCGGGTTTGGGATAGCGGTGATAAATCAGCGCGCCGGAACGAAGATCATCAGACATATTCGAAGCCATGCGCGCAGTCCCCCATCATTTCTTTCCGTTCTAAGCAAAAAAACGCGGCACTCCAATCAAAGAATGCCGCGTTAATCGCAGATTTTTAAATCGCCGGAATCTCTAGTCAGGGTTTGCTCTATTTAGCTTGCAAATTCACCCGCAGAGCAAGCTCGCGCATCTGCTTCGGGCTGGCTTGCGCTGGTGCCCCCATCAGCAAGTCTTCCGCCTTCTGATTCATCGGGAACAGCGCTACCTCACGCAGATTTTGTTCGCCTGCCAGCAACATAATGATGCGATCAACGCCCGCCGCCATACCGCCATGCGGCGGCGCGCCGTATTGGAACGCACGATACATCCCACCGAAACGCTCGATCACGGTTTCTTCCGAATATCCGGCAATTTCAAACGCCTTTACCATTGCGTCCGGTTTGTGGTTTCGGATACCGCCCGACGCCAGCTCATAACCGTTGCAGGCGATGTCATATTGGAACGCCTTGATGGTCACCGGATCTTGGGTCAGCATAGCGTCCATGCCGCCTTGCGGCATTGAGAATGGATTATGTGAAAAATCAACCTTCTTTTCCTCCTCGTTCCATTCAAACATCGGGAAATCGACAATCCACGCGAAGGCAAACTGGTTTTCGTCAATCAGTTTCAAATCCTCACCTAACTTGGTGCGCGCGGCACCCGCGAACTTGGCGAATTTCGATGGGTCACCCGCCGCGAAAAACGCCGCATCGCCCACATTCAGCCCCAGCTGCGTCCGGATGGCTTCAACCCGCTCAGGTCCGATATTGTTAGCCAGAGGGCCGCGCCCGCCGACACCTGTAGCGCTTGGAGTGGCTTGCTGAGTGGTTTCATCCTTAGCCTTGTCAAAAAACAGAATATAGCCAAGACCCGGCTGGCCTTCGCCTTGCGCCCATGCGTTCATCCGGTCAGCAAAAGTGCGCTGCCCGCCACCCGGCGCGGGGATCGCCCACACCTGATTTTTTGGGTCTTCCAACAAGCGCGCGAACACCTTAAAATTTGAGCCGC
>JAYTYD010000056.1:0-4365 GCA_043742625.1 Methylovirgula sp. | reverse complement strand
ACATTTATTCCCCGCCTTTAGGCCTCACTCGAAGCTTTTCCGAGGATCATAGGGCATATCTGAGCGCCACTGGCGCATCAAGGACTCGAATTCGGGATCGGTTTTCTTAGGCAAAACCAGCCGAATCGTAACCATTAGATCACCCAGCTTGTCCTTTGAATGAGGCAATCCCTTGCCCCGCAAACGGAGGGTTTTGCCCGCATTTGTGTGGGGCGGCAGCGTGATTTCGGCTGAGCCGGAGAGTGTTGGTACGGTTATCGCGCCTCCAAGCACGGCTTCGTAGAGCGTGACTGGCAAATCCAGTCTGATATCAAAACCATCCACTTTGAAGAGCGGATGCGGCGCATACTTTACAGTGATCAACAAATCCCCAGCTTCGGCCCCCATCGCGCTGGGATTTCCTTGCCCCTTGAGGCGAATTTGTTTGCCTTCCTCAATTCCAGCCGGGATTTTAACTTCAAGGTTTTTGCCATTGGAGAGGTTAAGCTGGACATTCGTGCCGCCAACAATAGCTTTCAACGGAACTATGGCGGTTGTGGTCAAATCCTCGCCCCGGGCGGCGCGGCGGCCGCGTTGCCCTCCGCCGCCGAATAGCTCTGAAAATATATCTGACGTGTCAAATCCTGCTGCGCCATTGCTGAAACCGGCTGCGCCTCCAAAACCGCCCGCTGGTCCCGCACCCGGCCGGGCGCGAAAAGGATTTCCGCCTGCATGTTCGAAACCGCGCGGCTTGCCGTCACCATCAATTTCGCCGCGATCAAATTGACCGCGTTTTTTGTCATCTCCAAGGATTTCGTAAGCAGTGTTAATTTCCGAAAATTTTTCCTTGGCCTTCAGATCTTTGTTGTGATCCGGGTGATAGGCTTTGGCTAGTTTGCGAAAAGCCCGCTTGACCTCATCTGCAGGCGCGGCCTTTGCCACACCCAAAACGGTATAGGGATCTCGCATTTTAAAACCTCGTTATGATTTGCTTCGCGTGTTAACCGCATTTTAACAAAAGGTTAAGTGACAGACTCTCTGTTAACACCCACATATCACGGTGATGTGGGCATTTGCGCGCTGGTTCGCAAGGGTAAAGTCAGCCTGACCACTTTTTACTTCAGGTTTCCTGTTGGGACACGTCCATCGACATTACGATCCATTGTCCTGAGTCATTCTTGCAGGCAGCACCGGATAGCTTTTTATCTGTCAATATATTGGTGGGATGCACTAGTGCTTTAAAATTCCTGCAAATCATGTCTTGAGCGGCCGTTTCCTGCCCCACTGGCATGAAAGCTCCCGAGGAACCTGTCATCGGGTTTGACCAAGCCACACTTTGGAGTGGGGATTGAGAATTCAATGCAAGGTTTAGCGCAGAGCGGGCAGAGCTTAAGTCAGCTGGTTGCAAATGCAGCGTAAGGGGCGATATCGCTGCTGCTGCCATTCCCATGTCAGGTCTGAGAGAGGCATTTGCGTTGGGTATTACTAGAAAAGTTTTCGGCTTTGCTATGGGAGTTATTGAAGCCGTTGGCATCATATCTATTGAAGCTTCTTTGGAAGGCGGCTTATCGGGTGACGCGGCGGGAGTCAAAGATGCAGTTGGGCTGTTATCAATCAGCCCTGCCAAGGGATAAGAGATAGAACAACCAGACAGGGCACAAATGCCTGCGACAATAAAAACGTTCGCGCTTACATCGATAAGCTTGCTAAAAATATGATTGTTCGAAATGATCTTACGCATTCTACACCTCGAAACCGGTAAAAATTGCCGGGTTACTTTCAACACAATGTTGGGGATTATCTCTTGAAGCCGTTAACGAGCCGTGACTTTTCTGACAGCCCTGAACCTTTCGATTTGTTCCAAAGCTGGATGGATGAAGCTACCCAATCTGAAATAAATGATCCGAATGCGATGGCCTTAGCGAGTGTTGACGCAACCGGCATGCCGGATGTTCGTATGGTGCTGCTTAAAGGGTTCGATGAGCACGGCTTTGTATTCTACAGCAACAGCGAAAGCCAAAAGGGACAGGAATTGGCACTCACCGCCAAAGCCGCCGTGGTTTTCCACTGGAAATCATTGCGGCGGCAGGTGAGAATTCGCGGTGAAGTTACGATGGTTACTGCTGCAGAGGCTGACGAATATTATCACTCGCGGCCCCGCCAAAGCCAAATTGGCGCGTGGGCAAGCCAGCAATCGCGTGCGCTGGCCAGCAAGGAAGCGTTGGAAGCGGCTGTCGCGCACTATGCTGCAAAATTTGGTACCGCAGAAATTCCACGACCAAGCTATTGGAATGGCTACCGAATTTCTCCAATTGAAATCGAATTTTGGCATGATCGGCCGTTTAGATTGCATGAGCGCATCGTCTTTTCGCGCACAAGCCCGGCTTTGGATTGGAACAAGACGAGATTGTTTCCGTGACAGAGAGACTTTATCCAGTCCGGCCATTCGCGGGCGCAAGCATCGCAGTTTTTCGGGGCTCGCGCGTCCTTTTGGCGCGAAGAGCTAAGGGCGCTGGAGCCGGGCTGCTGTCTTTACCGGGTGGCGTCATTGAACTGGGAGAAAGTGCGGAAGAAGCTGCTTTGCGGGAGCTGCGTGAGGAAGTTGCGGTGGAGGCGACTATTCTGGGGCTAGCCGGGCACATCAACGTTATTGATTACGACCAGAGCCGAGTGAGGCATCACTATGCTGTTTTGACATTTGCCGGGCGCTGGATAAGCGGTGAAGGCGAAACTAGCGAAGAGGCTTCCGAAATTCGTTGGCAAGAAATTTCCGAGCTGGGCGACTTGAACCTGAGCAAAGGTTTGCGGCCTCTCTTAGTTAAGGCGTATGCTCTGGCGAGCGCTTCGCCATGAAACTAATCGGTCAAGTCATTGTAATAGTATCGTTTCTGGTCACGTCAATCAGCGCTTTCGCGGCGGATTCAAAGCCTGCAAAACCAGCGCCCGAGCTGCCGCCAATAATTGAGCCCGGCCCGACGCATTTCGAACCGCAATTGCTTAAAATGGCAGAATTAATGGGTTCTTTGGCTTTTCTAGCCGATATCTGCCCCGATGGGGACGGGAAAACGCAGAGCGGACAAATTTGGCGCGACAAAACAGCGCTTCTCATGGAAGCTGAAACATCCGGACTACGCCTGAAAGGCTTGATGGCCGGAGCCTATAACCGCGGCTATTCTGAACTAGAAGTGAACTATAAAGGTTGCGCTGAGCCTGCTCTGGCGCTGTATGAGCACGATTTAGAAGTGGTGCATAAACTTTCGCAAGACTTGACGCGGCGCTATTCGGGCAATTAAATTTGCGCATTAACCTTTATTTAAATGGGCGCTTTCTAAAGCCTGAAACTGTCGATATGTTAGTAGTATGACGCATATTTCTCCGGTTCTTATAGATGATTTGGTCGCAAACGCCCACCGCCATACGGCGCTGGGATATGTTTCCGATGCTTTTGCCGAAGCACTGCTGGACGGGGTAGACGGAGCGAATTTTGCCTATGCAGCGCTTTACACTGCATTTCGGGAGTTGGTAGGCGCATTCGGGGAGGAAGCCGTAGCAAAGTTTGCCGAAGGCCTGCCAGAACGGATACGCGCCGGGCAGTTCAGTATCTCGAAAAAGCATTAAGCGGCTGTTTTTAGACACTTTTTGTGCGTATAAAGTTTGAATGGTAAAACCTCTGCCAAAACCGCAGTTTTCCGCGCCGCAAACAGATTTAACGCTGCTGCCACGTCAAGTGGGGCGGATTAGATCAAAAATTCTGGAAGTGGCTCGCGAGGGCAATATCGACAAGTTGCGCTCACCCATCGAGTGGAACGAATTGCAGCCTATGTTTGACCTCGCCAAGTCTGGCGCGGAGCATTTAACACCTGGCCAAGACCCAATTAAGTTCTTGACATCATTAAGCTTTGACAAAAGCGGTGTTGAGATTTTGCGGATTTTGATTGCTGTTTTTGATAGCTCTTTTTGCCAAATGAGCCAAGGCAAATATCTCTCTTACGTGTGGCCGGCTTTCGCCTTTTTGCCGCCCGCTGCCGTCTCTGATGATGAAAAAGTCAATCAATACAAGTGCTTGCGTTTTGTCGATTTGGGCAAATCCGCGGAGGATGGCCGCCCGCCATTTTATCGCACAAATATTGGAGCAGACGGGACTTGGCACTGGTTTTGGACAAGATCTTTATGATTATCGGTGCGTAGCCAAAAACATGGCCAAAAAAGCTGTGCATTTCACGGCGCAAACTGGCCAAATGTCGGCCAAAGGTGGCCAAACCGCGAAATTTGATATTTCTACGGCTTTTTCGAAGCCTCAAACGGACATTGCGAACGAAGTGGAGCAATCCATCTTTTGTATAAAGAGGCTGGTTGGCTACAGTCGCAGGCTCTGGATTGCCGCGT
>JAYTYD010000055.1:0-1139 GCA_043742625.1 Methylovirgula sp. | reverse complement strand
TTAGAGAGGGCCTATTCCGCCGCATAAGTCCAGAGGAGATAAATCCATGCAACAGAAGGTATTAGCACTTGTGGGCACCAAAAAGGGTGCATTCATCTTTGAAAGCAATGCTGCCCGCCAAAAATGGACTTTGCGGGGGCCAATGTGTGAAAATTGGCCCCTCAATCACATGATCGGCGACCCTAATACCGGTACGATTTATGCTGCGGGCGGGAATGCCTGGTTTGGCCCCGCAGTTTGGAAAAGCTCCGACCTTGGTACAACATGGACGCACTCGAGCCACGGGATAAAATATCCCGAGGGCAAGGAAGGGGTCAAGTCCGCTTGGAGCCTCGCCCTACAGGGAACTCGGCTTTATGTCGGCGTGGAGCCAGCCGGGTTATTTTACAGTGAAGACGCGGGCGAAACATTTCATCATGTGGAGGGCCTGACCAATTCCCCTACCCGCGAACATTGGACTCCCGGCGGTGCCGGGTTGATTTTGCATTCGATTGTTCCGCATCCGACCGATCCGAAACAGCTTTGGGTCGGCGTTTCGGCGGCTGGCGTGTTTCATACCGGCGATGGCGGAAAGACGTGGGAGCCGCGCAACAAGGGCACGCGCTCCGACTTTGCGCCGGAAGACCAGCGCTATCCGGAATACGGCCAATGCGTGCATCACTTTGAAATGGCACCCGGCATGCCTGACCGGCTTTATCAGCAAAACCATTGCGGCATGTATCGGACGGACAATGGCGGCAAGGAGTGGGTTTCGATCGAAGCCGGGTTACCCTCGACGTTTGGTTTTCCGGCCAGCGTCCACCCGCGCGACCCCGACAGGTTGTTTTTGTTTCCGCTCAACGGCGACATGAAGGGCCGGTTTGCGCCTGATGCCAAGGCAGCCGTATGGAGCACATGTGACTGCGGAAAAACTTGGCAAGCCAAGCGCAACGGGTTGCCGCAGCAGGACGCTTACATCGCCGCATTGCGCCAAGCGATGGCAACAGACACGCTGGAACCGGCAGGCGTGTATTTCGGAACCAGCAATGGCGGGTTTTATGCCAGCAATGATGAAGCCGAAAACTGGGCGCAGATAAGCCCAAACCTACCGCCGATATTGAGCGTTGAAACTCTGGTGCTTAACACGTGAGCGCTGGCAC
>JAYTYD010000054.1:0-6658 GCA_043742625.1 Methylovirgula sp. | reverse complement strand
CAGAATTCTAGCCAAATCGATAATGTGTTCAAGGAGATCCTCAATGAGATCTCTGCCATTCGCCTGAAGTCTTAAACAAATACCAGCAAAATTGAAGGGCCGCGTCAACCGGCCCTTTTTGTTTGCGCAATAAGCTTTAGGCGCACAAGCTCTGAAACAGTCCGCGCCCGTCGATGCCGCCAATCATCTCTTCAATAAGGTTTTCAGGATGCGGCATCATTCCTAATACATTCATTCCCGGCGAATATATTCCAGCAATATCATTGCGTGAGCCGTTCGGGTTGCTCTTTGCACCAACATGGCCCAGCGCGTCGCAATAGCGGAATGCCACCAGTCCGTCACCCTCCAGCCGCGCGATAGTCGGCTCATCCGCTTCATAATTACCCTCGCCATGGGCAATACAAACCTCGATTGTTTGATACCGAGCATAGTGTGAGCTAAACCGCGTGTCCGCCCGCTCCACTCGCAAGTGTTGGTTTCTACACACAAATTTCAACCCGGCATTACGCATCAAAACGCCGGGCAACAGCCCGCTTTCCACCAAAATCTGGAAGCCGTTGCAAATGCCTAAAACCAGCCCCCCGCGCGCCGCGTGCACCCGAACCGCATCCATCACATGGGCCCGCCCGGCAATAGCGCCGCAACGCAAATAATCCCCGTAGGAGAAGCCGCCGGGCAAAACCACCAGATCGGTGTTGTGCGGCAGGTCATGGTCGCCATGCCAGATGTGCGTCACCTGCGCGCCAGACGCCGCCAGCGCCTTGGCAACATCGCCCTCGCGATTTGTTCCGGGAAAGGTAATCACTGCGGCTTTCATGTTTTGCCCTCTTTAAATTTTTTCGATATCGGCCATTCAGTCCGCGCAAACTGACCCGGACGCCTGTTAAGGCACTTTTGTCCGCCCAACCGCCTCGAACACCATGGCACGCACCTTATCGCGCAATTTTACCGGCCCTGTCACAGCAATCCGAACGTAAACTTTCTCGCGCGGAAAATTGAGTGAAAATCCGCTCCATATCTTGCCGCCGCTCGTCACGATCCGCGTTTCTACAAGCGCGGCCATTTCACGGCTTATTGTCACAATCCGGCCAGAGTTTGGAAACGTTACTTTTCCGCTTCCCGTTACAATCGGCTTGGTTTTTGGACCTATTGTGGTCATCGCCTTCAACCATTCATCATGGGTCAGCGTTTTGCCGTCGTCGGAATATTCGACTTTGCTGATATCGAGGTCAAATCCGCCGCGACATTGTTGGGAGTTGCAATTAAACCCGACACTATTGTCGCTCTTATCAACGACAGCCTCACCCCAAATTTTCGGATCGCGGTCAAATAAAGCGTAACCTTCCCCGGCGATGACAATATTCGGGTTTTTGGCAAGATCGGCTTGGTCAAATACGACGCCGTCTTTGTTTTTAATCTGCAGTGACGGCGCAACCGCCAAAATTTGAGACGGACCCGGTAGCGGCGTGTCCGCCTGAGGCGTTAGCGCAAGCATAAGAAATATTGAGAGCAGCGCCTCAAACACTGCTAAATCTCGATCCGGTAATTCTCAATCACGGTATTGGCGAGCAATTTTTCACAAGCCTGCTTCAGCGCTGCTTCAGCGTGAGCCTTATCGCCCGCACTCAGCTCGATATCAAACACCTTGCCTTGCCGCACCGAGGTCACCCCCGGCACGTCTAAGGACTTTAAAGCGCCCTCGATCGCCTTTCCTTGCGGATCGAGAACGCCATTTTTCAAAGTTACAAAAACCCGCGCTTTCATGAAAATCTCACTGAACCAGTTTCGGGCCGGATGTACGCACCGGCTCATCGTCTTTCATAATGCCAAGACGACGCGCAACTTCAGTATAGGCTTCGACAAGGCCGCCCATATCCTTGCGGAACCGGTCTTTATCCATTTTGTCATTGGATTTCACGTCCCACAACCGGCACGAGTCGGGGCTGATTTCATCGGCAACTACAATGCGCATCATGTCGCCTTCCCATAGGCGGCCGCATTCGATTTTGAAATCGATCAAACGAATTCCCACACCGAGGAAAAGTCCGGACAAAAAGTCGTTTACCCGGATGGCCAGCGCCATAATGTCGTCGATCTCTTGCGGCGTCGCCCAACCGAAGGCCGTGATGTGCTCTTCGGATACCATCGGATCGTTCAACTCATCTTTTTTGTAATAAAATTCAATGATCGAACGCGGCAGCTGTGTGCCTTCTTCAATGCCGAGCTTGGTCGAGAGAGATCCCGCCGCCACATTACGCACCACAACTTCCAGCGGAATGATTTCCACTTCGCGAATCAACTGTTCACGCATATTCAGTCGACGGATAAAATGCGTCGGCACGCCAATCGCGTTGAGGTTATTGAAAATATATTCGGAAATGCGGTTGTTCAACACGCCCTTTCCGTCGATGATTTCATGTTTTTTGGCATTAAAAGCGGTGGCATCGTCTTTAAAAAATTGGATCAAAGTGCCGGGCTCCGGCCCTTCATACAATGTCTTAGCCTTGCCTTCATAAATTTTGCGGCGCCTGGTCATGGGAATCAACCGTGGTTTGAGAAAATCCATAAATGTGCTCGTGTGTTCCGATTCTCGATTATGACAGCAAAAACGCCACACATCACGCCAAAGACCAAACAGCACATATTTAAGCGCGCGTCCTAGCCTCTAAACCCTCGGTTGGTCAACTTGAAGATTAAGTTGTAGCGTCTTTTGCACTGCAACACAAGGAAATCACTTTTAAACACAAGGAAATCGCTTTTGGAATTTACCGCCGCAGGTGATTGCCAATGTTGGTCCAGCCGGCTTCAGGACGCTATTGAAACCACCTTGCAAACGGCCCTGGTTGCGCTTAATAAAGGCATCACGCCGCAATAGCTCAGCTGGTAGAGCACCTCATTCGTAATGAGGGGGTCGTAGGTTCGAATCCTATTTGCGGCACCAAACCTGCACAGATGCCTGCCCCTACTGTTACTGGCGTTGCCCCAGCCATACGCCAGCCAAGGCCAAGCTGCCGCCTGCCAAGTGATACAGTTGGAGTGGTTCTCTCAACAAAGTGAATGCGGCCAGTGCCACCACCAGCGGAAGCATGTTCAGGTACTGGCTGGCTCGTGACGGGCCCAGTTGTTTGACGCCATTAATCCAGCAGAACGGCGCTCCGATGGAAGCAAACGTGCCTGCATAAGCGATCAAGGGCGCGTTTTGCATCGTGATGGGCGATGGTGGCGCCAAGTACCAGAATGGTGCCAGCAACAGGATTCCGAAGCCGACTTGTATATAAAGCTTTTCCCAAGTCGACAACGGTATCGCCCAGCGTTTGAGCAATACGCCGTTGAGAGCGTTGGACGCCACTGCAACCAGCATCAAGGCATCACCTGCATGAACTGCGTCGTGCAGCAAGTTCATAGGATGACCTTGCGTGGTCAAAAACACCAAGCCCGTCACCGACATCATCGCGCCACCAAGGCGTGAGCTCGACATGGCCTCACCTGCGAGCAGACTAGACAACAATGCCGACTGTAAGGGCATCAGTGCGACGATAACGCCCATGTTGGTGGCAGAAGTCGTTTTGGCGGCCTCATAGGCCAGCCCTTGGTACAAGCCCATGCCCAAGACGCCCAGCAGGGCTAGGCGTGGCCAATGCGCCGCGGCGATGCGGCGTTGACGCCACGCCGCCCTAAACACAAATGGCGTCATTACCAAACCGGCCAACACCCAGCGGTAAAAGGCGATGGTGGCAGGCTCGATCACCACCGCAGCAGACTTGGTGACAATTGTATTCCCGGCCCAGATCAGAACCGCCAGCACAGGAAACAAAGAAAAATGAGGCGAAGCCGCAGTGTTGGTGCCGTTTGTGGATGGAGGCATATGTGGCTTTCAGATCCCGCTGAATTGCGGCGGCCCAATGTTGCGATACGCTAACTATTGTGTAAAGTGAGATGATTGCAATTAAATAGTGCGTACTGTGCAGCAATTAAGGAGAGGATCACCCCGTGAGCAAGCCCGATGTCAATCTTCTGATGGACTTGGATGCCCTGTTGCGCGAGGGCAGCGTGGTCGGGGCTGCACGCCGCTTGCACTTGAGCGCACCCGCCATGAGCCGCCGCCTAACCCGCTTGCGCGAAGCCATTGGTGATCCGCTATTTGTTCGCGCCGGGCGCGGCTTGGTGCCCACGCCGCGAGCATTGGCCTTGCGCGAACGCGTCCAAACCGTCATTGACGATATTCATCGCGTCTTCACGCCAGACGAGGTCGATTTTTCTCGTCTGCGACGAACCCTTACCTTGCGGGCCAATGACGGTTTTGCGGGCGCTTGGGCAACCCGATTGGCTGCCACCATTGCGGTGCAAGCGCCAAGTGTGTCCTTGCACTTTGCGCCACGCGCAGACAAGCATATCGGTGCCCTGCGCAGCGGCAGCGTTGACCTCGACATTGGCGCGGTAGACATACCCGATCCCGAAATTCACAGCCAAGCCTTGTTCCGGGCCTCCTTCGTTGGCGTGGTCCGAGAGAATCACCCGCTGCTTCTGCACATGGCCGGGGCAGAAGTTAGCGCGCAGGAATTCGCAGCCTGCTCGCATATCTCGGCCTCACGACGCGGCTCAGCCACCGGACCGATTGACGAGGAATTGAAAAAAATTGGCCTGCACCGCAGAATCGCTATCGTCGCGCCAGGGTTTCAAGCTGCACTCGTCATGGCTGCATCGTCTGAACTTGTTGCCGCCATGCCTGAACCCTTTGCTCGCTGGGCACTCGGGCACCAACGCTTGCAGCTCTTCAAACTACCCATCGCAACGCCCGTCGTGGAGATATCACAGAGCTGGCATTCCCGCCACCACGCTGACCCTGTGCATCGTTGGTTGCGGGAGCAAGTGAGGTTGTTATGCAGGACGGAAGCCGGGTGATTGTTGCGGGGTGCAAGCCTAATTTGGATTCGCGTTCGAGTTGCATTCCAATACGGATATGGTCGCGGCGGTGTCCGCGCCGGGGTGCAAAATCAAGGCTGACACAGTAAGTTTCCAGCCGGTCAATATACCGCATAGCAACCATCGCGCCTACCGTAGCCGCAATCCAATCCTACAGATGTAAAAGATCGTCGCGCGCTTCAGGAGATAAAATAATCTTGAGCGGCGTTTCATGCGCCCTCTCTCAACCGAGCTGCGTTTCGCGCACGCGCGGCTGCAAAGGCGTCACCTACAGCAACATCTCGTGCAGGATTGTCTGTCATGGCGTCGCAAACGGGGGCAACCTCATTGTGAAGCCATCTTTCCACGGCTGCATCACGGTCCTGCAAGGCCCTGAGGCCTGCCCTAATAACCTCGCTGGCTGTGGCATACGCGCCAGAGGCTACCAGAGAGCGTCAATAAATGCGGTGTGTTCGGTCGGCGGGCTTAAAACTGCGCTTTTCAATCTTGGACATAAGATGGTCTCCTATTCCAAACATTCTAATACAAGGTATGAATAAATCATACCAAAAACGCTGCTATTCGATTGTCAATTCGCCCCGGACTGATGCACCAAAATCGGGTAGAGATTTCGGTAGATGCGATTTATGCAAAATTCTTGAATCATGAATATTTAAAACTGATGCCGCGAAAGCTTGCGGCATGACACCCGCTCAAAAACTGAAATTGGTCGCGTAAATTCTAAATGCGAACCCCATTATTAGTGGAGGGATTATCACCCCATTCGAGCCTTGACGGCAACATGCCAGCCATGGCCTGCTTCAACCCGTCGCAACCAAACAGGAAAGCGTCATAAGAGAGGTATGATTACACTTAGTGACAGCACTCAAACTGTCCAGACAAACGGAACCACCTCTTACCGCTACATCGGTGTCGCCGTGAAGAATGACAGTCACCATGACACTCGCAAAAGCGGCTATATGGAAAGCTTTGATTGGTTCAGTCGTCGTTTCTCTTTTGCGCACGTGCGAACGCCGGCCGGTCCAGTACCCGCTTCACATACGCATCCAACAGCTCGGTCTTCGCGAGCATGGGCGATCCCAAAAAACGGGCGAACGTTGTGCCGACCAATATATCCGCCGCCGAGAAACGCTCGCCCAGCAAATAGGGTCCGCGCGCCAACGTGGCGTTGACGAACGCCATCACTTCCTCGGTCGAAACCCAGCCTGCACTGCCGCGTGGAATCTCATGCTTCAGAAACTGGCTGACCCAGGCAGGTTCCATAACCCCGGCATAATACGCGAGCCAGGAGAGATATGGCCCGCGCAACGGATCGTCCAAAAGCGGCCCGATGGCGGCTGTCGGAAATTTATCGGTGAGGTAAAGCGCGACGGCCGCGGATTCGAACACCATCACGTCGTCGTCATAGATGACGGGTACCTTGCCATGGGGATGCGGATTAGCGGAATCGCGTGCGCCGGAGCCATCGCCGCGAAGAATATTCACGGTCTTGATCTCATAGGGCGCTCCCAGCTCCTCCAGCAGGAAGACGAAGCGGGAGGATCGGGTGCGAGGCGCGTGGTAAAGCGTGATCATGAAGCGAAGGTTAGCTTCGTTGTATCCGTCCGGCAAGCTCTTGAATCTAATGAATCAGTTGTGATTCAAGGCTGGGGCAGATTCGAAGAGCATCCGATGTGGATCGAAGAAAACCGGCCAAAGTATAGCCACGGTTTGAGTGTCAATCTAGGTGATTTGA
>JAYTYD010000053.1:0-3221 GCA_043742625.1 Methylovirgula sp. | reverse complement strand
CGTTTGCACTTCTACCCGTTTGGCGGGGTTGCTAAAACCTTAGATTGGATTAGCGAGCACGTGGGTAAGGCGCGTTCTTAAACGGCGCTGATGCCGTTGACCGCGAGGTAAACTGAATAAAGCGAAGTTGTGCCGCAGATGAATAAGCGATTGAGTTTTGGCCCTCCAAAACAAACATTCGAGACAAGTTCCGGCACTTTCACTTTACCGATCAACGCACCTTCTGTGTGATAGCAGTGAACCCCGTCAGCTGCTGAAGTCCAGATACGGCCTGCCTTGTCCAGACGGAAACCGTCAAAGAGTCCGACTGTGCAATCGGCGAAGATTTTGGAATTGCCTAACGTTTTGCCGTCTGCGTTTACGACCAACTGACGGATATGTTTTGGCCCACCTTCTAAGTGTGTAATGCCGGTGTCAGCGATATAGAGAAATTTTTCATCCGGTGAAAACGCCAAACCGTTGGGCTTTTCGAAATCATCGGCCACGCGGGTAACCTCACCAGATGCAGCGTCGATCCGGTAGACGTGGCACGCATCCATTTCTGCTTCCGCTCTGCCACCCTCATAGTCGAAAAGAATTCCGTAAGATGGGTCGGTAAACCAAATGCTGCCATCGGATTTCACCACCACGTCATTGGGTGAATTGAACCGCTTACCTTTGAATTTGTCTGCCAGCACAGTGATGCTGCCATCAAGTTCTGTGCGCGTGACGCGCCGCGCCAGATGTTCGCACGAAACCAATCGGCCTTCGCGGTCAACGGTGTTGCCATTTGAATTATTGGAGGGTTGGCGGAACGTTGAAACCGATCCATCACATTCGTCAAAGCGCAGCATTCTGTTGTTCGGAATATCTGACCAAACCAGATAGCGCCCGGCCGCAAACCACGCCGGTCCCTCACTCCACCGCGCGCCAGTCCACAGCCGCTCAACGCGGGCGTGACCCACAATGCACGCGTTAAAGCGCTTGTCGATCACCTCAAAGCCGGTGCCTTCGAGTTGTCCGTAAAACATGTTGTGTGCGCTCCCTACTATGATGTTAGCCACGGCTAGGAATTCTGGTCAAGCACGCGCTGGCACAACTGCCTAAATTGATTTATAAAATGATCCGAGGTAACTTGAAGTGATCAATAAAATTGTTGCGACCGTCGAAAAAGCAGTCGCTGATATTAAAGACGGGGCCACGATTTTAGTAGGTGGCTTCGGTACGGCGGGGATGCCGTTTACGTTGATCGATGGGCTCATTGCGCAGGGAGCGAAAAATCTCACGATTGTTTCAAATAATGCGGGCAATGGCGATACCGGAATGGCCGCATTGCTAAAAGTCAAGCGCGTGCGCAAAATCATCTGTTCTTTTCCGCGCCAATCTGATTCCTATGTGTTTGACGGGTTGTTCCGCGCTGGCGAGATCGAACTTGAAGTGGTGCCGCAGGGAAATTTGGCTGAACGCATGCGTGCGGCTGGGGCCGGCATTGGCGCATTTTTCTGCCCGACGGGTTACGGCACTTTGTTGGCGGGCGACCGCGAGACGCGCAAAATAAATGGTCGCAATTATGTTTTGGAATATCCCATCCACGGTGACGTGGCTTTGATTAAAGCGCTGAAAGGGGATAGGTGGGGAAATTTGGTTTACCGCAAAACCGCGCGTAACTTTGGCCCTGTGATGGCGACGGCCGCTAAGCTGACAATTGCGGAAGTAAGCGAGGTGGTGGAATTGGGAGCGCTTGATCCGGAAAATGTGGTCACTCCCGGTATCTTCGTTCAGCGTATTGTTGCGGTTTAGGGAGGTTCCATGCAGAAATTTTCGAGACAGCAAATGGCCGCGCGTGTGGCGCAAGATATTCCCGAAGGCGCTTATGTGAACCTTGGCATTGGACTGCCCACGTCGGTTGCCGACTATCTGCCAGTGGACCGTGAAATTATTTTGCACACCGAGAATGGTTTGCTCGGCATGGGGGCCGCGCCTGAGAAAGGACAGGAAGACTGGGATGTGATTAATGCAGGCAAGCAAGCCGTGACGGCTTTGCCTGGTGCGGCTTACTTCCACCATGCGGATTCGTTTGCCATGATGCGTGGCGGGCATTTGGATATTTGCGTGTTGGGTGCCTTTCAGGTCGCTCATAACGGCGATCTGGCGAATTGGCACACGGGTGCCGCCGATGCCATTCCGGCTGTCGGTGGGGCGATGGATTTGGCGATAGGGGCCAAACAAATTTGGGTGATGATGGATTATGTCACCAAAGACGGCCAGCATAAACTGGTTGAGCGGTGCACTTATCCGCTTACAGGTGCTGGCTGTATCTCGCGGATTTATTCTGATCTGGCGGTGATCGATATTACACCGCACGGTTTTGTAGCGATCGAAATGGCAGGAGGGTTAGAGTTTTCGGCTCTAGCGGCATTGACCGGTGCGCCTTTAATTGATGGCCGAAGTAAGAGGGCTGCATAAGTGAGCAAGGCTGTTTTTATTTGCGATTATATTAGAACACCTATTGGCCGGTTTGGTGGTGCACTGTCGTCGGTTCGCGCCGATGATCTGGGTGCCATCCCGCTGAAAGCCCTGATGCAAAAATACAGCGCACTTGACTTTGCTGCGATCGACGAAGTGTTTTACGGCTGCGCCAATCAGGCGGGTGAAGATAACCGCGACGTGGCGCGCATGTCACTTTTATTGGCCGGTTTGCCGCTCACCGTTCCTGGTACTACAATAAACCGCTTGTGCGGTTCTGGTATGGACGCGGTGATTACAGCGGCCCGCGCCATTGCAGCAGGCGAATTGGAACTGGCCATTGCAGGAGGCGTTGAGAGCATGTCACGCGCCCCCTTCGTGATGCCCAAGGCTACCGAAGCTTTCTCGCGCGCTAATGAAGTGCATGACACGACCATCGGCTGGCGTCTTGTGAATCCGCTGATGGAGGCGCAATACGGCGTGGAATCAATGCCGGAGACGGGCGAGAATGTGGCGGCGGATTATAAAATCAGCCGCGCCGATCAAGACGCGTTTGCTTTACGTTCGCAGAATAAAGCGGCGGCGGCCCAAGCCAATGGCCGCTTGGCGCTGGAGATTACGCCTGTCTCAATTCCGCAGCGCAAGGGCGACCCGATTGTGGTTACCAAGGATGAACACCCTCGCGCTACGACAATTGAGATGTTGGCAAAGTTGGGTACACCGTTTCGGAACGGTGGCTCAGTGACAGCAGGTAATGCGTCCGGCGTGAACGATGG
>JAYTYD010000052.1:0-1262 GCA_043742625.1 Methylovirgula sp. | reverse complement strand
CAGTTTCCGGTTGGCAGGTAATGCCGGGAGGCTATGCCCGAATTGGTAAGACGCAGGATGCCACCGCCATTGCCATGCAGCAGGGCGGCTCCGTGGCTGATGTTTGGGTGGTCAGCGATCATCCGGTTGAAACGGTTACCATGTTGCCGGCGCCAAGCGCGCCTTATGTGCGCCCGGACTCAGGAGCATTGCCCAGCCGCGCCGCAGACAATCTTTATTGGATGGGGCGTTACATTGAGCGGGCGGAAGGCTATATGCGGCTGCTGCGCGGTTATCATATTCGTCTTGAAGAAAGCGGCACGTCCGAGACACCGCTGCTAAAGTATCTTGCCGACTACCTCAAGCCATACAAAATTGATCTGGATGAAGGTGTACCGGAGACACTGCTGCAATGTCTGGGATCGGCTGTGCACAGCGCCAGCAAGGTGCGTGACCGGTTTTCGATTGATGGGTGGATGGCGCTGAACGATCTGACCAAGAGCGCCCGCCGCATAGCAGAAACCTTGGTTCCGGGCGACGACAGTGCGCGTGCCATGGGAGTTTTATTACGCAAAATCACCGGATTTTCCGGCCTTGTGCACGAGAATATGTATCGCTTTCTGGGATGGCGATTTTTGATTATCGGGCGCTCGCTGGAGCGCGCCGCCTCTATGGCCATGGTGCTTGCCGCCATGGCAGACACTAACGCCCCCGAGGGCGCATTGGATTTGGTCGTAGATGTGGCAGACAGCACCATGTCTCATCGGCGGCGTTACGCCGTGGTCACCAGCCGCGATACAGTTATTGATTTGCTGGCGCTGGACGTGATGAACCCGCGTTCGGTGCTCTATCACCTCACTGAAATTCGTGATCATGTGCGTTTTCTATCGGAAAATTCGACTCACGGGCCGTTGTCGCCGTTGTCCAAGGCCACGCTGGCGTTGCATACGGACTTGGCAATTAAAACCCCTGAAGCTTTGGACACGAAGGCACTGCTTGACCTTAACAAACGCATTGAACAGCTTTCCAACTTGCTTTCTGAAAGCTACCTGAAATAGCCCATGCTTTATGATATCAAGCTTGCCCTGAAATATAAATATAAACCCGCGGCGCTTGGCGGACGTCATATTTTGCGGCTTATGCCAGCGGATATTGCCGGAGAGCAGCGCTTGGTGGCCGGATTACTGGATATCTCGCCGCGCGCCGACGAAAGAGTGGACTCGGTTGATTTTTTTGGCACCCAAACAACCTATTCGACCTGCGGCGGGCCGCATACGGCCTTG
>JAYTYD010000051.1:0-2780 GCA_043742625.1 Methylovirgula sp. | reverse complement strand
TCCCTCGTTTTAATTTTTAGTGGGGAAGCAGGCGAAGCCAGACTGCTTCAAACGCTTGCAGGCATTGGTCGCCTCATCGGCTTCCAATCCGGCGAAGCGGGCACGGTAAAGCGTAATATCACCCTTCTGGACTTTTTCGGTGAAAGGTGAGGCGCTGGCCAATGTGCCTTTGCTTTCTGATTTGGCGCGGCTGAGTAAAGCGTTGGCTTTATTTACGTCGTCTGCCGCGCCGATCTGGATCATCCAGCCGGTGTGCGCCGGAGCCGGAGTTTCCGCAGCGGCGGGCACATTAGTGGTGTTTTTGCCAGTATCTTTCAGTGCTACGGCTTTTAGGCGCGGCGCGAGAGAGGCGGTGGGCGTTTCATCCTGAGCGTAGGCTAAAGCAATTTTGGCGGGTGGCCTCAACTCGTTTGATTTGTCGTTGTTTTTTAACTGTGCCGACGCGGCATTTGCAACACCAGCGGGACCCTGAACCCAACGCATAGCAGGCCGGGGCGGCGTGGCTGCGGCAACCTGTGCCACCAGCGGACGCGCCTTGGTGGAACCGTCAAGCGGAACAGGCTTCGCGGTTGTGGCGGGCTTGGTATCATCCAGCGCAACAGCTTTCGGCGTGGCGGACAGCACGGCCGGGCGAGCCTTTGGCAAATCCGGAGTGGCTTGCGCCGCAACCAAGGCCAAGGGTTTGCCGGAAGCCAAGTTACCGGAAACCAAGTTACCGGAAAGCTGGTTGCCTGAGGCTATGTTTGCAACCGGTTTTATTGACTCTGGCTCAGTGCCGTCCTCATCTTCGTTGTCAGCACTCGCCTGATCAGCGCGGACTTGCGGCTTCAAATTAGGTTTCCCAACAGGCTTAAGTATCGGCAGCGGATCAACCGGCTGAATTTTGATCGGGTCGGCAGAGGCAATTTTTATGGCCTCGCCTGAAGGCTTGTCTCCGATTGCGGCCACGGTGCGGCGGGTGGAACCGGCTTCAATATTGTCTTCGATCAGGCCGGTCATAATAACGTCGCGTTCACGTCCTGTGCGACCGCCCAAAACCGACGCGACAAGTGCATGGCCGTCACGCTTCACCGAAGTGAGCAGGTTAAAGCCTGAGGCATTGGTAAAACCGGTTTTAATACCGTCCACACCCTCGACGCGACCGAGCAGCTTGTTATGGTTTAAAATTGTGTTACCGGCATAGTCGAAGTGATGTGTCGAAAAATAGCGATAATATTTAGGGAAGCGATCTTGAATGGCGCGCCCCAGAATTGTGAGGTCGCGCGCGGTGGTCACTTGATCCTGATTTGGCAGGCCGGAGGCATTTTGATAGGTGGTTTTGGACATGCCAAGCTGGTGGGCTTTGCGGGTCATGGCCCCGGCAAAAGTTTCCTCATCGCCGCCGATGTTTTCTGCGATGGCGACGGCCACGTCATTCGCGGAGCGGGTGACGATCGCTTTAATCGCATCTTCCACGCCTATGGTTTCGCCCACCTCAAGACCGAGCTTTGAAGGCTGCTGAGAGGCGGCGTGAGCGGAAATTTTCAGCTCGCTCTCCATCGTGAGTTTGCCGCGCTCCAACTGTTCAAACAACAGATATAGCGTCATGACCTTGGTCAATGAGGCGGGGTGGCGCAGCTCATTTTCATTGCGCGCATAGAGAACTTTGCCAGTATTGGCATCGACGACCATTGCGGCGAAGGGGGGCTGATAGGCGCCTGCATGATGACGGAAATGGCGATAGCGCGCTTCTGCAGGGGTGGAGATGGCTGTTACAGCAATACCGAAACAGGTCAAAAGGGCGACATAGCGCCCACGCAACACGGAACTCGTCATACGCAGTCCTCAACTCACACTTGCCAATACACTTGCCAACGGGACTTGCCGGTGACCATCGGGAACTTTCAACCTGATCAAACCGCATCCTTGATGTGGCCTGAACAACACATTGGCTCAAGATATGTGATTGAGGTTACCGCGCAGTTAAAGCTTCAGCAGTTTGTGACAATTTTATTCAATTGCCACAGAGCAGGAACGTTGGCAGGAACATTGGCAGTAAGATTTATGTTGCGGTGCACAAATTCGCTTGACAGAGATGGTGCGGTGCACATATAAGTAGCAACTAGAGACGGCAAATGAGCTGGCTCGAACGCACTCAGCCACTTTTATGAGCGGCAACACCTAAAGGATTTTTCCATGTTTAAGACATTTGAAGACGTTCAGAAGTTCAGCAAAGACCAGATGGAAGCTTCCACCAAGGCTGCAAGCGCAGTTGGCGAAGGCGTAAAGGCTTTGGCTTCGGAAGTAACCGCTTTCTCCAAGAAGTCTTTTGAAGACATGTCAGCCACTGGCGAGGCTTTGCGCGCCGCCAAGACCATGGAAGCCGCTGTTAAGATTCAGCAGGACTACGCCAAGGCTGCCTACGAGGCTTTTGTTGCCCAGGCAAACAAGTTTACCGAACACTACACATCGATTGCCAAGGAAGCTTTCAAGCCTGTTGAAGGCTTTGTTACCAAGGCTCAGGAAACTGCAAAAGCTGCTTAATCAGCTTTTCAAACGCGTAGTGCCGCTCTGATAGAGAGTGGGTTAAAGGGTCCAGCTCATTGAGCTGGACCCTTTTGTTTGGAATGTGGCGCAAAAATAGAAAGTCCAAACTCTTCGGCAAATGTCTCACTCAAGGGTTCCAAAGTCCCGCGAAGTTGGGCAATGTCGGCGTCTTTATTGCGACTGGTAATTGCGATTGATAATTTTTTGATCAAAAAATCGAAATTATCGCTCAAATCTCTACAAATGACTTTTTT
>JAYTYD010000050.1:0-1276 GCA_043742625.1 Methylovirgula sp. | reverse complement strand
TTAAACATCGACATGTCGGCAAATGCCGGCATCGTGGACAGCATCATTGCGCTTGCAAGCGCGACTGCGCCGAGTTTTTTGGATATTTGCATTGTTGGTTCCCTCTCGGATTTTACTGGACTGAATGTCAGCACTTAGCGGAAACGTTACAAGACAAATTTCGTTTCGCCTGTTTGGCAGGTGCCACGCCATGTTTCCGCCTCTAAAATAGACCTCTCAACCGTGTCGACAATAAGGTGAAATCAGCGCAGATCGGCTCTTTACCAAGTCTGTCAAATATTTCCTCAACCAAAGGGGTTCTCTATCTAAGCGTTTTCTCATAAACAACAGTCGTCAAGGGTAGAAAGCACAATGACCAAACAGATTTTCATCGACGGCGAAGCTGGCACCACAGGCTTGGGAATTCGCGAGCGTTTAAGCGGCATGGATGGCGTGGCTTTACGCAGAATCTCGCACGAATTACGCAAGGATCCCGTTGCCAAAGCCGCGTTATTGCAAGAGGTGGATTTAGTCATTCTTTGCCTGCCGGATGACGCATCGATAGAAACCGTCGCTTTGGCCGATCAGCTTGGCGGTGCTGCGCCAAAAATTCTTGACGCGTCCACGGCGCATCGCACAGCCGCAGGGTGGGTCTACGGCTTTGCTGAGCTTTGCGCCGGGCAGGGGCAGCAGATTGCCGGGGCAATGCGGGTTTCAAATCCGGGCTGCTACGCCACAGGTGCAATCGCCCTCCTTAGGCCGCTTATTGAGTCTGGGTTAATCCCGCAACATTACCCGCTGTCGATAAACGCAATTTCCGGATACACCGGCGGCGGTAAAACCATGATCGCCGATTATGAAGCGCATCGGGCGCCCAATTTTGAACTCTACGGGCTTTGGTTTAACCACAAGCACATACCCGAGGTAATGCTGCATTCCAATTTGCTCCAGCGCCCGATTCTGATTCCGTCGGTAGGCAATTTTGCCCAAGGAATGTTAGTTTCTATTCCGCTTTTTCTAAATCACCTCCCGGGCCGGCCTTCAGCTGCGGCGCTTGAGGCTGCTCTGGCCGCACACTATGCCGGAAGCGATTTGGTTTCGGTTGTTCCTGTATCCGGTGTCTCACGCATTGAAGCGGAAAGTTTGAACAACACCGACAAAATGGAACTTCGAGTGTTTAAAGATGAATCGCTGCATCAGGCCGTATTGGTTGCCAAGCTCGACAATTTGGGCAAAGGTGCTTCAGGTGCTGCCGTACAAAACCTGAAGCTGATGCTCGGGCTGTAGCATGTCCCGC
>JAYTYD010000049.1:0-6174 GCA_043742625.1 Methylovirgula sp. | reverse complement strand
TTTGTTAATGCTTCGCGGTGCTCGTAAGCCCGCCGCGCCAAATCCGACGTCACACCAGTGTAAACAGTGCCGTTCGGCCTATTGGTCATCATGTATACCGCGCCGCCCATCAGAACATGTTAGCTCTGCCCGATAGCCTTATCAAGTTCGCCCGCTTCCTCCCGTCCCACTTCGCACTTGCAAAATCAGCCCCGTTTCGCCATAGTTCTAGTAACATTTTGCAGGATTTTTGAGCAATGAAACGTGGGCTTTTACAATTTTTCACCTGGTGGAACGGCGCAACGCTTAACACAAGGCTCTGGTCTTGGCGTCACGGCGAAGAGGTTGGCAAGGACGAGTTTGGCAACACTTATTTCCAAACCGCAGGCGGCAAGGTGGATAAGGCGCTCGGCTTTCAGCGCCGCTGGGTGATGTATAATGGCCTGTCCGAGGCTTCCACCGTTCCGCCCGGCTGGAACGGTTGGCTGCACCACACCGTGGATGTGCCACCTTCGAAGGAAGAGTATCAAGCCAAAGAGTGGCAGTTGCCGCATCAGCCAAACATGACCGGCACCGCCCAAGCCTACCGCCCCGAAGGCTCTCTGGCGCGCTCCGGCAAGCATCAACCGGCGAGCGCTGATTATCAGCCATGGACGCCAAACTCTTGAAGCTATTCAATTTTCTGGTTTTGTTGCTCTGCGCTACGGCGGGCCAGCTTCACGCAGCCACCACCGACGATTTCAAAGCGGCGTGTATGGCCGTCGGCGAAGTGTCTGAGGCCAGTTGCACCTGTCAGGCAGACCTGACCAAAGACCTCAAACCGGCTGAATCAGATGCGGTCGTCGCCGGAATGAGCGGAAAACGGCAGGACTATATCGCCGCCATCAACAAAATGAACCCGGACGAAGCCAAAACCTTCCGCGAGAAAATGGATGCGCTGAGTTTCAAGGCGCAATCCGCATGCAATCAGTCTAAGTAGCGCCGCTGCGGGCTTGGTTTTGCCACAAGTTTCGGCCATAGATATTTGTATTATTTCAGCTTTCATCAATGATTCTGCGGATTAGCAATGTTTTTGCCCACTCGGAAGTCCCGCATTGCCTTAGCGCTTGGTTTGGCGTGCATCACCTCTGGCCCGGCTTTTGCTGACCGCATTAAAAATCCTTTGGCGCTGTTCGCCGGCCTCGACAAAATTACCGGCCGCATTATCACTTTTGAAGTGGCTATCGATGAGACCGTGCAGTTTGGCACTTTGCAAGTGACGCCAAAAATTTGTTACACCCGCCCGCCCACCGAAGCGCCTCAAACCGACGCTTTCGTCGATGTCACTGAGCTCACTTCGACCAAAGAATATAACAAGTTGTTTTCAGGCTGGATGTTCGCCGCCAGCCCCGGCCTGCACGGGGTGGAGCATGCGGTTTATGATGTCTGGCTCACGGATTGCAAAGGCGGTAAAACTGTCATCGCCAATCCGGTGGAGCCGGTCGCAACGCCGGATACGCCACCACCACCGGCACCCGGCACGGCGCCGAAAAAGAAAAACGCAGCCCCGCAGCCTCTTGCTCCGTCACAGATCTCGCCAGCGGGCAACGCGCCCACCGATATTGGTGGCGGCGATGGCGCGCCGATCAATGTTGGACCTGCGCCGGGCGCTAGAGCGCCCGCAGATCCCGCTGTGAAGAAACCGAAAAGTACCCGCAAGATCGTTCCGGTTGACCCGCCCCCGGAGCTTGACCTTAACGGCTTGGATCCAATTCCAAACTAGTAACAACGTTTAAAGTGGCCGATCCTGTCAGCGCTATCGGCGTGGCAAAATCCGCCTCAATATCCAGTGCCTGTTGCAGGCGGTTCAAATAGTCAAAGCGCTCGATTTCAATCGCGCCCATTGATGCCAGGTGCGGGGTCACAAATTGCGTGTCGAGCAATTGAAAGCCACATACTCTTAATCTCGCCACCAAATGGACAAGCGCCACCTTGGATGCGTCCCGCGCACGGTGGAACATGCTTTCGCCGAAAAATGCACCACCCATGGCAACACCATAAAGCCCGCCCGCCAGCCCGTTTTCGTCAAACACTTCAACGCTATGAGCAAAGCCGCCTTCGTGAAGCTCGAAGTAGAGCCGTTTTATGTCCGCATTTATCCATGTTTCGTTGCGGGCCACGGTTTGCTCTGCGCATGCCGCAACCACGGCAGCAAAACAGGTGTTTATCGTCACTTTGAAATGATCACGCCGCACCAGCTTGGCAAGGGAGTGGCCAACCACCAAGCCATCAAGCGGAAATATTCCACGTCGGGGCGGATCCAACCAAAATAGCTTGGTGTCGTCAGCGTGTTCTGCCATGGGAAACAAACCGATGGAATAGGCGCGCAGCAGCAAGTCGGCGGTGATGTTCAGATCGTCGTTTTGATCATCTTGCGGCTCGGTCAAGATAACTTCCCGTTAGACAGAACAGGGCGAAGTGCCTATCAGCAACTTCGCCCTTCCAATAGATCAACCGCTATTCGGCAAGATAGTCGCATCTTTTCCGAACACCGGGGGCTGGATCGCCAAAGTTGCGATTACTGCACCGAATCGGGCCGTCAACGTCCTGATATGAATAGCGTCCGTTGCGTCCAAATCGTACGCGGGTTGAGTAGGGTACATCACAAACCCCGGATTCACGCGCGCAAGGCACCCAATCTCCTCCACCGTATACAGGCTGCGGCGGATCATAAACCACAGGCGGTTGAATATAAATTTGTGGGCCGGGTTCGACGAAAACAGGCCGGTCGCGGTGACGACGACGCCATTCCTCTTCACGCTGACGCCGCTGCCAATCATTATCAGCGCGAGGCGGTTCGGGACGATAATCTGGTGGCTGGCGGCGAAAATCCGGCTGCTGCGGCGTTGGTGGCCGGCCATAGTCCCGATGAACCTCAGGGCAGGGGCCGCGACCTTGGCGGTTATTGAAAGATTCATCCATTCGGCAATCAGCCGATTGGGCGAGCGCGCCCGATCCAAAACCCAAACCCGCCGCGATGAGTGATCCTGAGAAAATTGCTACCAGCAATGCTTTGTTCATAAATTAATCTCCATCCCGTCATGCTTAAACGCAAACCGGCCAAAAGAGTTCCGTTAACGCTACGGACTATGTTCTTTTATCAATCCAAACCTGATCGCCGCATGAACAAAATATGGCAAAAATATGGGTGAAGAAAGGTGCCGCCGCGCATTTAGCTATCCGCCATGCCACCGGCTTCAAGAAACTTTTCCAGCCAATGAATGTCATACATGCCGTTTTGAATGTCCGAATTGCGCACCAAGGTTCGGAACAGCGGCAGGGTGGTTTCAATGCCATCAACAATGAACTCATCCAGCGCACGACGCAGACGAAGCATGGCTTCGTTGCGGCTGCGCCCATGCACTATGAGCTTTCCAACAAGGCTGTCATAATGCGGCGGAATAATATAGCCTTGATAAACCGCGCTATCCACGCGAACGCCAAGTCCGCCCGGAGGGTGATAATAAGAAATTTTACCCGGTGAGGGCCGGAATGTGGCCGGATTTTCAGCATTCACGCGGCATTCAATGGCGTGACCGGAAAACCGGACATCCTCTTGTGAAATCGTCAAAGGCGACCCGGCGGCAATCTTGATCTGCTCATTAACGAGATCGATACCGGTTATCATTTCAGTAACAGGATGCTCCACCTGAATTCGGGTGTTCATTTCGATGAAATAAAACCTGCCGTTCTCATACAGAAACTCGACTGTCCCGACGCCCTGATATTTCAACTCGCGCATGGCTTTGGCAACCGTTTCGCCAATGTCCGCGCGTTGAGCGTCGTTGAGTGCGGGCGAAGGACTTTCTTCAAAAACCTTCTGATGACGTCTTTGCAGCGAACAATCGCGCTCGCCCAAGTGAATGGCATTGCCCAATCCGTCACCCAACACCTGAATTTCAATATGGCGAGGCTTTTCCAGATATTTTTCCAAATAAACGGCGTCGTCCCCAAATGCCGCTTTGGCCTCCGTACGGGCGGTAGACAAAGCGTTTGAAAGCTCATCCGGGGAGCGAGCAACTTTCATGCCGCGCCCGCCGCCACCCGAGGCGGCCTTAACCAAGACCGGATAACCAATCTCATTGGCAACTCTATGCGCCTCCACGTCATCGGTGATGCCGCCATCGGAACCCGGGACACACGGAATCCCCAGTCGTCGCGCTGTTCGCTTGGCCTCAATTTTATCGCCCATAATGCGGATATGCTCCGCCTTAGGGCCTATGAAAGTGATGTTGTGCTCGGCCAAAATTTCAGCAAACCGGGCGTTTTCCGACAGAAATCCATAACCGGGATGAATTGCATCCGCGCCGGTGATTTCACAAGCCGCCAAAAGCGCCGGAATGTGAAGATAGGAGTCTCGCGCCGCAGGCGGACCAATACAAACGCTCTCGTCCGCCAGCTTTACGTGCATGGCATCCTTGTCGGCAGTGGAATAAACAGCCACCGTCGCAATACCGAGTTCTTTGGCGGCACGAAGAATCCGAAGCGCGATCTCTCCGCGATTGGCAATCAGAATTTTGTCAAACATGCTGATTACTCGATTGTCATGAGAGCTTGGCCATATTCCACCGGTTGTCCGTCTTCCACATTAGTTGCGGTTACGGTTCCGGAGCGGTGAGCAAGAATTTCGTTGAAGGTCTTCATCGCTTCCACCAACAGAACCCGGTCGCCTGCTTTTACAACAGAGCCAATCTCTACAAAGGCCTTGGAGTCCGGACTTGGCCGCCGGAATGCGGTGCCAACCATTGGCGACTTGAGCACATTTTCGGAGTTTACCATGGCGTCGGCAATCACCGCCGGGGCGGTTGCCGTTTGTGCAGAAACCACGGGAGCCGGAGCAGGAGGAGCGTAGTGCTGTATTTGCGGTGCAGCTGCGGAATAGCGTGCCACGCGAATGCGCAGATCGCCTTTTTCCACCTCAAGCTCGGCGAGGTCGGTTTCGTTGAGAAGTTGGGCTAATTTACGCACAAGCTCGGAATCAATTGCGTCCGGCTTTGAGGTTTTAGCAGGCGCTTGCGTAGGGCTTTTCATGGTCGATCAGCTCTTCAGTTGAGAATTTGAACGGAGAGATTGCACTGTCAGCATTGAGCCTGCAATGGTAATCCACGGGTTGTCCTGAGGGGTACAGAGGAAGTAAGGGGCGCAGTTCCACACGCCTCAAGCGTTTGCGTAACAAACACTGAAATAAAAGCCATAGATCTATCATCCCCTATTTTGTCTTAACTGCTTCAAAAGCTTGAGGGAAGGCTTAAAACGCAGCCAACCCCTTGATCAGGCGGTTTATCCAGCGTGGAAGCGCACGCCATAAGGGCTAACAAATCGATTTTACTGCCGCCAAACTTACAAGCAAACAGATTTGCCACAGCTCATCGTATTGGTAATCTTCTCGTGGAGTACGTCATACCCCACCGCTCCCACCACAACTTCGCCGCCAATAATGAAGCTGGGTGTACCTGTCAAACCAAGCCTATCGCCGATTTTCATGACCTCAACAATACCCTTGGCATTGTCATCCGCGGCTATGTCCTTGGCCAATTTGTCCATGTCTACGCCTTTGGCCTTGGCGATTTCCATGGCGTCCGCTTTGCCGACACCATTTGGGTTTCGCTTGAGCAGGAGGCTTTTGTGATACTCCCAGAATGCATCGCCCTTAAGCTGCATTCGCACAGCGGTTGCCACTTTGCTCGCCTCGATTGAGCCCTGGCCTAACACCGGGAAATCTTTCAAAATCACTTTTAAATCAGGATTTTGCTTTATCAAAGTTGCGATGTCATCGATGCTCTTTTTGCAATATCCACAATTGTAATCAAAAAATTCGACCAGAACCGTTTTGCCGTTCGCGTTACCGACCACAGCCTGATGCGATGATGTGAAGAGTTCTCCGGTCAGGTCGGTGGTGAGCTTGGCAGTAGCTGCAATTTCAGTGTCTTTTTCTTTTTGGGCCAGTGCGGTCAATGCTTCGCGCAAAACTTCCGGATGTTGTAAAATGTAGTCTTTAACAATGCCGCCCACTTCATCACGGCTAAGCTCCGCCGCGCACGCCAGCGGTAACGGCGCTGTAAATATCAAAGCCAAACACATCCAAAGTTTTAACTGCATAATGCTCTCCAATAATCAGCAGGTCATTTGTTTAAGCTGGGCATCGCTTGCGACGCC
>JAYTYD010000048.1:0-6636 GCA_043742625.1 Methylovirgula sp. | reverse complement strand
ACTGCCGGTCGCTTGCAAAACCGCAAGGAGCTGATGGACGAGCTCGAAAAAATCGTGCGCGTTTTGAAAAAGCTCGATCCGGCCGCACCGCATACGGTGCTGCTGGTTCTCGATGCCACCGTCGGCCAAAACGCACTCAATCAAGTAGAGATTTTCGGCAAGGTTGCAGGCGTTACCGGCTTGGTGATGACCAAGCTGGACGGCACAGCGCGCGGCGGCATATTGGTGGCAATTGCCGAAAAATTCAAATTGCCAGTGCATTTTATCGGAGTGGGAGAAACCGTGGATGACCTTGAGCCGTTCAAAGCGCGTGATTTTGCCCGCGCCATCGCCGGTTTGGAGCAATAGAAAAAGCAGGTTATCAAGTTTAGGACACAAATCGAATGTAGCATGACTTGGCTTTAACAAGTGTTGTCGCGGAGTTTCGAATGAACCAGAGCAAACCCATGGGAAATCGCCCGCTGACGCCGGAAGAATTGGAGCGAATTTTGGCGCTCGAAGCCGCCTTGCCGTCTCCTCCGGCGCACGAGACAGCCAAACTGCGCGAACCCGTCGCGCCGCCGCTGACATCTTCGAACACCTTAATGCCACCAGGCGCGGTGCCAAGAAATCTGACACAGTCGGGCGAAGCTGCGCCTGTAACGCAGACCAAACATGTTGCCGAACCGCCAAACCTTGCCCACGCCGTTCGCCGTGCCCGGCTTGACGCCGCCGAGCAATCTCAAGGTTTTGCCGATTTGCGCAGCGCCGAGTTGGCGCGCCTTGAGGTGTTGCAGCATAATCTGGCCCCGGTTCTTGATCAGCTGCCGCACGGACACGAGCTGTTTGACACCGGCATCGTCCCCGGTGAAACACCGCGCTTGTTTATTGATATGATTGCCTTTGTACAAATGGGCCGCGACAAGCGCACATACGAATTCAAACAAGACCGCCGCGATGGCCGGGTGATGTTGGCGCAAAGCTCTGATCTCGCCCAGATGACCAAAAACATAACCGACTACATTGCGCGCCGCCTCGTGCAGCGCGAAAAGGCGCTGGAAACCGCGTCAGATGAGCCGGGCCATTGGCCAAAGCGGGAATTGTCAAGCGCTGCTGTAGCGCCGTCAGCTTTTATGAAATCGGAGTCCGATTCCAAAAAGCCAAATGAAAAGCCAGGCGTAATCACCGCCGCAATATTGGATGGGCAGCGCGCTTACTCCGCACCTGTTCTGAAAGCTGCTCCCGCGCAGGTTGGTTTGCGTCGCAACCACGGCTGGTTTATGCGCAGCTTATTGTTTTTGGTTGAGTTTTTAGGGGTTGCAGCACTTCTGGCGCTGATTATAGCCGCCGGATTTTGGCTGTATCTTCGCCTTAACGGGCTAGGCTGAGCCCACCCAAATCATGCACACCGGCTTCATTCGCCCTGCTACCGCGCATGCGGCCGCTAATGTGCCAGGCCCCGCCTTGTTTTGATAACTCATAAAGATGGTAGGCGGCGAGGTGGTGTGGCGACCCCGGAACCGCCGAGGCGGAGGCCACCCCCACCACCGGAACCTGTGTGCCAGGCCCTTGGATAAAATGGACTTGCGCACGGTGATTGTGGCCATGCAAGATCAACTCTGCGCCATGTTCGGCAATGATCCGTTCAAACGCCTGCGCGTCATCAAGCCCACGCGCAAAACGCGCGCCGCTCGTATAGGGCGGATGATGAATCATCACGACGCGCGCCAAGCCGGTTAAATCATCTGATTTCAATAGGTTGGTAAATGCTGTCAACTGCGGCTTGCCTAACCGGCCCGAAGCCACAAAAGGCAATGTCGGAACCCCGGAATTCAGCCCGATAATCGCCACAGGGCCTATTTTGCGGACATAAGGAAAAGACCCGCCCGCCATCCATGGCGCAAAAAACCGCACCAGCTCGGAGCGGTTGCTGTGCACATAAACATCATGATTGCCCGGCACGAAACTTACCCGCTCCGGCCCGCCGACGGAGGCGAGCCAGTCACGCGCCGGAGCAAATTCACTACGCAAACCGATGTTAAGAATATCACCGGTCATAGCCACATGATCGGGAATCTGCGCGTGAATATCCTGAACAAGCGCTCGCAACACCGCCATATTGTGGATGTTATTGCGGCCATTGTGCCAGTTCATAAAGCCGGTCAGGCGCTTGCCTATCAGCTCGTTCCAGCGGGGGCGCGGCAAAGGCCCGATATGCGCATCGGAGAGGTGGGCAAGACGAAACTTCAGGCCATGTTCACTAATCATGCCAGCTACTTGCCGCGCCCCATGCTTAACGTCAAGCCGAGCCGATCAAAATGCCGACGATGAACACCGCTACGCCGCCCAAAACCACTTGGAATGCCGCCTGCAAAAACGGTGTATCCATGAACCGCGCCCGGATATAAGCAATCGCCCATAGCTCAATGAACACGATGATCGCCGCAATGCCGGTGGCAATATGAAACGAATCCAGCACTGTTGACCCAAGCCTCATGGTGATACCGTCCGGCACTAAATACGGCAACGTGTGGCCAATGCCGCCAATCGTTGTCATAAGGCCGGTAACACCGCCGCGCATCCATGGCGCACCGCGTCCGGTAAGCGAACCGTCATCGGACAAGGCCTCCGCAAAAGCCATGCTGATGCCCGCGCCAATCGAAGCCGCCATGCCCACCAAAAAGGTGCTCCAATTATTGTGCGTGGCAAAAGCCGCGGCAAAAATCGGGGCAAGCGTCGATACAGAGCCATCCATCAAGCCGGCAAGCCCCGGCTGAACATAGCGCAAAACAAAGGCGCGCCGTGCGGTGGCGGCCTCTTCGGCTCCGGCGTCACCTGCCAGATGCTTGCTGGTGAGATCGACCGCCTTTTTCTCATGGCTGCGCTCCAATTCACCCAACTTATACAGCAACTCCCGCACTGAAGCATTGGTTGAGTGCGCGGCGGCGGCATCATAAAATTGCGCAGCCTGAAGCTCCATGAGCTCGGCTTCTTTGCGCATCCGCTCAACCCCCAAATTCCGGATCAACCAAAATGGACGGCGTTTTGCGAAGCCTTTGACATCTTCGCGCCGTATGGGCGGCAGATTTTCACCGAATTTGGTCCGGTACATATCAAACAACATGCCGCGATGCTCGCGCTCATCCTCCGCCATCTCCACGAAGAACGCCGCAGATTCGGGGTATTGCGCCAGCAAGTCATCGGCAAACTGCTGGTAGATGCGCGAATCCTCTTCCTCATTCGCAATGGCAAGTGCCAATACTTCGCGTTCGGTGAGTTCAGCCAGACCCTTCATATTTGCATTCTTTCGAAGTTAGATTGTTTAGAATATTTCTAAACTGTATCTAGCCCGCTTCGCACCACCAATCAAGACACTAAGCACAAATAATTTTAACCGAAGTGCAAGGTGAGATAGCCTCTGTCCATTTGCAACGTAGCTTCGCCAATGGATTTATCAGCGCTGACCGGCTACAAATGCAGGCACGCAATAGGGAAATATAATAATTCGTGCCGAAAAAGATCCGCTCACTGTTTATCGGCCTGCGCAGCCGCGCCTATCACACCTATTTTCGCTTTGCCCGCGGCATGACATTGGGCGCTCAAGCTTGCATATTTGACCTGCAAGGTCGGGTCTTTTTGGTGCGTCACACTTATGTGTCCGGCTGGCACTTTCCTGGTGGCGGTGTTGAAACCGAAGAATCCGTAGTAGAGGCGCTCACCCGGGAGCTGGTTGAAGAAGGCAATATCACCCTGACCGCGCCACCAAAATTGCTCGGGATATTTTTTAACGCCAGTGTCTCGCGCCGTGATCATATCGCCCTGTTTCTGGTGAATGATTTCAGCCAGTCCGGCCCGCGCCTTCCTGATCACGAACTGGCCGAAACCGGATTTTTCGCGCTCGATGATCTTCCGCAGACCCTTCATCCCGCCACCAAAAGGCGGCTCGAAGAAATTTTGAAAGGTTTGCCGCATCCACCTCACTGGTAAACCATTAAACCGGGATTTGAAAATTACCCGCTTTCTGATAGAGCAAGACGATGACTGATCTGCGCCTGACTCTCGTCCCTGAAACTGAAGCCGACGCCCCCGCCATCGAGAAGCTAAACGAGCGCGCCTTTGGTCCCGGCCGCTATGCCCGCTCGGCCTATCGCTTGCGCGAGGGAAATCCGCCGGATTTAAGCCTGTCATTTGCGGCGTTTGTCGGCACAATGCTGGTGGGCTCGAACTGCATGACCCGTATTTCGTTCGGAGCGACGCCCGCTTTGCTCTTGGGGCCGCTCACCGTCGACCCTTCTTTCCGCAGCCGTGGCATAGGCGCAAGTCTGGTTGAAGCCTCTCTCAAGGCTGCCCGCGCCGCCGGTCACAGCTTGATATTGCTGGTGGGGGATGAGCCCTATTACAAACGCTTTGGCTTTAAGCGGGTTCCGCGCGGCAAGCTCGAAATGCCCGGACCGGTTGATCCCCAACGCCTGTTAATCTGTGAGCTTCAAGACGGTGCGTTTGACAAAGCCGGCGGCCAGATTTTACCGGCATAAAGCATGACACTCAAACATGACGCGCAAAAGTGTGGTGCGGATTTGCGAAAATAAACTTCTGTAAAGGGATGGAAGAGCAATTTGCCTCTGTCAAAACGTGGAACTACACCAGAGCGCCGCGCTTATCAAAAATTCTACTGCGCCCGCTTAATCCGGCTTAACGAACCTGCAAACGCCTCCTTAAGCCATAACGCCAAAATTAACCCGCCCAAAGCGAGCAAGCCGGGAAGGCCCAGCGCCATCGGCGCGCTGGTCAAGCCGGTGAGCGTGGAGACATCGTTACGCTTAATGCCGATGTAGTCGGACCCTGCATAATGCGCCCGCGCCCGCATAGATACGATATTGGGCAAATGCACCACTCCGCCAACATCCATTCTTCGCACCGAGCCCCCTGCGGCATCAGCAAGTTTTTGTAGCTTGTCCGCGGTGGAAACCACGTCTTCAAACTCTTTTAGATTTAACAAACCAATTGGCGCAAAAGCGTGCAATGCCCCGTCCTGCAAAGCATAAAGCCCCTGCGTCGTAAACGGGATGCGCGCCCGCCACAAGCCCGGCCCTGCCGCATTCAAAACCACGCTCTGTTTAGTGCCATCTGGCGCGGTGACGCTGACGGGGTCAACTTTATCTGACAGGCTTTGCCGTTCAATTTCCAGTCCGCCCGCCACTTCATGCGCGCGCAGAGCTTCCTCTTCCAGCTGCGGCTCTTTCAACAGCCAATGGGTCATCCGCCGCAATAATTCCACTTGTGGCCCGCCGCCATTCACCCCGCGCGCCCAAAGCCACATTTGGTCGCTCAGGATCAGCGCCACCCGGCCCTTTTGCTCGCGCGAGAGCACCATTAGCGGTTGATCATCGGCACCTTTCATCAACACGTCGCCCCGGTCCGCCCGCGCGCTGACCAACCGGTAAAACGCCGCCCAGTCTGGCTTGTCGCTCGTAAGTCCGCGTGTCACCGGATGCGCTGCACCAAGGCGCGAAAGTTGCGGAATAAACGGCTTCACCACAATTTCCCCTGTCGGCGTCGTCGGCATAATCTCGCTCAAACCGCTGCGGCCAAGGCCGTCCTCTTCAGCATAATCCGCCCCGACATTTACCAAAAGCGCGCCGCCATCGCGCACATAGGTGGCGAGATTGTCAAAATAATAGTCCGGTAGCGGCGATTGATTGGCGTAGCGGTCAAAAATAATCAGATCAAACTTGGCGATATCGCGTGAAAATAATTGATCAATCGGGAATGCTATTAACGCCAATTCCGAAATCGGCGTCATATCCACTTTGGAAGGCAGCCGCAAAATTGTATAGTGGATCAAGTCGATATTAGGGTCGGATTTTAGCACGTTGCGCCATGCTCTCTCTCCCGGATTTGGCGCGCCGGAAACCAGCAAAACCCGAACCCTATCGCGAACGCCTTCAACCGACACCACTAGGCGATTGTTGAGGGTTGTCAGTTCATTTGGCAGCGCAGCCAGCTCAATTTCAACCAAATTCGGCCCGGCATGGTCGAGCGGAACTTTAACCTCGACCACGCTTCCTGTCGCAGCACTCATCTGCCCGAAGTCCGCGCCGTCGCGCCGCAGCTTGAGTTGACCCGGCGCGCCACCCTTACTTGTGTCCACCACCCGCAGTTTCAGCGTCACGTCCTTGCCGACAATTCCGAATTTCGGCGTTTCCACCGCCTCGATGCGCCGGTCAAACTCGCCCTCATGGCCGCTTAAAATCACATGCAGCGGCGCACGAATGCCATATCCGGCCAAATCGGGCACATCATGAACCTGCCCGTCTGTCAGCATAATCACGCCGCCGATCCGCTCCGGCGCAACATCCTTCAAGCCTTCCCGCAGCGCCGCAAAAGCCAATGTGCCATCATCGCTTTGCGGGACAATAATGCTGCGCAAATCCACGCCATTGTTGGCGGCAAGCTTGGCCGTCATTTGCGCCACAGCCTCGCGCATCTGCGCGGGGCGCTCTCCCAATTTCTGGCTTTCGGACTCATCCACCACCAAAGCCACAACATCTTTAATCGGGCTGCGCTCTTCATTGGTAAGCAAGGGATTAAACAGCGCAACCACGAATGCCAAAGCCACAAGCCCGCGCCAAATTAACGCGCTGCGCTGCCATACCA
>JAYTYD010000047.1:0-11066 GCA_043742625.1 Methylovirgula sp. | reverse complement strand
TTTCAGGATATTGTGATTCCCGCGCACGCATCGCGCGGAGATTATCGGCTGGAGCTGAGCTTGACCGATCCGGTATCTGGAAAGAGTCTCTATTCCAATCCGAGTTTGACCGGTTTTATTGTTTCCGGGGCCGCGTCGCCGCTGCCATCTCAAACCGTTTCGGCACTCAGCGCGTTTGACATGCTGGACAGTATGGGTGTCGGCATTGGGCTTTCGTATCAACTGGCGCCGGATTATCCGGCCCGCCCATGGGATTTGCCAAATCGTGATGGTGAGATAGAGGCAATTGCGGCGCTTAAATATCTCGGGTTGCATCATGTGCGCAACGAGGGTCTGAATGATGACCCGCGCGAAAATGCCGACCGGCCAGCGCCGGGCACTAACGCGCCGGATGACTACCACAACTTTATGACGATCTTGGCGGCAATTCCCGGCTTGAAACTCAACTATTTAATACAAGGAGCCAATCCGCATTGGGGCGACGGGGCGAAGGTCGATCCCAAGCCTGTCTTGCTCAAGCTGGCTAAGCTCGGTGTGTTGTCGGGACTTGAGGGGCCGAATGAGCCGAACTTCCAGTGCACGGTTTCACCTCAGGGGGTGGCTTATGCGCCCTGTGCTGCAGGGGCGAACTTCGGCGAAAACGTCTATCATTTCAATCAAATCTGGACGGACTGGGGCGAAGCGATGCGAACCTTGAAGCAGAGCGATCCGGCTTTTGCTCAGGTGCAGTTGCTGACACCCTCGGTTGGCGCATGGGGGCCAAACGGGCCGGATGGCGTCGAAGGATTTTATGCCAAGTCAGGTTTAGGCGACCACAGTGCTTTTTATGATGTGATGAATATACATGCCTATGGGCCCAATGGCGTCGGTTTGGGCGATCCGCTGGGCGAAATCCGGTTTGGAAACGCGCCAAATTGGGCTTCGTATCCGCTTTCACTGGCCAATTGGGGGCGTTATGCGATGCCTGCAAAGCCAGTGATTATAACCGAGAGTGGTGCGAATAGCCGAAAAATGCCGGCTCCCTTGGCGAGCGCCAGCGAAAAGGCGCAAGGCATTGCTGTATTAAATACCTATTTCTGGGCAAAATATTACGGGGCAAAACGATTGTATCTCTACACTCTGGTGGATGACTCAATCGATATGAGCGACGAAAAGGCGGAGAAGTGGGGCTTCTATCGCGGAGACTGGAGCGCTAAACCGGCAGCGCAGTTTGTGCATCGTCTCACTCAGGCATTGTCAGACCCGATACAAAGCGACGCAAGCAAAATTCCAACCTTCAGCATTTCTGGGCAACAAGCTTCGACGCGCGGCGCATGGCTGGCCTTGTCAAAGTCTGATGGCAGCTACCTGATATTATGTAACGCTGTGCTGCCACGTTGGGACATGAAAACCGGTGCCGATCTTGAACCGCAGCGGGAAAACTGGACTGTCAAGCTCGGCGCGGTTTCGCGGTTTTCATTGCTTGACGTAGTAACCGGGGAGGAAAGCGTCGTAAAAACCGGAGATGAAGTAAAACTGGCGGTCAAAGGCTATCCGCTGATTATAAAGGTCATACCGCCGCGATGAGGATTTCTCACTTTAAAAACATTATGCCGATACAAATGAAGCCCAGCAGAAATACTGTTTCCAACGTCATCAAAATGAGAGGTCGCCAACCGATTTTTGACAATTCGCTGAGCGATGTTTTCATGCCCAGGGCGGCGATGGCGCAGACCAAACACCAGCGGGAGGTAACGGCCATTGTTTTTGCCAAAGGCGGCGCAATAACTCCGAGGGAGTTGGCCACTACCAAACACGAAAAAACAATTAAAAACAGTGGAACAAGCTGAAACGGCTTCTGATAGGTTTTGCCGCGCCCAAAAGAGGACACGACCATAACTGCGGGCAAGAGCAGTGCAACGCGAAACAGCTTGGTGTAGGTGGCGACCAAACCGGCATCATCTGAATAAATTTGTCCGGCAGCCACAACCTGCGCCACATCATGAATGGTTGCCCCGAACAAAAACCCGGCATGATCGGCGCTCAATCCCAGGGCGCGCGCCAAAAGCGGATAGAGGATCATTGCCGTTGTGCTTAAAATGGTGACCGCTACCACGGTGAACAGCGTGTTACGTTCCTTGTCTTTGTCATTTGGCAAAACCGCAGCGATGGCCAACGCCGCGGAGGCACCGCAAATTGCAACCGCACCGCCGGTAAGAATACCGAAGCTGCGGCTTAGCTTAAGCGGCGCAGCAATGACCACTCCAAACAGAATGGTTGCGACCACGGCGCAAGCCACCAAAGCCACAGGGGGCCAGCCGAGGCTGGAAATCTGACTCACACTGATGCGTGCGCCAAGCAGCGCGACACCAACTCGCAGCACAGTTTTGCTACAAAAATCTATACCTGGCCGAATTTGAGCATTTTGAGTGACAGAATTCATCACCATGCCGAACAGCAGCGCATAAAGCAGAGTCGGGCCACCATAATTGTCAGCGACAAAAGTTGACGCCATCGCAATGAGAACGCTTACCACGATGCCTTGATAGAGCCGTTGAAAGGTATCTGATATTGTGGTTGCGATAGCGCTCATAGGAGATGCGGTAAGGTTAACATTGAGATTGCGCCTTCTGGTGCAGACTTTTACCCAATTCCCATTTGAGGGTTGAGCACCGCCCCGTCCAATTCAATTATTAGTGACCAAATGGATTCGCGTTATGAGGATACTGCGATGAAACGCGCGCCACCGCTGCGAGTTTGAGGGCGCGGTCTTTAAAAGGCAAGGCGCGAAAACGTGGACGGTTGGGTTCACGATCAGGCAGAAGGCGCAAATTATCATCCGGGTGCCACGTCGAAACGTACTGACGGAAATCAGATTAAGTGTTCGCAAAAAAACACGGGAGCGTTTCCAATATGCAGAGTTGTGTAATCAAAGCCGTCGGCCTGCTCCTTGCAGCAATGCCTGCCCTAGCCAGTGGCTTTATTGCCACCACAGCGCGGGCTGACGCTATGACAGGAGAAGAAATTCGCCGCGATATTATAGGCAGGACGATATTTCTTGCAGCGCCGATAACTGGAGAGTTTCCGTTGAATTACCGCAAAAGCGGCGTTGTGGATGGCGATGGCGCGGCGTTGGGTTTGGGCAAAATAATCCGACCGAATGATACGGGCAAATGGTCGATTGATGGTAACCAGCTCTGCCAGCAATTCAAAACTTGGTACAACGGCGAAAAGCTATGTTTTGTACTCACGCGTTTGAAGGCGAATTCAGTGAAGTGGGTGCGTAACAACGGCGAGACCGGCATAGCCAGAATTGGAGATTGATATGATTTTAGACCTTACCAGACGGCATTTTTTGGCGGGTTCGGCGGCGCTTTTGACGGGCGGTTGTGCCACAATGCCAGTATCTCCGGGCTCTTCGGTGCGGCCCATTACGCTGGTGGACGCGTTCAGCGGGCGGCGCGTTGGTAAAGGAAGGTTCCAGATTCCTCTGGTCGGAGTCGATCGTGGCTTAACTGCGGTTCTGCATGGCCGGTTGCGCGGCAGTGTTTTGACAGTTGCCGAAGATTTTCTGTTTGATGACGGCGAGAAAAACCGGCTAACATGGCGCTTTACCAAAACCGGGTCGAAAAGCTGGTCGGGACGCCGTGAAGATGTGATTGGTGAAGCGCAGGTGCAGGATTTGGGCACGGAAATTCGCTTGAGTTATGAAGCGGATGTTATGTCCAAAGGATCCAGCACACGGTTGCAATTTTCCGACGTGCTCTACCGCCAACAGGATGGCGTTATCATCAACAACGCGGTGGTCAAAAAGGCCGGATTGGCGATTGGATCCATCCACCTCGAATTTCAGCCTTAAGAACGCTTGGCTTCGATGCGCCGCCGCAGGAGAACTTGCGCGGCTGCATCGATGGGAAAATTCCACACTAAAGCTATAGCGCCGAGTTTGAGAACAATCGGTACAATGGAATACAGCACCGCCAGGGTCGTGAGACCAAAAGGCGAGCGCAGCTGAATAGCCGGATCAAATCCAGCCCATGCCAACAACGGGAAGGCCGTACCGATGGCCAAAGCCAGCGCGAGCTTTGTGGCAAAACCCCAAAGTGCGAAGTAAAGTCCGGCGCGTTGTGTGCCGGTATTGGCCGTATCGACATCGATGACATCCGCTTGTATGGCGGGAGCAAGCACCAAATCGGCACCCAACGCCAATCCCGTTCCGACGCAGACGGCGGCGAAGGCCCCTACTTGACCTTCGGCAATGAAGGGCGCTGCAACAAAGCAAATGCAAGCCATAATCATGCCCAGCGCCCATGCGCGATGTTTGGAAGTTTTTGCGGCTAACCACAACCAGAACGGCACACCGAGAATGCCGCAAAGAAAATACAAAAGCAGTAACGGGCCAGCGTAAGTTCCTGCTTGCAAACGATCCGTCACAAAAAATAAAAACAATGTAGCCGGAAATCCATTGCCGAAGCCGTTGAGAAAAAAGGCGGATAGAAGCCGGATAAAAGGCCGGTTCGCGCGCAACTGAGCCAGCCCTTGTTTGAACGCAACGTGCTGCACAGTGTCATCGCGCGGTTCGGGCAGTAGCGTAACCGCCGCACCGACGCTCAGAGGAACGCCTATGGCGACACAAAGCGCCAAGGCAAACAAAACATTTGCCTGAGCGGGGTAGCCCATCAGCGGTACGATGGCTGTTGCAGAGAGCGCTAAAACCGTACCTGCCACGCCAAAACTTTCCCGCCACGCCACAACCCGGGCGCGCCCGGCATAGCTCGTGGATATTTCCGCGCCCCACGCCGTGTAGGGCACGATGGCTGCCGTCCATGCCACAGACAAAGCCGCGCCCCAGAGCGCAAGATAAGTGGTGCCTGCGCCCACAGGTGGCACGAAGACATACCAAGCGGCGATTACGGCAGGGATTGCGGCTAAACCGAACCAAGTTCGGCGGCGGCCATAGGACGGGCGCCAATGATCTGCCATCAGTCCAATGAGCGGATCACTCAAAGCATCCATCAAACGAACGAAAAGGAGCGACGATCCGACCGCAGCTAAAGAAAGGCCTAAGTCGCGGGCATAGAATGACGGCACCAAGATGTAGAAAGGCAGTGTCAAAACAGCAAGAGTCAGGGCAGGAAAGCCATAAAGAAACAGTTGTTTTCCTGATGGCTCAGAATTGCCGGACATGCTGTTCCCTAAGATTGGCGCGGCCATTGCCCGCAAACCTAAACAAAGGGCGCACCTGCCAATGTTCAATAGGTGGCTTAGGGCCGATCCCGAAAAGAAAACTGGCTGGGGCGGGAGGGATCGAACCTCCGGATGCCGGAATCAAAATCCGGTGCCTTACCGCTTGGCGACGCCCCAATATTGCTCGAAAGCGCCTCTTCTATAGTGTGCTGCGCAACAACCCGCAACTGCTTTGGCGGCGGAAAGGTGAAAATGCCGCGGTTTTGCAATTTAGCTCGAAGCAGAAGCGCTTTAGGGGCAAACTGCGGATGCAAATATGGTTGATTCGGACTCTTTCATGAAGATAAAAGCATTTATTTCGGGCTGCGCCGGGCTGGAGCTGAGCGTTGAAGAGCGCGGTTTCTTTGCAGAGACGCAGCCGTGGGGGCTGATTCTGTTTAAACGCAATGTTGACTCGCCTGCTCAAGTAAAAGCCCTGACGGTGGCATTTCGCGCCGCTGTCGGGCGGGAGGATGCGCCGGTTTTGATCGACCAAGAGGGCGGCCGGGTTCAACGGATGGGGCCGCCACATTGGCCGGCCTACGCGGCGGCGTCGGCGTTTAACGCTCTGCCCGGCAATGATATTTTTCAAAAGCGCGAGCTTGTGCGCCTCTCCGCCAGATTGATGGCGCATGACCTGCGCGAGGTGGGTATCACTGTCAATTGCCTGCCGGTTTTGGATGTTCCCATTCCCGGTAGCAGCAATGTAATCGGCAATCGGGCTTATGCGCACGATGCCGACACTGTTGCCGTGCTTGGCCGCGCCGCAGCGGAAGGGATGATGGCGGGCGGAGTCCTGCCGGTTATGAAGCACATTCCGGGACATGGCCGGGCCTTTTCTGACAGCCACCTCGAACTTCCCGTTGTGCGAAGCGAAGCGGAAGCGCTGTTTGTGCATGATCTCAAACCGTTTATGATCAACGCTGATCTGCCTGCCGCGATGACGGCGCACGTGGTTTACACAGCGTTTGACGCAAAAAACCCCGGAACAGTGTCGCGTAAGGTGATTCAGACGTATATTCGCGGCACCATTGGCTTTGATGGATTGCTGATAAGCGATGATGTTTCGATGAAGGCGCTGGGAGGAACTTTTCAGCAAAAGGCTAAAAGGGCGTTGCGTGCCGGATGTGATGTTGTGTTGCATTGCAACGGCATTATGGACGAGATGCGAGCTGTGGCTGAAGCTGCGCGCCCTCTCAGCACAAAGGCGCTGCGGCGGATAAAAAACGCTATGGCTGTCACACGCCATGTGCCGGAGCCGCTAGATGTCGTGGATGCGCGGGCGCGTCTGCAATCGGCGCTTGCACTCTAGAGCGCCGCGCGGCACTCTATTTGCATGGATTTTGCACACGCCGGGGTGCCTCCAAGTGACGAGGCATTTCATATCGATATTGATGGCTACGAAGGGCCGCTAGACCTATTGCTGGAGCTGGCGCGGCGGCAAAAGGTTGATCTTGCCCATATTTCTATTTTGGCGCTCGCCGAACAATATCTGCAATTCATAGAGGCAGCGCGTAAAATCCGGCTTGAACTGGCCGCAGATTATTTGGTGATGGCGGCGTGGCTCGCTTATCTGAAATCGAGGCTGTTGCTGCCGGAACCGGCCAAAGGCGAGGAGCCGGAAGCGGCGGAGTTGGCACTGGCTTTGGCGCATCGCTTGCGGCGGCTGGAAGCTATGCGGCGCGGCGCCGAGCGGCTGGTATACCGGCCCCGGCTGGGGCGAGACTTTTTTGCGCGGGGCGCGCCAGAGGAGATGAACGCGCAAACAAGGCCGCTTTATGAGGCGAATTTATTCGACTTATTGAGCGCTTATGCCTTGCAGCGTCAAAAGCAGGCCCTGTCGCGTGTTATCCTGAAGCAGCGCTTTGTCTGGTCTTTGGCGCAGGCGCGCGAGGCGCTTGTGCGCATGATTGGCCGTAGCCAAGATTGGCTGCAATTAGAGCCATTTTTGCTGGAATTTGGCTTGAGCGCCGAGCAAGAGCGCACGCTGCGCGCTTCAAGTTTTTCTGCCGCATTGGAACTCGTAAAAGACGGCACATGTGACCTCAGGCAGGATGCAGCCTTTGCTCCGCTATGGATGCGGCCCAAACCGAGGCTCGAAACCTGATGAAAATTCAACCTTTCAGCCTGTTTGATGAAGAGCCAGACCCGGAACGCCTCGCGGCCCGCATTGTTGAGGCGATGTTGTTTGCCTCTGCAGAACCGCTCTCCGAGGCGGAGCTTTCAGCGCGAATCAAAGATCCACATGACATGCGCGCTATTTTGCTGGCTTTACGGGCGCACTATCAGGGGCGGGGTGTGGAGCTGGCGCGCATAGGCGAGAAATGGGCCTTCCGCACGGCTAAAGACCTATCGTGGCTTCTGGTGGAGGGTGCGCAGGAAGCGAAAAAACTCGGGCGTCCGGCGCTCGAAACTCTTGCCATTATAGCTTATCACCAGCCAGTAACACGTTCAGAAATTGAGGATATTCGCGGCGTTCAAGTGGCGCGCGGCACCATCGATGTGTTGTTGGAGGCGGGTTGGATTCGGTTGCGCGGCAGGCGGCGCTCGCCGGGGCGTCCGGTTACTTACGGCACCACTTCGCAATTTCTCGATCATTTCGGGTTGGAGGCTATTGGCGATCTGCCGGGCATGGATGAGCTGAAGGGCGCTGGACTGCTTAACGCCAATTTGCCGCGCGGACTTTCAATTCCGGTTCCGGGTGACGACCACGCGCTGAGAGACGACGAAGAACCGCTCGATGGCTCCTTGTTTGATGACTTTCCAAGCAGGCTTGAAGAGGGTTGAAGCTACATTTGGTGCGTACAATCGAGGGCCCAGCCCGGCCAAAAGCCGGACAAATGCTGCCAAGCGGAGTTTCGCCTTTTGCGCACGGGTGCCCCACGCACAAAGGCCGCTACGCCGGGCTCTGAAAGCTCTGCACTTTGTCTTCGGGGAAGTTATAAATCTTCCCGGTTTCCTGCCATTCTGGCGCACAGAGTTTGGCAATGAGCGGCGCGATGTCTTGTGGCGGCCGCAAGGTGCCAGGGTCTTCGCCCGGCATGGCGGCGGCGCGCATCCGGGTGCGCATCCGGCCAGGATCAACCGCCATCACGCGGACATTGGTGGTTTTGGTTTCGGCCGCATAGGTGCGCATCAGCGCGTCTAGCGCCGCCTTTGAAGCGGCATACGGCCCCCAAAACGGATTAAATTGCGCGCGATTTCCAGCAGCCGAACTCATCATAACGACCCGTCCGGCGTCGGATTGCCGCAATGGCAGATCCAGAGAGCGCAATAGGCGGAAATTTGCGGTCACATTGGTGGCGAGCACCGTTTCGAAGTCTTTAGGCTCTACATGGGCAAGCGGCGAGATGGGCCCTAAGATTGCACCGTTGGCGACAAAAATATCGAGCTTTCCCCAACGCTGGTGAATGGCAAGGCCGAGGCGGTCCAGCGCTGGAAAGTCCGTTAAATTGCACGGAACCAAGGTGGCCTCGCCGCCGAGCGCTTTGATTTCGTCATCGAGTGTCTCGAGCGCGCTCTGGGTGCGGGCGAGCGCAATAATGTGCGCGCCGGATTTTGCCAGCTCAAGCGCGACAGCGCGGCCTATGCCACGCGATGCACCGGTGATGAGGGCAATTCGACCCGACACGTTCAACTCGCCTCTGCCAAAAGCGACATTTGGCCGTGGTTTGCCTCACCGGCAATATCGGTGAGGGGGGTTGGATAGTCTCCGGTGAAGCAATGGTCGGTGAACTGCGGGGCAATGTCGTTGCGGGCCTTTTCGCCCACGGCGCGGTACAGACCGTTAACCGAGAGGAACGCGATGGTGTCGCAACCGATATAATCACGGATTTGATCTAAGCTGTGGTTTGCTGCCAGCAAATTATCCCGTTCCGGGGTGTCGATGCCGTAAAAATCAGGATGCTTTATCGGCGGCGAGGAAATTCTGAAATGAACTTCCTTGGCACCAGCCTCACGAATCATGCGAACAATTTTGACAGAGGTGGTGCCGCGCACGATTGAATCATCGAGCAGTATCACACGCTTACCTTCAATTGCGGCGCGGTTGGCGCTGTGCTTGAGGCGAACGCCCATTTCGCGGATGCTCTGTGTTGGCTGAATAAAGGTGCGCCCGACATAATGATTGCGGATGATGCCAAGTTCAAACGGGACACCGGAGGCGCGCGCATAGCCGATGGCGGCGGGGACGCCTGAATCAGGCACCGGGACAACCACATCGGCGTCAATATGGCTTTCACGCGCCAGCTCCGCGCCCATATTTTTGCGGATGTCATAGACGGAGCGGCCATGCACAATGGAATCCGGCCTGGCAAAATAGACATATTCAAAAATGCAGGGCCGCATGACGCGGGGCGGAAAGGGCTTGAGGCTTTGTATCCCGGTTTCATCGATGACGATCACCTCGCCATTCTCGACATCGCGGATGAACTTTGCACCGATAATGTCCAGCGCGCAGGTTTCAGACGCAAGGATGTAACATCCATCCAACTCACCCAAAACCAAAGGGCGGATGCCGATGGGATCCCGCGCGCCGATGAGCTTTTTATTGGTGAGGCTCACGAGTGAGTAGGCGCCTTCAAGCTGGCGCAACCCTTCGATGTAGCGGTCGATGAAACGCGGCTTGCGGCTGCGGGCGACGAGATGCAGCAAAACTTCCGTATCGGACGTGGATTGACAGATTGCGCCGTCCTGGATGAGCGTGCGGCGCAGGGTGAGGCCATTGGTAAGGTTGCCATTGTGCGCGACAGCAAAGCCGCCGGTGTTAATTTCGGCAAACAACGGCTGAACATTGCGTAGTATGGTGCCGCCAGTGGTGGCATAGCGCACATGGCCAACAGCCATGGAGCCGGGCAGGCGGGCAATGGTTGCCGCCGAGGAGAAGTGGTCGCCGACCAAACCATTGCGCCGCTCGGAGCTGAAACGCTGGCCGTCAAACGTTACAATACCAGCAGCTTCCTGGCCGCGATGTTGCAACGCGTGAAGCCCCAGTGCGGTGATGGCTGCGGCTTGGGGATGGCCGAAGATGCCAAAAACACCGCACTCTTCCTTGAGGCGATCTGCGTCTGGATCAAAAACAGATTGATCTTCAAGGTTGTGGCTGGACTGGGAGGCGTTCAGGATTTTGATCCTCAGGTTTAGGCGTTGAGCTGGCTCAGGGTTTTTTTGGCGGAGCTGCGAGTTGATTTAGCTTTTGCGGGTCTGCTGCTGTTGCGGCGGGAGAGGCCGCCGGTGAGGCTGGAACAGTGGCCGAAGGCGTGGTTGGCTCGGTTGCGCCGTCGCCCTTTGGTAACTTAAGCGTTTTAAGCCGCGCTTCAATATCGTCCGGCAATAAAGCCTGCAAACTCAAACCGGACGTTTCGAGATAGGGCCGGATTTTTGCGGTTTTAACCCATTCCGGCTGCTGCTTTTCAGCTACAAGCCAGTTGAAAAACACCATTGCAACCACGCAAAGTAAAAAGCCGCGTGCCGCGCCGAAAACCAGCCCCAATGTGCGATCAAGCGCACCGATTTTAGAATCGAGGATCATGTCCGACATTTTGATGGTGATGATCGAGACCAGAATGAGCGTTACAAAAAATACGATAGCCGCCGCAACCGGCGTGGCGATGGCGGGCTTTGCCACATAGGGGGTTACGTAGGGCAAAACAAGCGTATAGCCGTAGAGGGCGGCAAAGCCCGCGGCAACCCACGACCCGATGGCCAATACCTCCCGCGTAAAACCGCGCACCATCGACAGCAATGCCGAAACCAGAACAATTGCAATAACACCAAGATCTAAATAAGATGGCATATCAAAGCCTCAGCACCCAAAATAAGACCTGCGGGCTTGTTCTTGTTGAACTTGGCGCGATCTGAAC
>JAYTYD010000046.1:0-38585 GCA_043742625.1 Methylovirgula sp. | reverse complement strand
TTGGTTGCGGGCAGCAATAAGCCGGTACCTTGGGCGGAGCTGGCGCGGGAACGTTGAGCCAATATTTCGCTTAAAGAAATAGCGGTCGGCATGAGAGGCTTGTTGTTCATAATCAGATACTTTCACGGCTGCTGTATCAATCGGAGCTTCTGATTTTGAAAATACACGCAATGTGTCCACATTCCGGTGACAAATTCATTCAAATGCGAAGCAATAAATCATCCAATTTTTGATACGACTGCTCCAAGCCTGCTGCCATTTCTGATTTGAGCACAAGATCGCGCGCCTCACGGGACTCATAGGACATTGTCATGTGCAGGCTTGATTTAGTGTCGCGCTTGCTCAGTGTTTGGGTGATGAGCGCCTCTCCCGGGTACCAGAGTTTTTCAAATTTTTCGGTCGTGATCAAGGTGTAGGGCGGGTCGATTTCTACATAGCTGCCGCCGATGTCCAGTTCGTTTCCGTCCGAATTCCGCCCCCAGCAGAAGCGATAATGGCCGCCCTTTTTAAGATCAACATCGCAGCGGTACATTTCCCAGCCGGTTTGACCAAGTAACCATAGTGTTAGATGCTCCGGCACTGTGAGCGCCGCAAAAACTTGTGTCCGTTTGGCATCAAAGTTGCGAGTTATGATGATGTCGCGATCACCACTGGTGTGAACCGCCAAACGATGGGAACCCGGCATTCAGCTCTCCTATGCGCCATGTTTCCAGAGCGAAAGAATTTAACAGCTGCGTCAGTCTTTCACAGTTTGATCAAACTTGGAATAGTCCACCATAATGCTTCCATCCGGTTGGCTAATGATGATGTCTTCATAACGTTGCCCCCATAGAATCGAGTCATGTTGATAGGTTTTTCTTGAGCGCAATTCCTGCGATGACGTGTCATCAATGCCACGCACGGTGACTATGAATTGATATTCGTCTTCTGCAAGGTTTTGAGCTGATTTATTATAGAGCAGGCTGTCGGGCGTAACCGTGTGAAACAAAGTCCAAGTAAGAACAAAGTTGGGATTTTCCTGTCGAACCAGATTAAGACGATGGATCCGACGGAAGGGCTGCCCCTCTTTACTCTTCTCCAACCGCAAGATCCATAACTCCGCCTTGGCATCGGTAATGGTATTATGACGTTCATTACCCATGCGTATCATCAGGGTTTGCTCGCCATCATGGCGCGCGATGACCGGATTTTTAGCAAACATAATACGAGCACGCGGCCGTGAAAAGCGCGCAAAGATCAAGCCCGTCAATGCCGCTGTCTGAATGAGCGCAATAAAGCCCTCAATGCTGGCTATTGAATGCCCGTAGAGCGACTGCGGATGCATGTCGCCAAAGCCGACCGTGGTGAAGTTCTCAATAGAAAAGAAGAACAAATATAGCAGTTCGGGCGAGCCGACATTGGCGACGGGGTCTTTTCCCATATCAAAAAGGGTGGCAAACAGCAGGTTATTGAAGAGAAATAAGGTTAGCGCGCCAAGGATGAATTTGGGCGTACTAACCGTCATCGCGTGATGATAAAAGTCCGCCCAAAGCTCTTCTTTCTGACCGATGGTTTCAATCTGGCGCTCGCCTATGCGCACTTTGCGGCGGGCGGGCGGTTTAGCGCTTTTAGGGCGTTTCATCTGAACGGCGGCTCGTCGAATGCGCGCAGTTTGCGGGAATGCAATGTTTCTTTACGGCCCCTCAATAATTCCAGCGCTGCAAGGCCTATTTCAAGATGTTGGGCCACAGAGCGCTCATAAAATGCATTGGCCGCCCCGGGCAGTTTTATCTCACCGTGCAAGGGTTTGTCCGACACGCAAAGCAGCGTTCCATAAGGCACCCGGAGCCGGAAACCTTGGGTGGCAATCGTGCCCGATTCCATATCAACGGCGATTGCGCGAGACAAATTGATGCGTTTGCGCTCCTGTGTCCAGCGTAACTCCCAATTGCGGTCATCGTTGGTGACCACAGTGCCGGTGCGTAAGCGCTGCTTGAGCCCTTCGCCTTTTTCTCCGGTGACCTGCGCAGCGGCTTCCTGCAACGCGACTTGAACCTCCGCCAGCGCCGGAATGGGCATATCCGTTGGAACCAAATTATCAAGTATACGGTCTTGCCGCAAATAGCCGTGCGCCAAAACATAGTCGCCGATCTGCTGACTTTGGCGCAACCCGCCACAATGCCCAACCATCAACCAGCAGTGTGGACGCAGCACCGCCAAATGATCCGTCATATTTTTGGCGTTGGATGGCCCGACACCAATATTGACGAGCGTTACGCCTTGGCCGTCTTTGGTGGTGACGTGATAAGCTGGCATTTGAAATTTGTGCCACAGATTGGTATGTATGATGTGGTCGACCTCAGCGTCGGTCATTGCCGGGGTTATGATAGAGTTTCCAGGCAATACAACCGTTTCAAAGCGGGAGTTTGACCGAATTTGTGCAACCCCCCACTGAATGAACTGATCTACATAGCGATGATAATTGGTCAGCATGATCCAAGGCTGACAGTGACGCCAATCACTGCCGGTGTAATGCACGATGCGCTTCAGCGAATAGTCCATGCGCGGCGCATCAAAAAGACCTAACGGGCGCTCGCCACTTATGGACTGTTCCCATGTGCCGTCAGCGATCTCGTCTCCTACGGCGGAGAGCAGCGGCATCGGGAAGAAGCGCGCCAATTCCGCTGACGAAACACCACGCCCGCCCAGTTCGTCTCCTGTTTCAAACACGTAGGGGTAGGGGATTTCGGTGTTGCTTATACCAACTTCAAGCGTCGCTCCAAATTCCTCGATCAGCGGTCGCAACTGCTCAAGAAGATAGGTGCGAAAAGCGCCCGGATGGGTGACGCTGGTGGAATAGACACCGCCATGCGAAAATTTTGCAAAGGCACGGCGGCTAGACGGTAAAACGCCTTTGGGCTCGTAAGTGACGCGCAGCTCCGGATAGCGGAACAAAGTTCGCGCCTGCGTAGAGGGTTCTTCACCTTTGGTAAAAAACATCTCCAAGGCGTGGCGTTCGGCTTTAACCGCTTGACTGTGAAGGACTTCAAGCCTGTCGATGGCTTGTTCGGCTGTTCCGACTATTTCAAATTGCAATAGGATGGCTTTCTTGTCACTGCCGCAAACATTCACTGTGGTAGAGTGCTTTAGTATGGTGACAAGGTAAAGTCATTGCACGAAACAAAAAGTTTATTCTAATACCAGCAAATTATTGCGCGACCGGGTGAGCAAACCAATCCAGCAGAGACTTTTTGTGAGTCACGGGTGCATAGGCCATCGGTGCGTGAACCCCGTGAGTTACAGCAGCCATTGTGACGCGATGTTGGTGATGATGATTAGAAGCCATCATGGTGGCATGGTGCTTAGAATGATGAACCGAGGCGGTCATGACGCGCTTTTTGTGATGACCGTCGACTGCAAGCTGATTATGGCTTTCGGGAGCACCGGAAAGCGTAACCCGCCCGCCGCCTTCGCTGCGCACCAGCGCGAATAATGTGGCAGCATTAGCGCGGCTGAGACGTACGCAGCCATGGGAAGCGGCGCGGCCAAGATTGCGCTCTGAATATGTGCCGTGAATGGCGAAACCACCGGTGAAAAACATAGAGTGGGGCATTGGCGAATTATGGTATTTACGCGAAAGATGCATGATCTCCATAGTTTTGATGTTGTAGGTGCCGCGCGGTGTTGAATAGCCCTGACCTGCGGTTGAAACCGGCCAATTGTAGGATTCGCCGCCGTCGGACTGCACATGCATTGTTTGCGAGCTCATATCGACATTGATTGAAACTTTGGCAGAAGCGCCACTGACTGACGCGAACAGAAGGGCGGCAAAAGCAATGGCAACTTTCAAAATATGCATGACCAACTCCGGTAAACACACTAAAACAAATAAAATTGAAACTCTCAGGTCTACTGATTCCCTAATTTGATGTCGCGGTAAACCCGAATCCGCAAAAAAGTGCTCCTCAGATCACGTCTAACGTGAGGCAGGGCAAATAGTTAAGGTTAAGCATCGGCAGTGTGCCGTCGGTGTGAAACGATAAATCAGCGGTTTAATGTTATGAGGTTATTAATGCGCATATCGCAGATCAGCTTATATTCATTTGTGTTCATTGGCTTGGTTTCGGCGCTGCCCGCTCAAGAAAAGGGGAGCGTTGATCCTACACCGTTGGCGCCAATTGAAAACATCGACAAATCGTCGCTTGCCGCCAAACAACTTTTTGGACGCGCGCTGCAACCAGCCTCATTAGAAGCGCGCTCGATCGGGTTTTATTCAAAGGGTTGTTTGGCCGGCGCTGAAGCCCTTCCGGTCAACGGAGAGGCGTGGCAAGTGATGCGGCTTTCACGCAACCGCAATTGGGCAAACCCGGCGTTGATCGCGTATTTGGAAGGTTTCGCCGTGCATGCAAAAGCTGCAACTGGGTGGCCGGGAATACTGGTTGGAGACATTTCACAACCGCGGGGCGGGCCAATGATAACAGGACACGCTTCACACCAGATAGGCTTGGATGCCGATATTTGGCTGACGCCAATGCCCAGCCGCAAGCTTTCAAGCGAGGAACGCGAAGAAATGTCGGCTGTTAATATGGTTTCAGACGACAGACTAAGCGTCAACGAGCATTGGACATCAGCGCACGTGGCGCTGATAAAGGCCGCAGCGCAAGACGACCAAGTGGAGCGCATTTTTGTCAATGCCGCAATTAAAAAGGCACTTTGCGAGACTCCCGGCGACCACGGCTGGTTGCATAAGGTGCGGCCCTATTATGGACACGACTATCATTTCCATGTGCGGATTTCGTGTCCGGACAATTCAGAAAGCTGCAAATCGCAAGATCCTGTGCCCGCTGGAGACGGCTGCGATGCCTCTTTGGAGCATTGGTTCAGCGATGAAGTGCTGCACCCGCCCAAGCCGACTCACCCTTCAAAACCCAAGCCCCCGCTCACTTTGGCGCAACTGCCTGAGGAGTGCCGCAGAGTGTTACTGGCAAAATAGCTGCAGGAAGACGAAAGCCTTAAGCCGGGAGCCTTTAAATCATCAAACCGTGATGGTGAGCCAGATGCCGCAAATTTGTTTGCGGCCGAGCACCGACGTGCTGAATAACTTCTGCGGCGGCAAGCGCGCCGAGACGAGCGCTAAACTCGTGCGGCTTACCTCTGGCAAGACCGGTTAAGAACCCCGAAGCAAACAAATCGCCAGCGCCAGTGGAATCAACCAATTGCTTGATGGGAAAAGCTGGGACAGCGACCACGTCGTGCGCTTCAACAATCAAAGAACCGCGTTCGGAGCGGGTGATTATTGCAAGACAGTTTTCCTTTTTTATTTCAGATACCGCAAAATCAAAATCTTCAGTTTCATAAAGCGAGGTGATTTCCGCCTCGTTGGCAAAAACAATATCGACGATCTTTGACCTGATCAGATCGATGAACTCGGAGCGGAAACGGTCAACACAAAAAGAATCTGATAAGGTGATGGCAACGCGATTGCCGGCGGCGTGAGCAATGTTCGAAGCTTTGATAAACGCTTCTTTGGCAGCAGACTTATCCCAAAGGTAGCCTTCCAAGTAGGTGATGGTTGCGGATTTTACCGTCGCCTCATCCACGTCGGCAGGGTGCAGGTTTTGGCACGCACCCAAAAATGTGTTCATGGAGCGCTCGCCATCAGGCGTGACGAATATAAAGGAACGCGCGCTGGCGGGACCGTCCTGCGCGAAGGCAACATCAAACTTGACGCCTGTCTTGCGCAAATCATGTGAAAAAATGGTGCCTACCGTATCCGCTTTAACTTTGCCGATATATGCCGCAGTCGCGCCAAGATCGGCAATACCGACTGTGGTATTCGCCGCAGAACCACCTGATATAGTGATGGCATGAGGCATTTGAGCCAAAAGATGTTCAGCGCGCGCTTCATCGATGAGGTTCATCGCGCCTTTGAGGATAGCTTCGCGTTTAAGAAAGGCGTCGTCGGTGGTGCCGATGACGTCGACAATGGCATTACCCAAACCTAAAATATCGACTTTGTCTGACATAATCCGCTTCCGTAAATTCTGCAGGCGAGCTACGCCTTTTTCCAACATGGGTTTTGCATTTGAAGGTCTGAAGGTCAAGAGTGGCATAGAGTGGTATGCCGTCTTACAAGCGCGCGATGCAGAGCAGCCTAAGCGCGGTTTGGTTTTCGGGCTGCGGCTTTTAAACAACCTTGCAAGGTCGCGATTTCATCCGGGTTTAAAAATGCAATTTGCCGCGCCATCGTGTTGGCCAACTCCGTAGCTTCGGGCGCCATGCCTGCAGTATCAATAACCACACGCGGATCCGATATTTGTGCCAGCTGGACAAGCTCCTCGGCCTCGTCCCAAATAATATTGAAATAAGATATAATCCGTTGCACAAGTGACCACGTGGGTGTGCCACGGCGGCCATGTTCCAGCGCCGACAAATAGGCTCCTGAAACACCTAGGTCATAGGCCATGGTTTTAAGCGACAAGCCGCGTGTTTCGCGCAAATGCCGCAGTCTTTGGCCAAAAGGCGTCACAGGCTACGCTCCACGCGCCTTATGCGGACGTACAAGGCGCCGCTGCCGCCATGCCCCGGCCCTGCTTCCTCAAAGCAGATAACCAGACCGCGCAACTCGGCCGCGCGCAACCACTGAGGCACCAAGCGCCGTAACACACCGGTTCGTGGCTCGCCAAAGTGAAAATCCGACCCGCCTGAAGCGGGCGAAACGCTGCCTTTGCCGGTCACTATCAACACAAGGCGATGCTGCCGCCGCTGCGCCTCGATTAGAAAGTCGATCATTCTGTCTTGGGCTTGAGCTTGATAGAACCCGTGCAAATCCAATTTGGCGTCCACTTGGATTCGTCCCCGTAACAGTTTTTGCTTGAGGCGCTTTTCTAAGGCGGCAAGCGGGGCTGTGTGCGTAAACCACTGCGCATGCACCGGATCTGATACTGTAATTTTAATGGCATGGACAGGTTTTGGCCGATGGTTTTCAACTCTTGGCAGAGGCCGTATGGCGTTGCTCACCTCCTGCCATTGCTGAAGCTCTTCAGAAGTCAGGCTCCGCTTGCGGCGGCTGAATTTTGGCTGATCGGGGAAAAAATCTTTCATTGAAGTCATGGGATCAAGCGTCCGGTTTTGGCAAAAATACAGTGAATGCAGCAGCGTGCCGAATGTTTCCGGCCAAAGCACCAGCCTTATCGCCAGAGCCAAAGTATACATCACCCCGTGCGGGTCCGATAATAGCTGAGCCGGTGTCTTGCGCTATCATCATGCACTGAAACGATTCGGAAACGTTTCTTTTAAATGGCAACTTCGCGTTTAGCCAGAATGGCAAACCGTAAGACCACAGATTGCGATCAATCGCGAGCGAAACCAGAGGCGTAAGCGGCAGGCCCGCCCCGCCAACCGGACCGCCAGTTTGTTCGGTTTCAGGAAAAATTTCAAAAAAGACATAAGAGCTATTGCGTTGCATTATGGAACGGGCCAGACCACCGATGCGCAAATCGTTGCAGCGCAGCCAACTCTTCAGGCGCGCCAATGTCATTGATTCGGCAGCGATATGATTTTGCGCAGTAATAATTTTGCCAATGGACGTATAGGGGTGGCCATTTCGACCGGCATATTTGAGACGAAGTTTGCCGCCATCAGGTAATATCACCCGCGCAGAACCTTGAACCTGAATTAGAAAGACCTCCACCGGGTCCTCCAGAAAAACAACCGGCCGGGTGTGACGTTGAGCAAAACCGGCTTCAATTTCGGACCTGCTGAAATAGGGGACAATCGCGCCGTTTTGTAAGCGCCTTGCGGCGGCATAACCCTCCAAAGGCGACGGGACGTTATGATCAAATGTAATCAAATCGTCCGGGCACGCAAGAATGGGGCAGCTGAACCTATCAGTCCGCGTCAACGAGCCCCGCACTTCAGGCTCATAATATCCGGTGAGAAAACCCTGACCAAGGTCGGAATTAACTTCATGCGGCACAAACCAGTCTTGGAAAAAACGCCGCGCAACGTCTTCATTAACATTTTCAATCGCCAATGATGCCTGCAAGACCGCGCGCAATTGCGTTTGAACCGGCAGAGCAGGGCGCAGCTCCGCAATATTATTGGCGAAGGCGCGGGCAGTGTTCTGAAAAACCAGAAATGCCGACAGAAGCGTCGCGGCTTCAAAACCCGCCACCTGAGAAAAATGAACAGGGGCGAGTTTAACCACTTGAGATGTCCTCAGGCTTCTAGAGTTGCAACCAGTTTCCAATTCGGGTCGCGGGCGGTAAGGTCGCGGGCGAAGCTCCAAACATCCTGCACATCGGCAATTTCTTCTGCATTTCCATCGATGATTGTGCCAGCCTTGTCGCGGGTGACCGTTATCATTTTGGTCCGGAACCGTACCGTGATGCGCGCTTCATTGCCCGAAAGCTGCGCCGATTCAAAATTTGATTTTTCTTGAGAGATCAGGGTTGTTTCTAGTTTTTCATCCTTAGTGTCGCGCGCGGCGATGGCACCGGAAAAGCTGGAATACAGCGAATCATTTAGCAACGACTTGAGCGTTTTCAAATCACCCGCTGCGAAAGACTGCAAAATCATTTCATGTGCTGCTCGCGCTCCATCCAGAAATGCGGCGGGTTCAAAGCGCTTGTCCATTGCTTTGATCTGCTCAAGGCCCTGCAGAGTTGGAGATCCGGTTTCGGCGAAAGCGCTCCAATCCGGCCCGGCGTTGGCGTTTGTGGCGGCGCGACCAGGCAGACGGACTACATTTGAGGCCTGATCATCGGTCTTTAGGTTTTGCGGCGGCTGTACCGCAGGCGGTGCGTCCGATTTTTGATCGAACCCGTCTTTTGAACCAAGAACGGACCGTAATTTCCACACCACAAAGAGCGCCAAAAGCGCGAAAATAATGGTAGTCAGGTCAAAAGGATCTTGCATGCGTGTGCCTAACTTATCAATTTTGCCGCCCGGACGCTAAGCGTTATCGGCAGCTGACAGCGAAATATCAGGCTCGCTTGCGTTCGCGCGCCTTCACTCCCATATAATCCTTTGCGCCGCACAGTGAAGCAGAAAAGTGTGATTTGTTTTCGGGCACGCGCGGATTAAGGATTGTCGATGGTTCAGTTTTATAACAACCGAAGCTCTCTTGGCGCATCATTTGCGCAGTGGCGGAAGCCAGGACCGATTACGGTCGCCATTTTGATTTGGTTGGTGGCGGAAATTCTGGCTTTCAGCTTTGTGGTGTCCAAGCTTGGGATGGCAGGCGCGTTGCTGCTTGGTCTCGGGACAACTGTTTTGGGTTTTGCGGCGCTGAAACGCTTAAGTGCCGACGCGATGGCGAACCTGCGCAAACGAATGGACAACGGGGGCGCTCAACCGGGCAACTTCCTTGATGGTACGCTAACAGCGCTTGGCGCGGTGTTTTTGATTTTGCCCGGCTTTATCACCGACATTGCCGGACTGGCATTGTTATCTCCCAGCTTGCGCGGCTGGCTGACAAATATGTTCGGCGGCACCGTGGCGGCGCAACAGACGCGACGCCGTCCTGCTTCGCCCGATGTCATTGATCTGGATGAATCTGATTGGCGGCAGCTGGACGATCGCAAGCACGAACACCGCCACTAATTTCCTGCATTGTGTTTCAGCGCTTCAAAAGCTTGTGAGCTTTGACAATCTGTGGTAGCGACACGGCGAATTTGACCGATTTACCTACAGGGGATATGTTATGGCTGAAGCAAATGGGAATGGTGCGGATGCGGCGACTGCGCCTTCTTTGAACGTTATGGTGCAATACACTAAGGATTTTTCGTTTGAGAATCCGAACTCCCCGCGATCCCTCGCACCTCAAGAGACCGCACCAAACATTGCTATTCAGGTGAACGTTAACGCCCGCCAAATTGCAGACGACGACTTTGAAGTTAGTCTTTTGATGGAAGGTCAGGGCGGTGAAGGCGAAAACATTCTGTTTAAATTTGAACTGAATTATGCTGGAGTGTTTCGTGTGCGCGGTGTGCCTGCGGATCATCTGCACCAAGTGGTGATGATTGAATGCCCCCGCCTCCTGTTTCCTTTCGGACGGCAGATTGTCGCTGACGCGGTGCGTGGTGGCGGCTTCCCGCCGCTTTACATCGACCCGATTGATTTTGCCGCGCTCTATGCCCAAAAAGCTGCAGAAGCGCAAAAGGCTCAGGTTAACGCCTGATTGATTTTGGCCCGCTTAAAGGCGGGCTTTTTTATGCGTCAGGTAGCCTCCGCACAGCCGTTTCGGTGCCCTGACCTGATAAGCTTAGTTGGCGTGCTTGCTAAAAACGAGCCAAATGGCCTTATCGCCAAGCGTTTCGACAAAAATTGCATGGGAGTCGCGCTCGGCAGGCGTGAGGCGGTCGGGCAGCGGCGCCGGGCGCGGGCGCACTGTAACTTTCGTGCCTTCAACCTGGCGGGTATTGGCTGTGTTCAAGCCAAGAGTGCTTTGCCGCCCACCCAGAAGCTCACCGTAAACTTCAGCCAAAATTTCAGAATCGAGCAACGCGCCGTGTTTGGTGCGGCGCGAATTGTCGATGCTAAAACGAGAGCAAAGTGCGTCTAGAGAATTTGGGCCGCCAGGATTGCGCTTTCGGGCCAGGGCTAAAGTGTCGAGAACCCGGTCAAATGTGAGAAGCGGGCGCTTGAGCCGGGTGAGCTCGGCGTTAAGAAACCGCATGTCGAAATCAGCATTGTGGATTACCAAGCGATCCGGCCCGATAAATTCGAGGAAGCGGTCAACAATTTCGGCGAATTTTGGCTTATCCGCCAAAAAAGCGCCCGACAACCCATGGATGCGCTGGGCATCGGGGGGCATGTCTCGCTCGGGATTGAGATATACTTGGAATGTTTGACCCGTGGGAATTGAGTTGAACAATTCGACGCAGCCGATTTCGACGACTCGATGCCCTTGCACAGGGTCTATGCCGGTCGTTTCGGTATCGAGGACAATTTCACGCATGATGTCAATTTAGTCCAATTTGGCCTAAAATGTCTTGGACTTGTTTGCGGGCAAACACCATCCCCTGTGAAGTGTCCACAATGAAATCAGCTTTCGCGCGCTTTTGGGCGTCAGTGGTCTGTTTGGCAAGGATGGTCTCAAACCGTTCCGCGGTCATGTTCGGTCTTGACAATGCGCGAGCCCGCTGCACATCAGGTGGTGCAGTCACCACGATAATGTGATCGACCAAGCGCTCAGACCCGGTTTCGAATAATAATGGAACGTCCAGCACAGCAGCCCGAACGTGGTCTTTCTGGCACAATGCCAAAAAGTCGTCGCGGGCTTTTGCCACAAGCGGGTGGACAATACTTTCGAGGGTTTTCAGCGCTTGCGGATTGTTCAGAACTTTTTGGGCCAAAACTTGCCGGTCAACAACGCCGCCCGAAGCAACGCCGGGAAAAGCTGCTTCAATGAGGGGAACAGCAGCGCCTTGGTAAAGTTGATGAACTGCGGCGTCGGCATCATGCACAGGTAAACCCAGATCTCTGAAGATTTGCGCGGTGACACTTTTACCCATGCCGATTGAGCCTGTCAGGCCTAGAACAATCATACAGCCCTCATTTTGGCAAACTCACAGGGGGATATCATGCTCGATGAGCCCCCGCAATTCTGGCGTGACCTGTGGCGTTTTACCAAACCAATGCTGAAAACCAGGTACAGCTTGATGCAACAGCATGCCCAACCCGTCCACTGCAGTCAGGCCCTTGCTGCGCGCTTGTTTTAGCAAATCAGTTTGGAGTGGTACATAAACGATATCGTTGATAATCAAGCTGGCCTTGGCACCTTCCAGCGGAAATTTTAAGGGTGGTTGGCCGCTCATGCCCAATGACGTGGTGTTGACGAGGAGGTCCGCTTCAGGCAACCGGGCAAGTCCCGACTCCCAGTTTAAAGCTTCGACATAATGAGGCCAGTGGGCCGCCAGGGATTCGGCGCGTTCAAGCCCGCGGTTTACAAGCAAAATCTTGGAATAGCCTTGCGAGACGAGGGCATAGAGAATGGCCCGCGCCGCGCCGCCGGCCCCAAAAACCAAGGCTGTTTGCCCTGTTCGCCAATGCGGCGCGAAATCGGTGAGGTTTTGCGCAAAGCCATAAATATCGGTGTTGTCACCGTGGAGCATACCATCCTTCAACCAGATGGTGTTTGCGGCACCCACAGCTTTTGCTTGCGCAGTTACGGTATCACACAGGGCAAAGACAGCCTCTTTATGCGGCACAGTAATGTTCGCCCCGGCAAAGCCATTGGCGCGCAGCTCGGACACCGTGGCGGCGAGGTTTTCCGGTGACACTTCAATGTAACCATAGGTGCCGGATAGACCTAGCTGCTGTAACCAGTAGCTGTGAATTTTTGGAGACCGGGAGTGTTTTACCGGCCAACCTAACACATAGGCATGATTTTTGGCATGATTTAAGGATTCCGTCATTGAATTATAAATCCCGACTGCCGGAGAGAGCGCATCAATGGCCAAAGCGGGAGCCCCAAAATGGTGGCAAAATCGCCCTCAACTTTGTCCATTATGTGCGGACCCAAACCCTCAAGTTGATAGCCGCCAACGGTGGTGTAGACATCCTCACCCAATGCATCAAGATAAGTTTCAATGGTTTCTTGCGACAGAGCGCGCATGTGAATGACGGCAGTGTCCGACACGTTGATCAGGACCTGTTGATTTTTAACAAGTGACGCAGCCGAAATCAGGCTGTGACTTTTACCCGACAGGCGGCGGAGCTGAAAACGCGCTTCGGCCCTGGTTGTGGGTTTGTGCATGAGTGCATCTTCAAAAATCAAGATTTGATCAGCGCCGAGGATAAGATGATCCGGCCACTGCGGTGAAACCGCGAAGGCTTTAAGTTGCGCCAATTGCGCGGCGGTACTGGACAGATTTACAGTTTCAATGGTCCGTTCATCTATTTGGGCCGGATCAGTTACAAAACGAACACCCAGATTTTGCAGAAGGCGTGCACGTATGGCGCTTCGCGATGCAAGCACGAGTGGACGGTGATCGAGCCAAAGCGGAGAGGCGTCGCTCATCCTTGCGCAATGAATTTCATACGGTGGTCCTTATACAAGTCGACAATCGCTGCGGCGGTTTCTTCGATTGAGCGGCGGGTGACGTCGATGGTTGGCCAACCTCGCGCATTGAACAGGCGGCGGGACTCGGCCAACTCCTCGGTTACAGATGTGCGATCCACATAGGGGCTTTCATAGTCGGCATTTAGAGCAAGTAGACGATTTTGACGGATATGAATTATACGCTCAGGCGACGCGAAAAGACCAACGATCAAGGGTTTGGTTAGGCTGGTAAGATTGGAGGGCGGGGCGACGCCGGGAACCAACGGAACATTGGCCGTTTTGATGCCGCGATTGGCCAAATAAATGCTGGTTGGTGTTTTAGAGGTTCGGCTCACTCCAAGCAAAATAACATCCGCTGCTTCTAAATTTTCAGGAGCTTGGCCATCATCTTGGGCCATTGTGAAATTCAGTGCATCTATGCGGCGGAAGTAATCAGCATTGAGCATATGTTGCGCGCCGGGGCGCTGGGTTGATGCGGTGCCAAGATAGGACTGAAACAACCCCAATATAGGGGTCAGCACCGAGAGCGCCGGAGAACCTGCGGCTTCACACGCCTTATCGAGGCGCGTGCTTAATTCGTGGTCTACGAGCGTGAAAAGGACAATTCCCGGAGAGGCTTCAATTTCTGCAATGACTTTATTCAGCTGGGCAAGATTGCGAACAAAAGGATAGACGTGCTCAATTGAGGTCACACCTTGATATTGGGCAGCGGCGGCACGGGCGGCGGCAATGAGGGTCTCGCCGGTTGCGTCAGATACCAGATGAAGGTGAAAGTAGTTTCTTCCCAATGCTTTGGCCTCTTATTCACAGGGGGCGGCGTGAAGACTTGAACGGGAAGCCAAACTTGACCGGTAAACGTTTTTTGTCCACCTCAGTGTGGAAATTTTACAGAGTTTGTTCAACATCTAAATTGCGGTAGGATACTGCGGACCGGATTTTAGCGAGTCAGTTTGAGTTGGTTTTTAACAATTATTTAACGTTCGGTACAAAAGGTGAGTGTCTGAAATGATTAATAGATTATTAAGTTTTCCACAAACAAGCCCAAAAAATTAAGATTTCATAAATCTCTGTGGCGATGTGTATCAATTGTGGAAAAACTGAATTGTCGCTAAAGAGCGGTCTAGAAGATAAATAATAAGATTCGAGATTCCTTTTATTTGATTACATCGAGGGCCGACGGTTGAGTGAGAAATTGTTTCTACGGGCCTGCTCGGGTGAAAGTCTGGACGTGCCGCCGCTATGGCTGATGAGGCAGGCTGGCAGGTACTTGCCAGAGTATCGTGAAATTCGCGCAACAGCGCGTGGCTTTATGGATTTTTGTTACACGCCGAGGCTGGCCGCTAAGGCGACGCTGCAACCAATCAATCGATTTGGATTTGATGCGGCTATTTTGTTCTCTGATATTCTGGTTGTCCCGGATGCACTAGGTCAGCGCGTAAGCTTTGTTGAAGGAGAGGGTCCTAAACTTGAACCCATCGCAAACGAAGCCGACTTTAACGCCCTCCTGGAACAAATCGATTTAGAAAAGCTGTCGCCGGTATTTGAAACTATCGACAGGGTGAAAGCACTTCTTCCACGCGAAACCGCGTTCATCGGCTTTTGCGGTGCGCCTTGGACCGTTGCCTCTTATATGATAGCCGGACATGGAACTCCTGATCAAGCACCGGCGCGGCTTTTTGCTTATCGGCATCCTAAGCTGTTTCGACGCCTTATTGACCGTCTTGTCGAAGCCTCTTTGGTTTACTTGTCGGCGCAAATTAAAGCTGGCGTTGAGGTGGTTCAGATATTTGATTCTTGGGCAGGTGTCCTACCGCGCGATGAGTTCATGCGCTGGTGTAAGGAGCCGGTGGACCGGATGGTAGCGGGCGTGAAGAAAGATCATCCGGATGTAAAGGTGATTGTCTTTCCGCGACAGGCTACAAGCCACCTGACAGAGATGTCATTAACGTGCGGTGCGGATGTCATCGGTTTGGATACCTCGGTAGATGTGATGTGGGCAGCACAAAATGTTCAAAAACATTTAGCGGTTCAAGGAAATCTTGATCCTTTGGTTCTTGTGGCGGGGGGTGAGGCTCTGGCTCGGCAGGTTAAACTCATCAAAGAAGCGTTTGGTGGACAACCCTATATTTTCAATCTGGGTCATGGGATTTTGCCGCACACGCCGATTGCGCATGTTGAAGAATTAGTGAAACTGGTTCGGACAAAAGGATAGACCAATGTATGAGTGGATCAAAGCGCTGCACATTTTAGCAGTGATCGCGTGGATGTCGGGAATGTTGTATCTGCCGCGTTTGTTTGTTTATCATGTGGCCACCGTGCCCGGCTCACTGCAATCTGAGACTTTTAAAGTGATGGAACGCCGGTTGCTTAAAGCGATAATAAACCCAGCGATGATTGTAACCTGGGGGGCCGGTTTATATCTGGCATATGCCTCGCATGTTTTTGCTGCGCCTTGGATGAGCGCCAAGTTTTTGCTGGTTATCCTGATGTCGGGAGTACATGGGTTCTTGTCGGTTTGTACCCGTAAATTTGCCAACGACGAGAATACACGGAGCGCGAATTTTTACCGTGTCGTCAATGAAGTGCCAACAGTTCTGCTCATTCTGATTGTGATACTCGTTGTGGTGAAGCCGTTTTGACGCGGCGGTTTATCACGACAGGATCACCATTTGAGAAGCAGGCGGGATATTCCCGCGCGGTGGTGCAGGGGTCGTGGGTGTTCGTTGCAGGCACGACAGGTTATGAATACACCACTATGACCTTGCCGGATGATGTTGAACAGCAAGCGCGCAACTGTTTTGAAACGATAAAAGCCGCGCTGGAAGACGCCGGAGCCAGCCTTTCGGATGTTGTGCGTGTGCGGTATGTTGTCAGCAATCGAAGCTTTGCAGAATCTGTTTTTAAAATATCCGGACTGTATTTTAGTGAAATTCGTCCCGCAGCAACGATCATTGTCGCGGGGTTGCTGCAAGATGCCATGAAGGTTGAAATCGAGGTTACGGCATTCAAGGTCTAAACTGAAATTACAGTGTTTCACGTGAATCATTTGAGTGACGGTTTTTAAAATACAAGTGAAGCTTGCGAGCTGAGCCGAATCTTGTTAGAGAAAGTTTCCCACCTGTTATGGAATAGACGTTAAGGGCTCAGCCCCGTCCTGATCCAGTTATGTTCTGGCCAGTTCCTCTCTTCATATTTTTAAGGATACCCCTATGCGGGAAATTAAGCTTCAGGATTTGAAGTCCAAGACACCCACCGAATTGCTCAGTTTTGCAGAAGAGCACGAGGTGGAAAATGCTTCCATCATGCGCAAGCAAGAATTAATGTTCGCCATTTTAAAGCAGCTCGCCAGCAAAGAGGTTGAAATTATAGGCGAGGGTGTTGTCGAAGTTTTACTGGACGGATTTGGGTTCTTGCGATCCCCCGACGCAAATTATCTGCCGGGACCTGATGATATTTACGTGTCGCCCTCGCAGATCCGCCGTTTTGGGTTGCGGACGGGAGACACGGTTGAAGGTCTTATTCGCAGTCCGCGTGAGGGAGAGCGATATTTTGCTTTGCTCAAGGTCAATACCATCAACTTTGAAGATCCCGATAAGGTTCGGCATAAGGTGCACTTCGACAACCTGACCCCGCTTTATCCAAACGAGCGACTAAGGTTGGAAATTGAAGATCCGACGCGGAAGGACATTTCGGCCCGTCTGATTGATATTGTCTCACCCATTGGCAAGGGCCAACGCGCCTTGATTGTCGCGCCTCCCCGTACCGGTAAGACGGTGTTGTTGCAGAATATCGCCCAGTCGATAACCACCAATCATCCGGAGTGCTATTTAATCGTTCTGCTAATTGATGAGCGGCCGGAGGAGGTTACGGATATGCAACGCTCTGTAAAGGGCGAGGTTGTTTCGTCGACCTTTGATGAACCGGCGGTCCGGCACGTTCAAGTGGCAGAAATGGTTATTGAGAAAGCCAAGCGATTGGTGGAACACGGTCGCGATGTGGTTATTTTGCTGGATTCGATTACGCGCCTCGGCCGTGCTTACAATACGACTGTTCCGTCATCAGGCAAGGTTTTGACGGGTGGTGTTGATGCCAATGCCTTGCAACGACCAAAGCGTTTCTTCGGTGCCGCGCGCAATATTGAAGAGGGAGGTTCTTTGACCATTATCGCAACCGCTCTGATCGATACAGGCTCGCGTATGGACGAAGTGATCTTTGAAGAGTTTAAGGGCACCGGCAATTCGGAGATTATTCTGGACCGTAAGGTTTCGGACAAGCGGGTGTTCCCGTCGCTTGATATTACGCGCTCCGGTACGCGTAAAGAGGAACTGCTTGTTCCTGCTGATACGCTCAAGAAAATGTATGTGTTGCGCCGAATCTTGAACCCGATGGGCACGGTGGACGCAATTGAATTCCTGCTCGGCAAATTGCGCGATACAAAGGTGAATGCGGAATTCTTTGAGAAGATGAATACCTAACAGGGGTGATCCATGCTGTGTGTTATGAGGAGTCCGGAATTGCGGCGTCAGCAATTTTGGCACCGGAGGTTTTGATTCGGACATGCAATGATCCTCAACGCTGATAATCCGCCCACCATTTACGCTTTGGCGTCCGGTGGCGGTCGCGCTGGTGTTGCGGTCATCAGGGTCTCAGGGTCTCAGGCCCGGTTGGCACTCGAAACAATCGCTGGGGGTGCGCCGCCGCCACGCCTGGCAAGTTTGCGCCGCTTGCGCGATAGGGAGGGCAACGGCATCGATGATGCGCTTGTCTTGTGGTTTCCCGCCCCGCGGAGCTTTACTGGCGAGGATTGTGCTGAATTCCATGTGCATGGCGGGAGGGCGATTGTTGCGACGCTGTTAGCTTCGCTGGCGTTGTTAAGCAATGCGCGGCTTGCTGAGCCTGGAGAGTTTAGCCGCAGGGCTTTTTTAAACGGCAAATTAGACTTAACGCAGGCGGAGGGACTTGCTGATTTAATCGATGCCGAAACTGAGTCACAACGGCGTCAGGCGCTCTATCAATTGGACGGTGCTTTAAGCTTGAAGTGCGGCGTTTGGCGGCAAGATCTTATTGCATTACAGGCTGGCATCGAGGCGGAAATTGATTTTTCAGACGAAGGAGATGTCAGCTCTTTTGATCATAGGGCAATGATCGATTCAGTTACGAAACTGAGTTTTGAGCTGAGTGAGGCGTTAAGCGGATTTGCCCACTCGCAAAAAGTCAGGCAAGGCTTAATCGTCGTGATTACCGGAGCGCCTAATGTTGGAAAATCCAGCCTTTTGAACGCCATTGCGCAGCGTGAAGCAGCTTTGGTTTCGTCTATAGCTGGCACGACGCGAGACCTGATCGAGGTCTCGGTGGTATTTTTTGGAGAACTGGTCACGTTCGTGGACACAGCAGGCATTCGTGAAACGAGTGATGAGCTTGAAGAATTAGGTATCAGGCGCGCACTTTCAGCTATTGACCAAGCTGATCTTGTGATAGAGTTGCATGATGCAATTGCGGTTGTTGAGCCATCCACAAGCGTCGGCGCGACCTTACGGGTTGCGACGAAGCGCGATTTAATCGCAAGCGGTTCAGCTGATTTTCCATTCTTTATTTCGACCAAAACGGGCGAAGGTCTACCGCATTTGTTTGATGCCATTCGCAAGCATATTGCTGAATTGCCTCACGGTTCCGGGGTGATAACACGGCAGAGGCATGCCGAAGCCCTCAAGTTAACCCTGGCTATCTTATCTGATATAATGTCATCTAATCCGGATACGCCTATTGAAATATTGGCTGATTATCTTCGCTTGGCTGGCCGCGAGCTTGGCCGGTTGGTCGGCCATTTTGGTGTAGAAGATGTACTGGGTTCGCTTTTTTCGAGCTTCTGTATCGGAAAATAGCTTAGACTAAGCAAAATGTGAAATTGCCGTGTGCGATTGACAGGAGTCACTTGGAAGCTTGAGATTTTCCTCTTCAGCTGGTATGTCCCGGCAGCAAACCAGTATGGATCTATGGCTACAGAGTTTGATCAGACCTTTGATGTTATTGTAATTGGAGGCGGCCATGCCGGTTGCGAGGCTGCGGCTGCCGCTGCCCGCATGGGCTCAAGCACGGCGCTTGTTACAAACTCCTTCGCTACAATTGGTGAAATGTCCTGCAACCCGGCTATTGGTGGTTTGGGAAAAGGGCATTTGGTGCGGGAGATAGACGCGCTGGACGGCTTGATGGGTCGCATGGCCGATGAGGCCGGGATACAGTTTCGCGTATTGAATCGCAAAAAGGGACCGGCCGTGCGTGGTCCGCGGGCGCAAATTGATAGAAAATTATATCGCGCTGCCATGCAAAGTGCGTTAGACAGCCAAGAAAACCTAACTATAATTGCCGGTGAAGTTATTGATATCATTACACAAAACAATAATGTGGTTGGCCTTGTTTGTGCGGATGGGGTTCGATTCGGGTGCGGATCAATTGTCATTACAACCGGAACATTTTTGCGCGGGCTGATTTATCTTGGGGCAAAGCGGATCCCTGCCGGGCGTGTGGGGGAATTGCCGGCGCTCCACCTGTCAAAGGTTTTTGAGCGTAACGGATTTGAGTTGAGACGTCTTAAGACAGGAACCCCGGCACGACTTGATGGCCGATCAATCAACTGGGATATATTAGCCAAACAAAAAGGTGATGACGTTCCAGAGCCATTCTCTTCATTGTCCGGCGCGATTGAGCGTCCACAGGTGGAATGTGGAATTACACGCACAACACCGCTTACCCACGAGATTATTCGCAACAATTTGCACCAAGCGCCAATGTATTCTGGAGCAATCAAAAGCAAGGGTCCGCGTTACTGTCCGTCCATCGAAGATAAGGTGGTTCGCTTCGCTGATCGAGACAGTCACCAGATATTTTTAGAGCCTGAGGGATTGGACGACCATTTGGTATATCCTAACGGAATATCAACTTCACTGCCAGAAGATGTACAATATCAATTGCTTAGGTCTATTCCCGGGCTTGAAAATGTTGATATGGTTCGCCCAGGTTACGCTATTGAGTATGACTATATTGACCCGCGCGAATTGAAAGCAACATTGGAGACAAAGCGCATTGGTGGACTTTATCTCGCCGGACAAATCAACGGCACGACGGGCTATGAGGAGGCAGCGGGTCAAGGGCTTTTGGCGGGATTGAACGCGGCTGGTCGGGTTTCAAAACGTCCTGACTTTGTATTGGACAGGTCTGAGGCGTATTTGGGTGTTATGGTAGATGACTTGATAACTCATGGTGTAACTGAGCCATATCGCATATTTACGTCGCGAGCTGAATACAGACTATCGCTTCGCGCTGATAATGCTGATGAGCGACTCACTGTAAAGGGGGGTGCGTTCGGTTGTGTTAGTGCATCGCGGTTATCCTCTTTTGCGAACAAAAGCGATGTTTTAAGCTTTTGGACTGGTCTATTTGCCGAATTTCGGCCCTCCCGTCAGGATTTGACAACTGCGGGCATTGCCATCAACGGAGACGGAGCCAGACGCACTGCGTTTGAAATACTTTCTTTTCCCGGCGTATCGATAGAGCAGTTTTTTCTGATTTGGCCTGATTTGCGGGGTTTACCAGCCGATTGGCTTGGTAAATTGGAATCGGATGCGAAATATTCGGTGTATTTGTCGCGTCAGGAGCGGGATATAGACACTTTCAGGGCCATGGAAAATGTCATTCTGCCTGTAGACCTAGATTATTCGTCAATCACGGGTTTATCAAACGAGGCGAAGGCGAAATTCGACGCGGTTCGCCCTTCGACACTTGGCCAGGCGGGCCGAGTGGAAGGAATAACTCCGTCCGCTTTGGTATTAGTCGCCGCTAATATTCGCAAACGAGGACAAAGCATTCAAAGTGTTGAAATCCGTGCGTGAGATTTTGATGTCAGAAGACAAAGCAAAGACATTTTTGCTCAATGCCGTTTCACGTGAAACATACATGCGCATGGAAGTCTACGCCGCATTGTTAAAGCGCTGGCAGAAAATGATTAATCTAGTGGCACCATCAACTTTGGCTGAGGTCTGGTTGAGACATATCGCCGATTCAAGCCAAATTTTTGATCTTTATCCGGCCGCAAGGCGTTGGGTGGATTTTGGATCTGGTGGTGGTTTTCCGGGTTTGATTACTGCCATTCGCTTGAAAGAGATTGACGCAGGTTTGGTGCTCCTGATTGAAAGCGACAAGCGCAAATGTGCTTTCTTGCGGGAAGTTATTCGTGAAACCGGCGCTCGTGCCGAAGTTCAGGTCGGGCGGGTTGAAGACTATAGCGCCGGGTTAGTGGGTAAGTTTGAAATTGTAACAGCCCGGGCATTGGCTCCGCTGCCCCTATTGCTTAACTACAGCGCGTCTCTTATTGATAATGGAACTGTAGCGCTCTTTCTTAAGGGGAAAAATGCACAAGTTGAATTGACCGCTGTGCCTGATATCGATAATTATCATCATAGGCTGTGGCCCAGTCAAACAGACAGGCACGGTTCGATTGTTGAAATTGCCCGCGCGTAATGTTCAAAATGAGAGTTGGTCTTGGCTTGAAACTTAAATCAGAAATTATTGCATACTCTCTGCCGGAATATCAGAGCTCTGAGCGGTCTGCCATGCGTGTATTGGTTTTGGCTAACCAAAAAGGTGGTGTCGGCAAGACCACGACGGCGATCAATCTCGGGACTGCGCTTGCGGCAATAGGCGAACAGGTGCTTATCCTAGACCTCGATCCGCAGGGAAACGCCTCCACCGGCCTAGGTATTGAACAAAAGCAACGCCTTATTTCGACTTATCATGTTTTAAGCGGCGAGAACAAACTGAGTGCCGCTGTAACAGCGAGCGCTGTGCCGAGACTATATGTGGCACCATCGACGCTGGATTTGCTTGGCGTTGAGCTTGAAATTGCGGCTGACGCCGATCGAGCTTATAAATTACGCCAAGCTATTGAAGCCTTCGCGCTTGAATCGGAAAATTCACTTGGGGTTCGATTTAGTTACGTGCTCATTGACTGTCCGCCTTCGCTCAACCTTCTGACTGTAAATGCCATGGCGGCGGCTGACTCCATTTTGGTTCCGTTACAGTGCGAGTTTTTTGCGCTTGAAGGTCTTTCGCAGTTATTGAAAACTGTAGAACAGGTGCGACGTGCGTTAAACCCTTCTTTGACCATTCATGGAATTGTATTAACGATGTTTGACCCTCGCAATAATTTGGCGCAACAGGTTGTTGCTGATGTACGCAACTTTATGGGCGATAAAGTTTATGAGACAATAATTCCGAGAAATGTTAGGGTATCAGAAGCCCCATCTCACGGAAAGCCGGTGTTACTTTATGATTTAAAGTGTGCAGGCAGCCAAGCTTATCTAAAACTGGCTTCAGAAGTTATACAACGCGAAAAAAAATTGCGCGAATTAGATTCTGACTCCTAACGAGGATTGAAAAGTGGTTGATGAATACAAAACACCGCGCCTCGGACGGGGGCTGGCTGCGTTAATGGGTGAAGCTGCTGATCCCGGTGCATTTCTAGGACAAGCAAAAAAAATCGCAATAGAATTTCTGCGACCGAATCCTAGAAACCCACGCAAGGATTTTCGGGAAGAAGACCTTGAGGATCTGACAAATTCTATCCGTGAAAAGGGGATTATACAGCCTATCCTCGCCCGAAATTTACCCCAGTTGCGGGGCGTGTTTGAGATTATTGCCGGTGAGCGTCGATGGCGCGCGGCGCAGCGTGCTGGGCTGCATGAAGTACCGGTTTTTTTGATTGATGTAAGTGATAAAGAAGCTCTTGAGTTCGCCATTATAGAAAACGTTCAGCGCTCGGATCTTAATGCCTTAGAAGAAGCGTTGGGGTATCAACAATTAATGGCTGAATTTGATTACTCGCAGCAAGACCTAGGTCGTGTTATCGGAAAAAGTCGCAGCCATGTTGCGAACACACTGCGTTTAACCAAATTGCCTGACAGTGTCCAAGGTATGGTGATTGATGGGCGCATTAGTGCCGGACACGCACGTGCGTTATTATCAGTTTCGGATCCGAAACGAATTGCGCAACGCATTATCGATGAAGGATTATCGGTTCGCGACGTTGAACGTATTGTGCAGAAAGAAACCAAGCCTGAGCACAAATCTGAACAGGCAGACACGCCGCGTAAAGTAAAGGATTCAGACACGCTTGCGCTTGAGCAGGTGCTTACAGACGTATTGGGGCTGTCTGTGATGATTGACCACAAAGGCGAACGAGGGGAAATGCGCATCCGTTACAGAAATCTCGAACAGCTCGACCACTTGTGTCAAAGGCTCAAGCGTTAAGATGTGAATGTATGATTGCTAAATGCGCCGATGGAACAGACAATCCGGGCTTCACCGCCGTGATGGAGCCGGTATCATGCTTGAGATTTTCCATAGCGCGCGTGTGGCGAGGCTTTTACCTAAATTATTTTGAAGACGCGCTCGCACGACCGTTTCTTGCAATGTTTCTATAGTCGATTTTATTTTGAAAGTTGTCCAACGCGCAATGTAGGCCTGCACTATTTGTTTGCGCAGATAAAAAAGACCATTTCGCGTCATAATATGCTCGGTTTGTCCGCCATTATCTATCTCGAGTCGCATGCGGTGCAACTTCATAGCGTGTCCTAAGGCGGATGATAGCAAATAGCCCGCTTCAGCACCGTCCCGAAACACCCGTTCGCATAGAAGCTCGATTTTTGCTCTTTCGCCGGAAAAGGCCGCGTCAATTGCCTCGTCGAGTGCGGATGACGCTGCATCATTCATGATCTCGGAAACGTGTTTTAGGGTGACCGCTCCTTCACCCATTGCATAAAGACAAAGTTTATCAAGTTCTGTGCGGGTTATAAGCCGATCATTGCCAAGTATGCTCACCAGATAATTCCGGATTTCGGGTGCAATTGTTAAATTCTGATTTCGCAGGGTGGTCTCTATGAGCCGTCCCAATTCGGCGGGTCCGTCGGGATAGCAACCGACGGACGCAGCCAGTTTGGAGCCATCAAGCAACTTACGCAGCGGTGCAGTGGGCTTTATGTTCCCCGCCTCTAGAATTATTTTACATGCGTTTGGCGGATTCGAAATCTGTTGTTCGAGTGCATCAATAATGCTCTTGGTTCCAACCTCAATCCAGATCGCACGGGAATCGCCAAAAAGACCAATGGTTGCAGTCTCATCAGCAAGAAGCCCCGGTTTGGTGGCGATTTCATCGCCAGAAAATCGAACAAGTTGAAAGGCGTCATTGGCATCGGCAACAGATTTTTTGACAGTTACTTTTGCACGCTCATGAATCAACCCCGGATCGGTGCCATGGAACAGATATATAAAAACAGGATCATGTTGCCGGCTGATAAACCGGTCAAAATCGTCTGCCTTAACGAGCATCTATCACAGCCCCGGATCGGTAGCGAAGGTGGCTGCAATTCTGTTGCGAATGTCTTGCGCTAAACTTTTAGCAACACGAATTTCGCTATCCCGCGCAGCCCTCAGATTGGCAAAGCGCTGGCTTGAGCGATCGTAGGGCGCTGCAGATGTAACTTGGCCGGACGCCACAAGTTTATCTCCCGCAATTAAGGATAGCTTGAACTCTGCTGTTACGAAAATGCTGGCTGAATCAGCGCGACCGGTAAGACTGTCGATGACTTGAGCCGTATTGGTCTCGCGTGGCAAAATGACAAGATTGTATTTCGGCACCACCTCGTCGCCAGATCCATTTAATAAAAAGATCAATTCGGTTCCGATATAATGTCCTAAAAGGTCGGGCAAAGGTTCCACGCTGATTTGTTTTAGTTTTTCTCCGACATTTTGCGCGTTGTCCGACCGGTAAAGTGGTTGAATGCAACCTCCAAGAGGCAGCAACACTGCAACCATTGACACGAGGAGCAGGCGCTGAAATGGCTTTAGGGCAATCGGGGCGTTAGATAACGACATTTATGATCCTTTTAGGCACAAGGATGAACTTTCTGATCGTTTTGCCTGCTAAAGCGCGTTGGAAAAACTCCTGTTGTGACAATAATTCGAGAACAGCCTTCTCGTTTGCCTCAACGGCGACGGTTAATTCTCCACGCTTTTTTCCGTTCACCTGAACCGGTAACACAACGACATCCTGCACTAAGAGAGCCGGGTCTGCAACCGGCCAAGGGGCGTCCGCAACGGAACCTGCGTGGCCAAGCTCTGTCCAACATTCTTCCGCCAGGTGCGGCATCATTGGCGCAAATAATTGAACCAGTACGGCGGCCGCATCGCGTAAAGCGGCGTTGGTGGCCGATGATTTTTCCGCATTGGTTACGCTAGAACCGAGTGTATTAGCTAGCTCATAAATATGGGCGATACACCGGTTAAATCGTAACCGTTCAACGTCTTCTGTGACCTTATGCACTGCTTGGTGTGCAGCTTTGAGAATTTCTATTGCTTCAGTGGTGAGAGCGGGAGCCTTGGAATCTGGAACAGACCTCAATTCGCCTACAAGACGCCACAGCCGTTGAACAAACCGGCCGGCACCCTGAACACCCTCTTCTGTCCAAATGACGTCCCGTTCCGGCGGCGAATCTGACAGCATGAACCAACGAGCAGTATCTGCGCCATAGGTGGCTATAATATCATCAGGATCAACCGTGTTTCTTTTGGATTTTGACATCTTTTCGATTGAGCCGATTTCGATCCGGCTATTCGTCTTCAGAGCAAAAGCGGCGCGCTCACCTTCAACCTGCTCAAAGCGAATTTCATTTGGTGATAGCCATTCGCCGGTTTTGGCCCGGTAGGTTTCGTGCACAACCATGCCTTGTGTGAACAGCCCCGCAAACGGCTCTGTAATTTCTGTATGGCCGGTTTTCTTCATCGCGCGCGTGAAAAAACGTGAATATAAGAGGTGAAGAATAGCGTGTTCTATGCCGCCGATATACTGGTCTACAGGCAACCAGTGATTGACAGCAGAGCCAGTTGTTGGATCCTCCTGGTTGGTTGGATCTGTAAAGCGGGCAAAATACCATGAAGAGTCCACAAATGTGTCCATAGTATCCGTTTCACGTCGTGCTGCGGCGCCGCATTTATAGCAAGATATATGCTTCCAGGTCGGGTGACGATCCAGCGGGTTACCTGGTAAATCAAAGGTAACGTCATCAGGTAATATCACGGGCAAATCTTGGCGTGGTACCGGCAAAGTGCCGCAGGATTGGCAGTGAATTACCGGTATAGGACAACCCCAATAGCGCTGGCGGGAGATTCCCCAATCACGCAACCGATAGTTAACCGTGCGTTTTGCCTGTGGCAGACTTAGCAGGAGCGCCCTTTCCAAGCGCGACGTGACTTCTTCGTAGGCCTGATCTGTGCTCATTCCGTCGAGAAATTCAGAATTTACTATCGACCCTTCACCGGTATAGGCCGTTTGATCAATTTTAAAACCGCTCACGGATTGGTCAGGAGGGCAAACTACTGGCGTTACTTTAAAGCCATATTTGTTAGCGAAATCCAAGTCGCGCTGATCATGTGCTGGACAGCCGAAAATTGCACCCGTCCCATAGTCCATTAAGACGAAATTGGCAATCCAGACTGGCAGCGATTGGTTTGGAAGGAAGGGGTGTGCCACCCGCAGACCGGTATCGAAGCCCAGCTTTTCGGCTGTTTCAACAGCGGCAACCGAAGTTCCCATATGCTGACATTCAGTGACAAACTCGGATAGGGCTGCATTGGTTGCCGAAAGCGCGGCCGCCAGGGGATGATCCGCCGCGATTGCTACAAAGGCGGCCCCAAATAACGTATCTGGACGGGTGGTGTAGACTTCAATAACTTGTTGCGAAACCAGAGTATTCGAGGCAAGTTCGAAGCGAACCAATAGACCTTCAGACTTTCCAATCCAGTTCTTTTGCATCAAACGGACTTTTTCTGGCCAACGATCAAGTGTGTCGAGCGCAGTCAAAAGCTCTTCCGAGTAATCACTGATTTTTAAAAACCATTGAATTAATTCGCGTTGTTCAACAATGGCGCCAGATCGCCAGCCGCGTCCGTCAATTACCTGCTCGTTTGCAAGTACAGTTTCATCAACGGGATCCCAGTTTACTTTTGACTTCTTGCGATCGACTAATCCGGCTGAAAGGAAATCAAGAAACATGCGTTGCTGATGCTTATAATAGCTTGGGTCGCAAGTTGCGACTTCGCGGGACCAATCCAGCGACAGCCCCATGCTTTTGAGCTGACCTCGCATGGTAGCAATATTTGCATGAGTCCAAGTGCCCGGGTGCGATTTCATCTGTTTTGCGGCGTTTTCAGCCGGCAAACCGAACGCATCCCATCCCATTGGATGCAAGACGTTAAAACCGCGCGCACGACGATAGCGAGCAACCACGTCGCCCATGGCATAATTTCGCACATGGCCCATGTGAATACGGCCGGAGGGATACGGAAACATTTCCAAAACATAGTATTTTGGACGCGGATCGTCATTTCGGGTTAAAAAAGTTTGATTTGCGGCCCAAAATGATTGCCACTTTTGCTCAGCCTCGCGGGCATTGTAACGCTCTGCTCTCATGGTAAAATTATTAGCCTTGTGAAAAATTAGGTGCACTTCGCATCAAATTGCGGCAATGGTCAAACACATTAAACAGGTTTTTGAGAAACGGCACGGCATGCAAGAAACGCATTCTACAGATCAAGACGCCTGCATTTCGCGTTGGCGCGGGGTGTGTTCATCTATAATCCGTGCTGCGGGTGAAGTTTCGACGCGCCACAAGGCAGTCGCGTTGGTTTGCGTGAGTAAAACGCAAAGTAAAGAGACAATTTTGCCGCTGCTCAACTCTGGACAACGTGTGTTTGGGGAAAATAGAGTGCAAGAAGCCCAAACCAAATGGCCGGATCTTAAGCAGCTTTATAAAGATGTTGAGTTACATTTGATCGGCCCTCTACAAAGTAATAAAGTTTCCGACGCGGTGGCATTGTTTGATGTGATTGAAACATTAGACCGGCCTAAGGTGGCCGAGGCTCTGTCAGCAGAATTTATGAAGACTAAACGACGTCCGACGCTCTATGTTCAAGTAAATACCGGTTCCGAACCCCAAAAAGCAGGCATTTTACCCGAAAAGCTAGACGCGTTTATTGTCGATTGCAAAACAAGACTTGGCCTACCGATTGAAGGTTTGATGTGTATTCCTCCTGTCGATCAACCAGCATCAGCGCATTTTGGGTTTTTGCGGCTTGCAGCACAACGGCACGATATTTCGAATCTTTCCATGGGCATGAGTGCTGATTATGAATTGGCTATCCAATTGGGAGCTACACACGTGCGCGTGGGCAGCGCAATATTTGGCAGCAGGTACTAACGGACACAGTCTAACCAAGTATCAGCGTCGGTCATGCGGGCTTTGATAACATTTGCGACGCCAAGCTGATGCCTGGAAGGATGCTTAGGGTTACGCCAAAATGGATTTGGCAGGCTAGAGGCAAGTAGAGCAGCTTCCTGAACCGTAAGATTACGGGCGCTCTTGTTGAAAGCGTAGTGTGCTGCAGCTTCCGCACCAAATATTCCTTCTCCCCATTCCGCAATATTCAGGTAGGTTTGAAGCGTGCGTTGCTTACCCCAACCCTTATCCAGTACCAATGAAAGCGGAATTTCCAAGGCTTTACGGACGTAAGATCGTCCCGGCCAAAGCATCATATTTTTGGTTACCTGCATTGTCAGTGTAGAGGCACCGCGTGTTGCTTTTCCGTCCCGCGTCGTCACACTCATTAAAGCTTCCCAATCGACCCCGCCGTGCTGGCAATACTGTGCGTCTTCCGACATTGCAACTGCCCGGATGAGATTGGGTGAGATTTCAGCAAGTGGCAAAAACCGTTGATCGACAACGCGAAAGGTGAGGTAGCGCGCCCACATCAGCGTTGAAACAGGAGCGAGCCAAAATCCGACAGTAAATGTGACGATCCAGAACATGGCGATGGCAAATAGGCCGATCTTGGCCACCCATAGCAGTGATCTGAACAAAGATGCGGTTACCATGATTAAGCCTGCCGAATTTTAGATAGCCTTGACCCAAAGCGCAATCTGAGGCAAGGCAGAAGCGGTCAATTTAGGGGATTTAACGGGTGGAACGCACTCAATTCGATAGAAGTTTGGCGGACAATGGCAAGGCTATTGAATCCATGCTCGATCATTTACTCTCTTATTCAAGTGATGCTGACGAGGTAAAAAGTCCACCTAGGCTAATAGAAGCGATGCGCTATGCAACTCTGAGCGCCGGCAAGCGTATACGTCCGTTTTTGATGATTGAAACTGCCCGGCTTTTTAATGTCCAAGTAGAAACAATAGTTCGCGCGGCGTCCGCGATCGAAATGGTTCACTGCTATTCACTTATTCACGATGATCTTCCCGCGATGGACAATGATGAGATGCGTCGTGGCAAGCCGACAGTGCATATCTCCTTTGGTGAAGCTACAGCTATTCTTGCGGGTGATGCGCTGCTTACCTTGGCGTTTGAGGTTTTGGCTGACAACAGGGTTACACCGGATGCTGAATTGCGAGCGAAACTTGTGTTGATGCTGGCAAAGTCTGCAGGCAACAGAGGCATGGTCGGTGGACAAATGTTGGATATATTGGCTGAGTCTGCAGCAACGCCTCTTACGCTAACTGAGATACAAGCATTGCAATCAATGAAAACGGGTGCCTTGATACAGTTTGCTGTTATTGCCGGTGGCCTATTTGCCAATACCGGTCAAGATACGATGTCTAAATTGAGCGAGTTTGGACGAAAGCTCGGTGTTATATTTCAGATATCAGACGATATTCTTGACTACACGGGCGATGCGACGCTGATGGGTAAGAAAATCGGCAAAGACGCCGACCGCAATAAAGCAACACTCGTCTCCATTTTAGGAATAGATACTGCCAAAGCGCAATGTGCAAGGCTTGCTGATGAAGCAAAGGCTGTTTTAAACGGTATAGATTGTCCATGCAGCAAATATATTTTGTTTCAGACTGTTGATTTTATTTTATCCCGCAAAAAATGAAAGTATCACTTATGAAGACGCCTCAAATGTTTATGAGAAATAGGTTTCTAAGACAACTTTATATGCACCCAAGACTACTTATTGCGCTCGCCATTGCAATAGTTTGCTTCTTTTTGATGCCGGATTGGTCTTTGCTTACGCGGTTGTTGTTAAGCTGGAATATATTTGCTTGGGGATTTCTGGCTATTATGGTGCCGTTCTTGCTAGGTTCCGGCACAGAGCAGCTTAAAAGCAGGGCGATTGCTCTCGATGAAAGCGAATTTCTAATTCTAACGTTAACGATTTTCGCCGCAATCGCCAGTTTTGTAGGAATATTTTTCCAACTGCCTCAGCTCAAAGAGGCTCACGGGACGCTAAAGTACCTGCATATGACGCTGGTGATAGGCACGGTTATTAGCGCGTGGGCGTTTATTCAGGTGATGTTTGCGCTGCACTACGCCCACGAATTCTTTATCCGGAAGGATTATGTCGACCGTGAGACGCTTGAATCCAGTGGTGGCGTGCGCTTTCCCGGCGAACCAAATCCGGAGTTTCTCGATTTTTTGTACTTTTCTAGCGTCATTGGTGCGGCCGCCGCCACGGCGGACGTGGAAATATGGTCAAAAACCATTCGCCGGATGGCTTTGGTGCACACCATCGTTTCGTATTTTTTTAACGCCGCGATTTTAGGTCTGATGATCAACATTTTGGCCGGCCTGACGTAACTACACTTCAAGTATAGATTTTCGTGCATTTCACGGCGCATGTCGGCCAAAAGTCGGACAAAGTTGGCCAACACACGGTGTTTTGGCCTATTTTTGCCGATAAATGCGTTATGGTCGGCGCAAATTGGAAAAGGCCCGCGAAAACGGGCCAGTTTTCACCCGAATCGCTTTTCGATGTATTTTTCAACGATTGTCTTGAACTCTGCGCCGATATTTGGGCCGCGCAGTGTCATGGCCTTTTCGCCGTCGATAAATACCGGGGCTGTGGGGGTTTCGCCGGTTCCGGGCAGCGAGATGCCGATGTCGGCATGTTTGGATTCGCCGGGGCCATTGACGATACAACCCATCACCGCGACATTGAGGTTTTCCACGCCGACATATTTTTTCTTCCACACGGGCATAGAATCGCGGATGTGATTTTGAATATCGCGCGCCAGCTCTTGAAAGACCGTAGACGTGGTGCGGCCGCAGCCGGGGCAGGCAGCGACCAGTGGCACAAAAGTTCTGAAGCCCATGGTTTGCAGCAGCTCCTGCGCCACCTTGACTTCCAGAGTGCGGTCGCCGTTCGGTTCGGGGGTAAGTGAAATGCGAATGGTGTCACCTATGCCGTCCTGCATCAGCACGCCGAGCGCCGTGCTGGAGGCGACGATGCCTTTCGAGCCCATGCCCGCCTCGGTCAGGCCGAGGTGGATGGCATAGTCGGAGCGTTTGGCCAACATACGGTAGACAGAAATAAGATCCTGGACGCCGGAAACTTTGGCACTGAGGATGATCCTGTCTTTTGGCAAGCCGATTTGGACGGCGCGGTGCGCGGAGAATACCGCCGATTGCACCATGGCCTCGCGTGTGACTGCGCGGGCATCTAGCGGCGTGGCGGATCCGGCGTTTTCGTCCATCAGGCGGGTGAGCAAATCGCTGTCCAGAGAGCCCCAATTGGCACCGATGCGCACGGCTTTGTTGTGCCTGGCTGCCAGCTCGATGATGGTACCGAATTGCGCATCTTTTTTGGCTTTGAAACCGACATTGCCGGGGTTGATGCGATATTTGTCGAGCGCTTCCGCGCAAGCAGGATGATCGGTGAGCAATTTGTGTCCGATATAGTGAAAATCGCCAATCAGCGGCACGGACACTTTCATCTGAGCGAGTCGATCACGAATGTGCGGCACGGCCGCCGCTGCTTCATCGCGGTCCACGGTGATGCGAACCAACTCTGATCCAGCGCGGGCGAGCGCCGCCACCTGACGCGCGGTACCCTCGATATCGGCGGTGTCAGTATTGGTCATGCTTTGCACGACAATGGGCGCGCCGCCCCCGACTTTAACATTTCCGACCATGACACTTTGGGTGATAAGGCGCGCATTTGGCGTGGCAGGCAGGCAGTTCAAGGCAAATTCAGTCATGTGCGGTGCTCGGTGAGTTCTGACCTTACATAGCGGCTCAAGCCTTAAATCTCCAGACCGAAGATTTTTTGATTTCGGCATCCTCCAGCGCCCGGCTGACCGGAACCGAATAGGTGGCGATGTGTTCGAGCTTGTCGCGGGCAAGGTAAGAGCGCCCGGGGTCACCGATGAGCACCATTGCACCACGCTTGTGCAAAGTTTCGAGCCACGTACTGACAGCAAGCGCGGTGTCCCGCTCGTAGGCGATGTCTCCGGCCAAGACAACCTCCCAGCCGTTGTCCCGACCGATTTGGTTTTCAAGGGTGGCCGAGAAGGTCACAGTGTTTGCCACCATGTTCAAACGCATGGATTCGATGGCTAAATGGTCGATATCGGCAGCGAGCACCTTATTCGCCTGAGCCATTTTGGCGGCGATGGCAACCAAACCGGAGCCGGAGGCAAAATCCAGGACATCTTTGCCGCAAACCAACGCAGGATTGTCCAAAATATAGCGGGCGAGCGCTTGCCCACCCGCCCATGCAAACGCCCAGAAGGGTGGCGGCAGGCCGATTTCTCCCAACTCATCTTCGGTTTTTTGCCAGAGTTCTGTGGCTTCATCGGCCAGATAAAGTGAAATTTCCGGCGTGAGCGGCACAGGCAACAGCCGGGTGTGGGCGCGAATGAAAACATCGTGGTCGACTATGGGCATTGGGGAAAGCCTTGCGGGTGCGGGCTTAATCCGTCAAGCTTCACGGATGACCCAAAGCCTCTTTAACCGTTTCGCGCCGTGGATTTTTGTATTTATTTGGTCAACCGGCTGGATTGTTGCGAAATTTGGTGCGCCAAACGCCGACCCGCTGACGTTTTTGAGTACGCGCTATGCTCTGGCTGCAAGCCTGTTGGCAGTAATCATTGGCTTTTCCCGAATTGAGTGGCCAAAAAAGCGCAGCTTTTACGGGCACAATCTGGTTTCCGGCGGCTTGATCCATGCGCTTTATCTCGGCTCAGTTTGGTATGCGGTGGCGGCGGGCGTGCCAGCGACGATTTCGGCACTGATTGCTGCTATCCAGCCGATTTTGTCGACGGTGCTGGCGCCTATGTTGCAAAATGAGCGGGTGAACGGTTGGCGTTGGCTTGGGGTGGGCTTAGGTTTTTGCGGGCTAATTGTAGTGCTTTCGCCGAAGCTGTTCGGTCTCTCGGGCGTAGATTTTTCTGCGTTGAAATTTCCGCTGATGCTGAATTGTCTCGGCATGGTTAGTGTGACACTTGGGACATTCTATCAAAAGCACTATGTGCCGAGTGGCGATTTGCGCGTTGTGACGCTGTTGCAGTACGTCGGAGCGTTTTTGGTGACGTTGCCGCTGGCCTATATTTTCGAACCCATGCGGATTGTGTGGAACCAGAGTTTGATGTTGACGATGGCATGGTCGGTGGTGGCGCTGTCGCTTGGCGCGGTAGGGCTGTTATTGCTGTTGATTCGCCAAGGAGCAGTGTCACGCGCAGCGGCGTTGATTTTTCTGGTTCCGCCAACCGCAGCGGTTCAGGGGTATTTTTTGCTTGGTGAAAGTTTGAGCCCTCTGCAATGGGGCGGCATGGCGCTGACCGTGGCAGGGGTGGCATTGGCGACCAGGAAATAAGCTGAACAACGGCACCCAAGCGCCGCTTGGCCTTGCGACATATTTTCTTTGTCCCATGGTTCATGTTGCGTCGCAGCATGTTTGTTGGCATCTTGGCAGCAGTCAGGAGCAATGATCCATGCAAACATATTCCGCTGCCGTCACCAGCCTTAAACACCTTTTGCTTGAAGCCACCAAAGCGGTTCGTGCCAAGGTGAGTGAAGACGGCAAAGTTTCGTCGGAAAAGCTAGAGCAGGAGCAACGCGCCACTCACGGCTTGGCTTGGTTAGCGACTTACGTCGAGGCATTGCAGGAAATGGATGCCTACGCATCACGCATGAGCGAAGCCGGGTTGTTTGGCCCTACAGAAGTATTGTTGACCAAAATCGGGTTCGGGGAATATCTGGCGCAGATTTTTGGCGGCATTAGTATGACGCAAAGTGAAATCTTGCGTCTAAGCGATCTGGGATTATCCCTACAGATGTGTGCCGATTTTCAAAACGCTGACATTGCCGCTCTGATTGGCGATGGAAATACAGCGCATAATCGCGCCGCACTGGCGCAGATTATCCAGACCAACCAAAGCGGCGGCGGGTCAAACGGTATCATTGGAAACAGCGGACTTGACGAGACGCTGGAAGCAATTCGTGAGGAAATGCGAAAGTTTGGCGCGGCGGAGGTGTTGCCGCATGCGCATGGCTGGCATATGCGCAACGAATACATTCCGCTCTCAGTCATTTCCCAGCTGGCGGAGCTTGGGGTTTTCGGGCTGACGATTCCCGAAGAATTTGGTGGCATGGGCCTCGGCAAAGTGGCGATGTGTGTGGTCTCCGAAGAGCTTTCGCGCGCCTATATCGGTGTGGGATCGCTTGGCACCCGCTCGGAAATTGCGGCAGAACTGATTTTGTGCGGCGGCACTGAAGCGCAGAAGCAGAAATATCTGCCGAAACTGGCGTCGGGGGAGATTTTGCCAACCGCCGTGTTCACTGAGCCGAATACAGGCTCGGATTTGGCGAGCTTGCGGACGCGGGCAGTAAGACACGGCGACGTGTATAAAATTAACGGCAATAAGACATGGATCACACATCCGGTGCGGGCAGATGTGATGACCTTGCTGGCGCGCACAAACCCGAGTGAGCTTGGGTATAAAGGCCTCACCATGTTCTTGGCGCAAAAACCACGTGGAACCGATTCGGATCCGTTCCCGGCCAAAGGCATGAAAGGCGGCGAGATCGAGGTTTTGGGCTATCGCGGCATGAAAGAATATGAGCTGGCCTTCGACGGTTTCGAGGTTGCGGCGGATAATGTCCTTGGCGGGGTGGAAGGACAGGGCTTCAAACAATTGATGCAGACATTTGAATCGGCGCGGATTCAAACCGCGGCGCGGGCAGTTGGCGTGGCGCAATCCGCGTTTGATCTAGGCCTTCGCTATGCGCAGGAGCGGGTGCAATTTGGCAAGGCTCTCATCCAATTTCCACGCGTCGCCGATAAGCTGGTGATGATGGCTGTCGAGCTTCACATTGCGCGCCAACTGACGTATTTTGCGGCAAACGCCAAAGATCAAGGCAAGCGTTGCGATATTGAGGCCGGTATGGCCAAATTGTTGGGTGCCCGGGTGGCTTGGTCAGCGGCGGATAATGCGCTGCAAATTCACGGCGGTAACGGCTTCGCGATGGAATATCCGATCTCACGCGTGCTGTGCGATGCCCGTATCTTAAACATTTTTGAAGGTGCCGGCGAAATTCAGGCGCAGGTGATCGCGCGGCGGTTGTTGGCGTAACGCGGCTTTTCAGCATCTGCCTTTGAGGGGATTTCGTCCTATCGGCCCGCTTGGTGCAGGTGCTATATTTGATGTATGACGACCGATTCCAAAATCGCCGATGTGCTTATCCCTGTAGCCGTGGATATAGCATATTCCTATAGGGTGCCTGAGGGCATGGCGTTAGCGGTGGGTGATTTTGTAACGGTTCCGCTGGGCGTGCGCGCAGCAATCGGCGTGGTTTGGGCATTGCGGCGCGGCGCTGGTGATAATTTGAAAGCGATTCGGCAACGGAATGATTTCTTGCCGCTACCGGAGACGTTGAGGAAGTTTATCGATTGGGTCGCAAATTGGACTTTAAGTCCACGCGGGATGGTGCTGCGCATGGCGGTGCGCGTGCTTGATCATGGCGGGCCAGAACGGGTGCGGCTTGGCGTGCGCCTAATTGGCGCGGTTCCGAAACGAATGACAGCGGCGCGTGAAAAAGTTCTGGCCGCGTTGCCACCAAACGGGATGATTGCCAAGGCGGATTTGGTGAAATCCGCTGGATGTTCAGCTGCGGTGATCGACGGCTTGGTGGATGAAGGTACGCTGGAGCTGTTGGCGCTTAAAGATGAAATTACAGTGCCAAATCCTCATTTTGCCCCCGCCACTTTAGAAGATAGTCAAGCGGCGGCCGCAGTGGTTTTAACAGCTCAGGTTGGGCTGCGGTCTTTTAACGTGACGCTGCTGGAGGGCATCACCGGCTCCGGTAAAACCGAAGTTTATTTTGAAGCAGTGTCGAAGGCGCTGGAGCTCGGCGGCCAAGTTCTGATTCTAATGCCGGAAATAGCGCTTACCAGTCAATTTCTAACACGGTTTGCCGCACGGTTCGGGGCGATGCCGGTGGAATGGCACTCGGGGGTCAGCCCGCGCACGCGTGCCAAAGCTTGGACCGATGTGGCCAGTGGCGCGGCGCGCGTGGTGGCGGGCGCGAGATCGGCTTTGTTTTTACCATTCTCCACTCTTGGCTTGATCGTGGTCGATGAAGAACATGAAGCGGCGTACAAGCAGGAGGAGGGCGTTTCCTACCACGCGCGGGACATGGCAGTGGTGCGCGGCAGGTTGGAAACGTGCGCCGTCATCCTGGCGTCGGCGACGCCCAGCATCGAGACGCAGGTGAATGCGACCTCCGGCCGGTACACATATGTGCGGCTTGAAAACCGCTTTGGCGGCCGGGTATTGCCGGACTTGACGGCGCTTGATTTGCGCCAAAATCCGCCGCCTGCAGGGCACTGGATTGCCCACGCACTGGCTGAAGATGTGCGGGCAACGATTGCGCGCGGCGAGCAGGCATTGTTGTTTTTAAACCGCCGAGGTTATGCGCCACTGACTCTGTGCAAAAGCTGTGGACACAAATTTCAATGCCCGAACTGTTCCGCCTGGCTGGTGGAGCACCGCTTTCGCCGCGCTCTGATGTGCCATCATTGTGGCCACGTTGAGCGGCGCCCGGATATGTGTCCCGAATGCGCGGCGGTGGATATGTTGACGGCCTGCGGCCCCGGCGTAGAGCGGTTGGCGGAAGAAGCGCTGGCGCTGTTTCCGCACGCCCGTATTTTGGTGTTGTCGTCTGACATGGCGGGGGGCATGGGTCGGATACGCAGCGATATGGCGAAAATCACCGCTGGTGCGGTAGACCTTGTCATTGGTACGCAGCTGGTGGCTAAGGGCCATAATTTTCCACTGCTCACATTGGTCGGGGTGATTGATGCCGACGTGGGGCTGGCCAATGGCGACCCGCGCGCGGCGGAGCGCACTTTTCAACTGCTGGCACAAGTTACAGGCCGGGCCGGACGCGGGGAAAAGCCCGGGCGAGGCGTTTTGCAGACATTCCAGCCCGGGCATCCGGTGGTGCAAGCGCTGCTGCGGGATGATGCAGCGGGGTTCTATGCCGCCGAAATTGAAGCGCGGCAACGAGGTGGTTTGCCGCCTTTCGGGCGGTTAGCCGCATTAATCGTATCTTGCGAAGACCGCGCTGTTGCCGAAACACACGCCAAGGCGCTGGCGCGGGCCGTCCATGATATGCCTGAAACTGCGGGGTGGAGTTTTCATCACGGAAACGAAACAGAAGTACAGATTTTTGGCCCGGCTGAAGCGGTGGTGGCTTTGGTGCGCGGGCGGTATCGGTTCCGGCTGCTGGTGAAGGCGACCCGCAAAACCGATCTGCAGGGCTTTTTGCGGGCGTTAATTGCAGCCGCGCCAAAAGTGCGGGGTAATCTGCGGGTGGCTGTTGACGTTGATCCGCAGAGTTTTATGTGACGACGGAATAGAGTAATTCAACGCTTTACAGACGCAAAGTGCTCTTCCATCTCTTTGATAACGCATATCATTTTCGCAAAACCGCTAGACACTTTTGGGTGATATGCTCTAGGGTACTTTGGCGGGACGCACAGAAAATAACGCACGCGCCGATCTTCAAGCGCATGAGCATGAGAAACCGGGAGCGAATGATTCACGTGAAACGCCAGTTTTGCCCGGAATGTTTCCGTTAAATCGTTTTTTCATCTTCTGTTAACCATAAGCACGGCAAAGTTGATTTATGAAAAAAACCGCCTTTATTTTTGTACCGTCCATTGCGCTGTTGCTGCTTACCTCTGCTGCCGGGGCCGATGAATTTCATACTTGTCTTAATGGTTTGCGCGGGGCTGCGAGCGCCAAAGGCGTCAGCGGCGCCACCTTTGAGGCCGCCACGGCAAATTTGCAGCCCGATATGAAAGTTCTTGAATATCTCGATTTTCAGCCGGAATTTAAAACGCCAGTGTGGGACTATCTTGCGGCATTGGTTGATGATGAGCGGGTGGTCGATGGTAAGGCGGCGATGAGCAAACACGCTGCAGCGCTCGAAAGCGCGCAGACCCGGTTTGGTGTTGATAAGTTTGTGATTGCCGGGGTTTGGGGCGTTGAATCGAACTTCGGCCAGAGCATGGGCAAGCGCCCGCTGGTGCAAAGCCTGGGTACACTTTCGTGCTATGGGCGGCGGCAAGCGTATTTTCGCACCGAATTTGTGTCTCTGCTACAGATTTTGCAACATGGTGATATTGCGCCGGAGCATTT
>JAYTYD010000045.1:0-1958 GCA_043742625.1 Methylovirgula sp. | reverse complement strand
TCAAGACTTTTGCATGAAGCCGCAGCTTTAACGATTTCAGCAACTTACAATATGCAAAAGATATTTGCATATTGTGCAGCGTGATTTCCTATTTTGTCTCAAGCAGATTTTCTAAATACTCGACTGAATAGACCCTGCCGCTGAGCAGGAAAACTCTCGCAACTTGTAAAGCGCCAAGAGTGACATGTCTAAATTGAGGAAAGGTGACATATCTAAATTGGTTCTACACTTACTGTTCGCATAATTTACATTATGGAACTAACATGCACCTATCACAATGATTTATATTGCTTTTCTGACTTTTCTATTAATATTCGTCTGGCTACAATCGTCGCCTTTGAACAAAAGCGGTGCGCGATAGTAGCGCGCGGCTGTGTAAGATAAACAGCCACCAAAATTGAGTTTTGCCGGATGCTTTCCCTTACCGAAGTCATCCCGTGCTTGCATCGCAAGCACGGCCATTTTGTCGATAAACGGCACGACCGGAATACCCATATCTTTCAAAAATACCTCAATCATTGCGATTGCGGCAACATGAGTGATGCGTTTACGTTCGGCAACACCAAGTGCGGCTTCGGCAAGAACGGTCGCGACGGTGAACGGTTTGGTCGCCTTATCTATGCTCTCAAGATATTGCTCCCGCTCCGGCTCATTCAGTAAAATTGCGCACAAGGCGGAGGTTTTGAGCATCACTCTAACCATTCCTTATCGAAAAAAGCCCTATCCGGCATAGCTCCCAAATCGGGCAAGGTGTCAAACAGCGTCCAAAACTGACCCGCAAACAGCGTGCAAAATTGGCTCTGACGCACTCTTGGTGCAGCTCTGGACCCCTTTCGGTCACGGCGCGCCAACTAGCCTGGCTTGAAGCAGGTCAATGTGTCCACGGCCATGCATTTGGCGTTTGACGAGTTTGAGCCGGGTGATCTGCCCCTCGGTTTGGCCGTTGGACCATTTCGAAGTCATGGCTTCCCGAACGGCAGCTTCATTTTGGGTGACGCCGTTGGCGAAGGATGCCACGAGACTTTTTTGCGCCCGCTCTAGCCAGTCTGCCAGACCGGCTGGTGCCTTGCTTTTGATCATGGCGTGAAACAGCGCAATGATTTGCCTGGCTTCCACCAGAGCCGGGATGCCGCCCTCGATGGATACAATCGTGACCGTTTCCGATTTTAAAGAGCGTGTCCCGGCCAGTTGTCATCAGGCGGGCAAGGGTCCGCGCGGACGGCACGCGCGACAACTGTTCGGCGTTGGCCATTTCGGAGCGCCGCCGCCGTGTGGCCCATTCCGCGACGACGCGAAACGATCCCCGGAAGCCCGTTGTTTTCAGATGACGCCAGATTTTCGCGCCGTTGTGGCAGCCTGCAGTCCAGAGCGAGTCGAGTGCGGGCAGGTATTTGTCCAGAGAGCTTTCGCGCGACCGGAACACATCGCCACGGCGACCTCTGACGATCTGGCGAACCGTGCCCCGGCTGAGACCCGTCCTGCGGACAATCTCCATGATCGGGACATGGCCATCTGCAAGCGCCATCACGGCGGCGTTTGTCTCCTCGCGCCGCAAATAGCCCTCATATTGCAGCTTTTCCGCTCTGGTCAGCAGCGCCGGGTTGATAATCGCCGCGCCAATGACTTTGCGAATGTCATGCATGGACTTGCGCACCGATCCCAGAAAAGCGTGGCTGGCGTTTTCCATCAGGTGCCAGCGGTCGGCCATCTGAACTGCATTGGGCAGTGCTTTGGCAATAGCCTCGCCATACCCGCCACCGCGATCGCGATCGCGGGCCACAATGGTAATTTCTGGGTGACCGGCAAGCCATGTCCGGGCGGTAGCTTGCTCGCGGTCTGGCAGCAGGGTGACCACCTTGTGTTGTTCCAGATCGCAGACAATGGTGCCGTAACGCTGGTTTTTCCGCCAGGCCCAGTCGTCAATCCCGATCACATTGAGCGGTCCGGATGGTGCCTTG
>JAYTYD010000044.1:0-1431 GCA_043742625.1 Methylovirgula sp. | reverse complement strand
GTTGCGCGATTGTATGCTTCCGGGCGTGGCGTAACGCAGGATAAGGTGAAGGCGTCTTTCTGGCATGTGATTGCGCGCGCGCACGGTTTGCCGGATGAGTGGCTCGATGGTGTGCTAAACGGCCTCACATCCGAAGAAAAGATTAAAGTTCAGGCCGAGGTGGAACGCTATTTGGGCACATGAGGCGAAAAAACCACAGCTTAAACTTGACCTATTCGCTTTGCTCCTGCACATGAAGCGCTTTACTTTGCCCCGCCAGCGCGCGGCCACCGCTATTTGAAATAACTTAAGAGACCAGAATGATCCGCTCCGCACTGATGACTGTGATGACCGCCGCCGCAATTAAAACCGGGCGGGCCTTAAAGCGTGACTTCGGTGAAATTGAGAATCTGCAAGTGTCTATGAAAGGTCCGGGCGATTTTGTTACCGCCGCTGACCGCCGCGCTGAAAAAACCCTGTTCGAAGAACTGGTCAAAGCCCGCCCGGGTTACGGCTTCCTGATGGAAGAATCCGGCATCGTGGAAGGCGCTGACAAATCGCATCGCTGGATTATTGACCCTCTGGATGGCACAACCAACTTTTTGCACGGAATTCCGCATTTTGCCATGTCCATCGCCCTTGAGCGCGAAGGCCATCTCGTGGCAGGCCTGATTTATAATCCTGCCACGGAAGACATGTACGTGGCGGAAAAGGGTCAGGGCGCATTCCACAACAATCGCCGCTTGCGTGTATCGGCCCGGCGCGAGATGGCGGATGCGCTGATTGGCGGCGGGCTGCCGCATATCGGCAAGGCCAAAGAGCACGGTCAGTTCAAGGCGGAGCTGGCGAGCATAATGGCTCATGCCTCCGGTGTGCGCTCCTATGGTGCCTCGGCGCTTGATCTGGCCTATGTCGCCGCTGGGCGCTTTGACGGTTTATGGCAGCGCAATTTACAGATATGGGACGTCGCGGCTGGCGCTGTTATGGTGCGCGAGGCCGGCGGTTATGTCTCCGACGCCGATCGCGCCGACTTGTCTCTGGAACCGGTCAGCATTTGTGCCGGTAATGAATATTTGCACACCCAGCTTTTGGCGCTGATCAAAAAGTCCTGATTGACCCAAGCTGCAATTCTGCGATCAAACCGCTTGGCAGAGTGTCTGGCGGCGATTAGTCTGGGGTTGATCACGCGACATGTTCGCGGGATTAGTCTCAAATCAGGGTTGGCAGATGGCCGCAGCAGACCTCGATCCCTACCGCTTATCTTCCCCACGCATATTTTTGGTGCGTATGGCAGTGTTTATCATTCTCGCCGCTTTCATTGCTTTGATTCTGTATCGGCAGATTGCTCAAGCCTTTTTGGCCAATCCCGGGCTAAATGGACTTATTTTTGGCGTTCTCCTCATCGGAATTTTGCTGTCGCTGCAACAGGTTTGGCGGCTGTTTGCCGAAATC
>JAYTYD010000043.1:0-12699 GCA_043742625.1 Methylovirgula sp. | reverse complement strand
TATCCTTGAATGCCGCCGATTTGCGTCGGGCTTGATGCCTTGGCACAGCAAAAACCCAGCGCAGCACAACCAACGCTAACACCAGCCCGGGAATTCCTGTGGTCAACCAATACATCGCTCTAATATCCGCTTAAAAAACGACTTTAAGAAGCAAATTGCGCCGTTACCGGTAGATGGTCTGAGGCAACACGCGCTAACGCCGAATCATGCACTTCAAATTGTGACAATAAGTGATGCGGTGTCGCCAAAATCCGATCCAAAGCAAATGTCGGCTTGCGGGATGGAAAACTTGGCACAAACTGAATTAGCGGCCCAAAAATCGGCTCCAATGCCAGCAGTGCCGAATTTTTACCAACGCGCCACTCATTCAGGTCGCCCATTAGGATGGTGCTGCGCCCCTCGGCAAAGCGGATGGCTTCCAAAATGGTTTGAATTTGGCCGGCCCGGGAGCGTCGCAACAGTCCCAGATGGGTCGCCACAATCCGAAAAGCGCTGCCTGCCAGAGATAAATCCACCACCAGCGCGCCGCGTGGCTCAACCCCCGGCAACGATATTTGATGCGCGCGGTCAATGATCGCCTCGCGCACCAGCAAAACATTGCCGTGCCAACCGTGGTTTTTATATGCGCCCGACAGCGGCACCGGCACCAGCCCGGTGCGCTGCTTCAGCTCTGCCAAATCCAGCAAACCGGCCCGGTCGCCAAATCGCCGGTCGGCCTCTTGCAAAGCAATAACGTCAGCTTTGAGTTCTTGCAGCACCCGTAAAATGCGCGCCGGATCAAACAAGCGATCAGCCCCCACGCATTTATGCACATTGTAAGACGCTATTTTAATAGGCATTCGGGAAGCCGGATTTAAGACATGCGTGTCATACGCATTCCGGCGCTCGGCGTCCAATGGCATCTTGCAATGGCATCTTGCAATGGCATCTTGCAATTAGATCCTGCAACCCATCTTGGCTTTTGTCGGCCAAAGTTAAAGGCCGCCCTAGACCCGAACCCGATAGCGGGCTAGAACGCGCTTAGATTTAATCACCCGCAAGCTTACCCTTGGCAAAATTAAGAGCATCACACGATGGCACGCGAATTTGTTTATCATATGCAGGGCCTCAACAAGACCTTTCCCGGCGGCAAAAAGGTGCTGGAGAATGTCCATCTGTCATTTTATCCCGATGCCAAAATCGGTGTTCTCGGCGTCAACGGCTCCGGCAAATCCACCTTGCTCAAAATCATGGCCGGTCTGGATACCGAATTTACCGGTGATGGCTTTGTCGCCAAGGGTGCCAAAGTCGGCTATTTGCCGCAAGAGCCGCAGCTGGACGAGAGCCTCGATGTGCGTGGCAACGTCATGCTCGGCGTTATGGAAAAGCAGGCGGTTCTTGATCGTTACAACGAATTGGCGATGAATTATTCCGACGAAACCGCCGATGAAATGACGCTTCTGCAAGATGAAATCGAGGCTAAGGGCCTGTGGGATCTCGATAGTCAGGTGGAACAAGCAATGGATGCGCTTGGCTGTCCGCCGGATGACTGGGCGGTAGACAAGCTTTCGGGTGGCGAACGCCGCCGCGTTGCGCTGTGCAAGTTGCTGCTGGAAAAACCCGAACTGTTGTTGCTTGACGAACCAACCAACCATCTGGACGCCGAAACCGTCAATTGGCTTGAAGGCCATTTGCGCTCTTATCCCGGCGCAATCCTGATCGTGACCCATGACCGCTATTTCCTCGATAACGTCACCGGCTGGATTTTGGAACTCGATCGCGGCCGCGGCATCCCTTATGAGGGCAACTACTCCGCTTGGCTCAGCCAAAAGCAGAAGCGCCTGATGCAGGAAGCGTCCGAAGACAAAAGCCGCCAGAAACAACTCGAATCCGAAGCCGAATGGATGGCCGCCAGCCCGAAAGCCCGTCAGGCCAAGTCCAAGGCACGTATCCAGCGCTATGACGAACTGGTGCAGAAGCAGGGCGACAAAGTGCCTTCCGCAACACAGATCATCATTCCGGTGGCGGAGCGCCTCGGCACTCACGTTATTGAATTTGACACGCTGTCTAAGGGCTTTGGTGACAAACTGCTGATTGATGGCCTGTCGTTCAAACTGCCGCCAGGCGGCATTGTCGGCGTTATCGGCCCTAACGGCGCCGGCAAAACCACGCTGTTCAAAATGATCACCGGACAGGATAAGCCGGACGCGGGTGCCATAAGCGTCGGCCCCTCGGTCACGCTTGGCTATGTTGACCAGTCGCGCGATGCGCTCGACGACAAGAAAACCGTGTGGGAAGAGGTTTCCGGCGGCAATGACATCATCTATCTTGGCAAGCGCGAAATGAACTCGCGCGGTTATTGCTCCGCCTTTAACTTCAAAGGCGGCGACCAGCAAAAGCGCGTCGGCATGTTGTCAGGCGGTGAGCGCAACCGCGTCCATCTTGCCAAAATGCTGAAAAGTGGCGCAAACCTGCTCCTGCTTGATGAACCAACCAACGATTTGGATGTTGATACTCTGCGCGCCTTGGAAGAAGCTTTGCTGGATTTTGCCGGTTGCGCCGTCATCATCTCGCATGATCGCTTCTTTCTCGACCGCATCGCCACTCATATGCTGGCCTTTGAAGGCGATAGCCATGTTGAATGGTTCGAAGGCAATTTCCAGGATTACGAAGAAGACAAAAAGCGCCGCTTGGGCATTGATTCCATCATCCCGCACCGCCTGAAATATAAGAAATTCAGCCGGTAAGCTCGCTCTATGCCCTCTCCCGTGAAACGGGGGAGGGTTAGGGTGGGGGCGGTTATCAAGGACGCCCCCCTAAAACAGCCTGCCACCGTTCGGCACATCCACGCCCGGCCCGATCAGCACCACTTCACCTTGGGCGTCAGTACGAGCCGTTGTCATGCAACAACTGATTGAGACGCAAAGGGAAGGGAGAATTCAGTCGCGGTAAAAAGGTACTAGTAAAAAACTATTTCGCTAGTTTAGAAGCTTGTCAAACAAACCCATTGCTCTTGACACGCCCTCCGAAAAGATGCGGGCGGTATCCAATACTACTAAATCGACTCCGTCATATACGTTATGACGACGAGCTGGATCCGCACGAGCTTCAGCGATTTCTCCGCCCACAAGTATTTGCTGGGTATGGGGTTTAATTTCCAAACCAAAATATGCCTGAATTTCAGAAATGGCCGACAAGCGCTTGTCTTGCTTGTCGAAGTGCGCTCCTCCCAGAGAATTCGCTAGCATCTTTATAACGTCATCCCTGCCAAAAAACTCGCCCTTCCAGAAGAACATTGATTGTTTAAAGAAATTGTTGGCACTGTGTTGGTCTTGGGTTTGCCAATTTCCAAAATCAATGCTCGAATCGGGTTTTCCGTTGGTCCCAATGTATTTATTTTCTAAGTTATTCGTCGCGATCTCTAATGATCCGTTAAATGAAATTGCAGACATCCAGTTCTTATAGACGCCAGCTTTTGAAAGCCGTTTAAGTTGAGGATTAGTCCGGATTTTAAACCCAATCTTCGAGGGTTGAATCAGTTTTTGCAGATAGAAAAAATGGCCGTCAATAATCCAGCGCCTCAGCATTGGCGAAAGAGTAACTCTTGTTTCTCCCGGCTTTACGCGTGATTGAAGCAGAGTTACAATAATGTTAATGTCGTCAGTTAATTGATAAACCAACTCCCTGTCAGTGGCGGATAGGGCCGAGTTACCAATTCCCAAATTACTAGTCGCTTGCCGCATTAGTCCCGTCCACAAAAAACACATATTTGATTAGAGTGTTCATCGGTCGAACTTAAAAGAAATGCGAAATTAGTACAAGATACGTTCGTTTTAAGCTCTTTGTACGTGATCTTATCCACCCCCCCTAAAACAGCCGTCCGCCGTTCGGCACATCCACACTTGGCCCGATCAACACCACTTCGCCGCTGGCGTCAGGAAAACCCAGCGTCAAAACCTCTGATATAAACGGCCCGATCTGCCGCGGCGGGAAGTTCACCACCGCCGCCACCCTGTGCCCCACCAATGTTCCGCAGCTGTAATGCACCGTGATCTGCGCCGAAGATTTTTTGACGCCGATCTCGTCGCCAAAATCAATCGTCAGTTTAAACGCCGGTTTGCGCGCCTGCGGAAACGGTTCCGCCGTCATAATGGTGCCGACACGAATGTCCACCTTCATGAAATCTGCGAAATCGATCAGCGGTGCGACATCGCTTGCTCTCATTCAGCGCCTGCGGCTGCCGTCTCGTGGTCATGTTTGCGCGCGCGGCGGCGCTCGGCACCAAACTTCATGATGCCGCCCAAAAAATTGCACAGCGGCGCGGTCAGGCGCTGCACATCTTGCGCCCGCGCAATCACCTTGCCGCCACGATCCAGCGTCTTGTCCAGCGCTGCCATAGTCGCACCGAGGTCTTCAGACTCGTCATCGATCCAAACCTCGACCACCTGTGTGAAGCCGATCACCAGCCCTTGGATTTTCAGCGCGCCAACCGGCCCCTCGGTGGAGATGCCTGCCGCTTCCAGCATAAACCGCTGCGAGTTTGACGCCAACTGATTGAGCGCAATCGCCGCTGACGGCGTCCGTTTCGCCCATTGCAAAATGCCTTTCAGCGCGGCGCGATAAGGGCGCATGGCATCAAGCCGCCGCATCAACACATCAAACAGCCGATCCTTGGCCGATTCATCGTGTAAATCTTCGTTCTGACCTTTCAACACAATCTGGTCAATCTGCCGCGAAAACGCGCCAAGAATAGCGCCTTTGGATGGAAACAGGTCGCGGAAGTCGCTGAGCGAAACGCCCGCTTCTTTGGCAACGTCGCTCAACGAAAAATCATTCCAGTCGCTCTCGGCGGCTAGGCGCATCAGCGCTTCAATGATAAGCGTGCGGTTGGAATTTGAAGATGCAGTCATAGCAGTACTCCATGGTTAGGCCCATACTATGCCCTTGGCTCAAAATGCCAAGCGATATCAGCCGGAAAGCTCGGCGGCGCGCCGCTTCGCCGCATCCACAGCCCGCGCCATCAGCGCAGCCAAACCTGCATCCGCCATCAACACATCAAGCGCCGCCGCCGTCGTTCCGCCCGGCGATGTCACGTTGATACGCAGCTGCGCGGGGGCTGTTTGCGGCTCCTGAAACATCAATTCGCCCGCGCCCTCCACGGTTGCGCGCGCCAGCCGTGCCGCCAAACCCGCTGGCAGCCCGGCGGCCTCACCCGCCTTGGCCAAACATTCAGCAAGGTAAAACACATAGGCGGGGCCGGAGCCCGACACCGCCGTCACCATATCAATCTGATCTTCGCTTTCCACCCATTCGACACGGCCTATCGCGCCCAACAATTGCGTGGTGACATCGCGCTGCGCCGGCGAAACCGCATCGGTGGCAAAAACCCCGGTTATGCCGCGCCCCACCGCCGCCGGAGTGTTTGGCATTGCCCGCACCAGCGCTTTGGCGTGCGGCAATCGCGCCTGCAAATTTGCGATGGTCTTGCCTGCCAGAATCGAAATCACCAGCGATTTTTGTCCCACCAACGGCACCAGCGTCTCCGCGGCCGAATCAAGCATTTGCGGCTTGGTCGCCAGCACCACAACGTCGCTCAGTTGCGGCGCGCCGTTCAGCGTAACGCCTGTTGCGGCGCATAGCGCTTTCAGCTCTTCCGACGGAAATGGCTCCACCACAAATGCGCGCGAAGGCGAAAGGCCCAGCTTAAGCCAGCCTTGCAACATGGCACCGCCCATTTTACCGGCTCCCACCAGTGTCAATGAAATGTCGATACGCATAGCCTAGGCACTTCCCGCCGTTTCAAACATGGCAAAGTCCAGCGCCTCGCGCGGCGTTTTACCCGCCCAAACCACATACTGAAACGCTTCAAAATAGCGTTCACAGGCGTCGGAGGCAATCGAGAGCAGCGCTTCGCATTGCTGGCCGCTTGGCTCGCTTCCGCCCGCCAACAACAATGCGTGGCGGAACATGATCACCTGATCGCGCTGCCAATATTCGAAGTGCCCCACCCAGAGCTGCTCGTTGATCATTGAAATCAAATCACGCAGCACGTCCCGCTTATGATCCGGCACCTTAAACTGGAACGCAGTGCTCACATGCAGCGCTTCCATATCGCCAATCCAAGTGAACGCCACCTGATATTCGCTCCAGCGCCCGCTGACTCCGATGGAAATCTCATCCGGAGCCGAGCGTTCAAAGCTCCAATGTTTGAGCGCTGCGAGCTGCTCAACAACATCAACCGGATGCATGCTGCGGTCGATATTATTCATTTGCAAATACATATTAGAATCCTTTTGCGGCCCGCCCAAATCTTTAAGCGGAACACATATTTTTAAATGCGGGGAAGCCAGAACGCGGCAAAGCGAAACATCAGAGAGTCGCTTAAAAACAAATCACGCAAAACCAAATCACTTGAACAAGAATCAAGCATTTGTGACTCGAGGTCTACGCTGCTGCGCAAAGCTTAGCCGATCTATCCACAGAAACGGCAAATTGGGGATAAGTATTTACCGATCGGGGTCTCCCGGCAGGGGGGATGCCCGATTTATTCTGCGAACAACCGAAAAAAATCCGCTGCATACTAAAGCAGCCTCTAAGGGTTGTGGTCGCCGGAACGCATCAAGCCTTCAAGCGCAACAATGCGTGCCGTCAACCGGTCGTTTTCGTCGCGGGCTTTGGCGGCCATGTCTTTTACCGCTTCAAACTCTTCGCGCGTCACCACATCCATGGTGCTGAGCAGACGCTCCGCTTGAGTGCGCACCAGCGTTTCAGCCTCACGGCGCAAGCCTTGCGCCATGCCTGCCGCGTCATTCGCCATTTTAGCAAGATCATCAAAAATCCGGCCGCGGGTCTGTGTCATGATAAAATCCTCGCAAAAACCTTGAAACACATATCCCCTTAGGGAAAAATTCAGCCGGGGATCACGTTAAATCTCCGTTATATCCTTGAAATAGGCGCGGAATATCACGCTTGCAAGAGCCTGACGGCAATATGCTGAACTTGACGCCCGTTGCGCAAGCGGGCAATCAATTCACATGAGGTTTTCATGTTTCCATTTTCACAATTGTTAGCGCTTTGGACCTATCCGGTTATCAATCCGGTCTGGTTCAATATTCCGGTTCCCTATATCGGCCCCCTGCCAATCCGCTGGTATGCGCTCGCCTACATTGCCGGGTTGATCGGTGGCCTGCTCTACGCGCGCTTTTTGGTGCAGCGTCCGCAGCTCTGGGGTGCCGTGCGGCGTCCGGATGTGTTGGCGCTGGATGATTTGCTGGTTTACGCCGCGCTTGGCACTATTATTGGCGGCCGCCTTGGCATCCTGTTTTTCACGCGGGACTATTATTTCGCGCATCCGCTCGACATTTTAAAAGTCTGGGAAGGCGGCATGTCCTTTCACGGCGGGCTCATTGGTGTGGTGGTCGGGATTTGGTTTTTCGCCCGCAAATATCAGCTTTCATTTCTGACCGTCGCTGACATTTGCGCCGTAGTGGTGCCGATAGGGATATTTTTTGGCCGCCTTGCCAATTTTATCCGCCCCGAAATGTGGGGTCGACCGAGCGGCGTTTCTTGGGCTATGATTTTTCCAACTGTGGACGATGTGCCGCGCCATCCCAGCCAACTCTATGAGGCTGGGCTTGAAGGGCTGCTGCTGTTGGTTATTCTGGCGCTATTTGTCGCCCGCGGCGGCCTTAAAAAACCCGGCTTGGTCATGGGTTTGTTTAGTGTTTGCTATGGCATCGCCCGGATTTTCTCAGAGTTCTTCCGCCAGCCGGATAGCAGCGAAGACTTGGCAAACGGACTTACCGTGGGCATGGTTTTGTCGCTCCCGCTTATTATCATCGGCGCCGCGTATATGATAAACGCCATGCGCAAAGCTAAATTTTTAGAGGATACACATTGACCCCGCTGGAACAAGAAATGCGTTGGATGATAGCTCAAGAAGGGCCGCTCAGCGTTGAGCGCTTTATGAGTCTGGCGCTCAGCCACCCCAAGCACGGATATTACACCACGCGCGATCCGTTTGGCGCGCACGGTGACTTTATCACCGCGCCGGAAATTAGTCAGATGTTTGGCGAGCTTATTGGCCTCTGGGTTGCTGAAGTGTGGGCCTTGCTCGGTCGCCCCAAACTCGTCCGGCTGATCGAGATCGGCCCCGGTCGCGGAACCCTGATTGCGGATGCCCTGCGCGCGCTACGCTCGATTCCCGGCTTCACCCAGGCCGTCGAAGTTCACATGGTTGAAACCAGCCCGGTTTTGATCGAGCGGCAAAAAGCCACTCTGGCCCGCGTTCCGGTTCCGGTGACGTGGCATAAGGATGTCGGCGAAATTCCGGAAGGCCCCGCCATCATCATAGCCAATGAGCTGTTTGACGCACTGCCCGTGCGCCACTATGTCCGCACCCAGCGCGGCTGGTGCGAGCGTTTGATCGGCCTCGATGAAACCAAGCAATTGGTTTTTGGCGCATCCAGCGAAGTGGAGCCCAGCCTAAACACCCCCGCCCCTGTCGGCGAAGTTCTTGAAATAGGCGTCGAAGGCCGCCTGCTTATGCGTACGCTGGCCCACCGTCTTCAACGCAACCCCGGCGCAGTGCTCGCCATCGACTATGGCCATACCCGCACCGCTTTGGGAGAGACGCTTCAAGCCCTTAAAGGTCACCAGTTTGTCGATCCGCTTAGCCATATCGGCGAGGCGGACCTTACCGCCCATGTTGATTTTGCCGCGCTGGTACGTGCCGCGCAGACCACGAATATTTCTGTCCACGGCCCGATCACCCAAGGAGAATTTCTCAAAAATCTTGGCATCATCGAGCGCGCCAACGGCCTGAAGCGCCGCGCCACAGAGCCGCAAGCTGTCGAGATCGACGCGGCCCTGCTCCGCCTGATTGATCCGGCCCCCGAGCATATGGGAGAATTATTCAAGGTTTTGGCCATCACTTCGCCAAACCTCAGCCACCTGCCCGCCTTTCCGGATCACCTTGAGGAGAATGACGAAACAGATTTGCCCCGCACACAAAAATCCGGCGAGCATTACCAGCAAGACCCCTCTCAAGAGGGAAATAGATGAGCGCGCCCCTTCAGCATCCGAGCCTTCTCACGCAGGGCCTAGCGCACGGTTTTTTCACCCGCAACGGTGGCGTGTCCACCGGAGTGTACACCAGCTTGAACGGTGGCGTCGGCTCGCAAGATGAGCCTGCTTCGGTGCAAGAAAACCGCACCCGCATGGCCGCCGACCTCGGCGTTCCCGCCGCGCGCCTGCTGGTGCCCTATCAAATCCATTCGGTGGATGTCGTAGCGGTGTCAGAGCCGTGGTTGCCGGAAAACCGTCCGCGCGCCGATGGGCTGGTTTCCCGCACCCGCAATCTTGCGCTTGGCACCACGGGAGCCGATTGCGGCATGGTTCTGTTCGCCGACGTTGAAAATCATGTTATTGGCGCTTGCCATGCCGGCTGGAAAGGTGCGTTTAACAACATTATTGGCGCAACCGTCACCGCCATGGTGGCTTTAGGCGCACGCCCTAGCGCCATCTCCGCCGTGCTAGGCCCGTGCATCCATCAGGCGTCCTATGAGGTCGGAGCCGAATTCGTCGTCAACTTCACCGCACAATCAAATTCCCACGCCAGCTATTTCAAACCGGCCCCTAAGCCCGGCCACGCCTATTTTGACCTGCCCGGCTTTATCCAAATGCGCGCACAAGCGACCGGCATCTATTTCGCCAGCCTCGGCCTTGACACTTACGCCGACGAGGCTCGCTTTTTCTCTTATCGCCGCGCCACCCATAAGGCCGAGCCCGATTATGGCCGCTTGGTTTCTGCCATTGCACTGGTCTAAACATTGCACAATTCTAAACATTGCTCTGGTCGAAAGCCCCTTGCCCTTACTCAGCTAAAACCACTTGGCCTTGCTCAAAACTAAAAATGGCCCCGGCGCATAAGAGCGACAACGGGGCCTTGTTTCGGGTTTCACGAAACATCCGTTTTAGCTTCACTGAACGTTACGGTGGTTTAGACCGTTAAGAATTTCAAATTGTGAGTTAGAGCGCCGTTCCGCCTTGGCGTTTGGGGCAGCTTTAGCGCTTTGATTTCAATAGTCAGAATACAGTCGCGTTTAGGCGCGCACCTCAACCAGTATTCGAGCGTTTTGAAATCAGGCTTTCTGCTCAGGTGGCGTCATATTAGCTCCGATCTTTATCACGTTGCTTTAGCCAAATTGCATATATGTTGTGCATGAGTTCTATCCTCTTAAACATCAACACTCGAACATTGCGACCGGAAAATGATAATGTCAAATCACAATTTTTAGCAGGCACATTTTAGTGCGCTTCAATCGGAACTTATGTGACAGTTTCGTGCGTCCCTAAACTGCTTTCGCTGCCGCCTCGGGCGGGAAGCAGGAGGATTTGGGATTGAGCTAAGTGGAAACCTAAGTTCCGTCATGCGCAGGCATGACGGAACTTGACGGGTAAAACCGCTCCGCGTTTTTTATTCCGTTCCACCCCAAACCTAGCTATTTCCACCTTGGCCCCCTTTGCCGACATTTGGCCGAACTTGGCCGTCAAATGTACAGCTTTTTAGGTATCATATAGCCGGAAATGCTCAGCAGGCATTGGTTTTGGCCGGATTTCTGCTGTACTCCGATACTTATCGGCCACCCTTCACCGTCAAATATCGCCGTACCCATGCTTGAGCACGGCGGGATTTTTGTGCCCTTAGTTGAGCTTTTCCCTCGGGAAATTCACCACCACCGGATTGCGCTTAGAGTGTGCTGGTTCGCCGCCTATGACCAACGCGCCGTCTTGCACTTCAATGGCAATGGTGGTGCCATCCTCGATTTTTCCCGCCAGCAACAGCTCAGCCAAAGGGTCCTGCACCTCGCGTTGAATCACCCGTTTCAGCGGCCTCGCCCCATAGGCTGGGTCGTATCCGGCCTCGGCAAGCCAGTCCCGCGCGTCCGGGGTTAAATCAAGCACAATCTTGCGGTCTTCCAACAATTTTGCCAGCCTTTTCATCTGAATATCGACGATTGTCGCCATATTCTTGCGTTTCAGCCGATGAAAAAGGATGATCTCATCGACGCGATTGAGGAATTCCGGCCGGAAATGCGCTTTGACATCATTCATCACATGTTCTCGCGCCGCCTCAGTTTCCTCGTTGTCTTTCTGCGACACTAAGTATTGCGAGCCGATATTAGACGTCATGATGATAAGTACATTACGAAAATCCACAGTCCGGCCTTGGCCATCAGTGAGGCGGCCATCGTCAAGCACTTGTAAAAGCACATTAAAAACGTCCGGATGCGCTTTTTCTATTTCGTCAAACAACACAACCTGGTAGGGCCGCCGCCGCACAGCTTCGGTCAGCGCGCCACCTTCGTCATAACCAATATAGCCCGGCGGCGCCCCAATCAGCCGCGAAACTGAGTGCTTTTCCATATATTCCGACATATCAAGCCGCACCATCGCGGTCTCATCATCAAAAAGATAATGCGCCAGCGTTTTCGTCAGCTCGGTTTTCCCCACGCCTGTAGGCCCGAGAAACATAAATGAGCCTATCGGCCTGTGCGGATCCTGCAAGCCAGCCCTTGCCCTTCGCACGGCCGTCGAAACGGCCCGCACCGCCTCTTCCTGTCCCACAACGCGCTTTGCAAGCTCTACTTCCATTTTGAGGAGCTTATCTTTCTCGCCTTGCAGCATCCGGTCCACTGGCACACCTGTCCAGCGCGACACCACTTGTGCGATGTGGTCAGCGGTTACGGCCTCGTCCACCAGCGCCTCACCACTTTTGACTTCTGCCGCGGCAACTTTCTTTTCCAGATCAGGAATTGCGCTGTAAGTCAGGCGTCCGGCCTCAGCATAGTCGCCGCGCCGTTGAGCTTGCACCAGATCCGCACGTGCTTGTTCTAACAACGTTTTTTGCTTCTGAGCCTCACCCAGCTTATCCTTTTCCGCCCGCCAGCGTGCCGTCAAAGCGTCGGATTTCTCCTGCAGATTACCAAGCTCGCCGGAGAGTTTTTCAAGTCTGTCTTTTGATGCCTTGTCAGTTTCTTTGCGCAGAGCCTCCTGCTCAATCTTGAGTTGGATAATACGGCGGTCATATTCGTCGAGTTCTTCCGGTTTCGAGTCCACCTGCATCCGCAACCGGCTGGACGCTTCATCGATCAGATCAATTGCTTTATCAGGCAAAAAGCGGTCGGTGATGTAACGATTTGAGAGTGTTGCCGCCGAAACAATAGCGGCATCGGTAATACGCACCCCGTGGTGAAGCTCGTACTTTTCTTTCAAGCCACGCAAGATCGATACCGTATCCTCGACTGACGGCTCGTCGACGAATACCGATTGGAACCGCCGTGCCAAGGCAGGGTCTTTTTCCACATGTTTGCGATATTCGTCCAAAGTCGTCGCGCCAATACAATGCAATTCGCCGCGCGCCAGCGCCGGTTTCAGCAGGTTCGAGGCGTCCATAGCGCCATCCGCCTTCCCCGCGCCAACCAGCGTGTGCATTTCATCGATAAATAGGATTATTCCACCCTCGGCAGAAGTAACTTCATTCAAAACTGCCTTTAAGCGCTCTTCAAATTCACCGCGATATTTCGCGCCAGCTATCAGCGCGCCCATATCCAGCGCCATTAGCTTTTTATCGCGCAAAGACTCAGGTACATCGCCATTTACAATGCGCAGTGCGAGGCCTTCAACAATCGCGGTTTTGCCAACGCCGGGTTCGCCGAT
>JAYTYD010000042.1:0-2942 GCA_043742625.1 Methylovirgula sp. | reverse complement strand
TCGCCTTTACTGATTGCCTCGGACACCATGCCGGTGGCAGCGGCCTCAGCTTGCGCTTGGCGCTCACGGGCCTCCGCATCACGGAAGGTGGCTTCTTTTCGGCCTTCCGCGTCCAGCACGAGCGCTTGCTTGCGGCCTTCGGCGCGCAAAACCTCGGCGGCTTTCAGCCCCTCAGCTTCCAGAATATTGGCGCGCTTTTCGCGCTCAGCCTTCATCTGGCGACCCATCGATTCAACGAGGTCTTTGGGCGGAACAATATCCTTGATTTCAATGCGCGTAGTTTTCATGCCCCAAGCTTCAACAGCTTTATCTACGACATTGAGCAGGCGGATGTTAATTTCATCGCGGTGGGATAATAATTGATCAAGATCCATAGAGCCCATCACAGTACGAATATTGGTCATTACAAGATTTAGCAGCGCCTGCTCAAGGTTCGATACCTCATATGACGCGCGCGCGGCATCCATAATTTGAAAGAATACAACCCCGTCCACTACAATAGAGGCGTTGTCCTTGGTGATTACCTCTTGGCTGGGCACATCAATCACTTGTTCCATCATATTGACTTTGCGGCCAATGCGGTCGAGCCAAGGAACAATCAACCCGAGCCCCGGGGTGAGAATGTCATGAAACTTGCCGAACCGCTCAACAGTGTGAGCATAGCCTTGGGGCACCTGCCTGATGCCCATCATCAGCGTCATTATGACAAAAAGCGCGACCACACCCGCAAAAACACTAAACCCTGCAAACATATTCATGATCCCGCCCTGCAAATTTGATGTGCGATCATAGGCTGGATTCGCCTGTGGTAATAGCCACATGAAAATGAAATATACCGTCATATTCGGCACCGGGCTTGCGATGTCGGGTCGGTTGCTAAGATTTCACGTGCGTGTCATGCGACCCGTTTATTGATGCTTCACTGAGGAGTAAGCCTATGATCAAACAAGCGAGCATCGCGTTAGCGGGGTTGTTATCCGCTGTGGCCGTGAGCCGGGCAGATGAAAGCTATCATTGGATCCAATATGTGCCGGGGGGTCTTGAAGCCCGCGCCATATCGCACAATGAAGCTTGCCCAGTGGCAAAACTGGATGGCAAAGCAGTTGACATGGCGGTGCGCTCGCGCCCGGGCGATGGTTACGCCATTCTTGTTTGCGGCATAGCTGTTCCGCGTGAAGTGAAGTCCGTTTCGATCAGCGATGTGCCACTGGCGATGCCGGTAGCCGACCCGAAGCGCATTTTGCTGATTGGTGACACCGGCTGCCGCCTGAAAGGCAAGGTGGCGCAAGCGTGCAATGACATCGCCGCTTGGCCGTTTCGCATTGGCTCAGACATTGGCGCAGAGCTGAAGCCGGATTTGGTCATCCACGTTGGTGATTTTCACTATCGCGAGGCTGGATGCCCCATCGACGTCAAGGGGTGCGCCGGAACACCCTTCGGTGACAATTGGGATGTGTGGCGGGCGGATTTTTTTTCGCCTGCGGAGCCGCTTTTAAACGCCGCACCGTGGATTTTTGTGCGCGGCAACCATGAGGAATGTGATCGCGGTGGCAAGGGTTGGAGCCGTACCCTTGACCCTTACAAATTCGAGGATGCGACGGGTTGCCTTGGTTTGGGCAAACCTTTCACTGTCGATATTGGCGCCGTGCAGGTTTACGTCATGGATGTTTCGACAGCCGACGAAGCCAAGGCAAATGAAAAGCAGGCGGCCTATTATAAGGAGCAATTTGAAGGCACCAGCCAACTTGCCGACAAACCGATTTGGTTGGCTTTTCATCGGCCAATCTGGTCTGCTGTGGAAGTGAGCAACGCAGAGGTCGAGGGCGATAACAAGACATTGGCATTGGCTGCGAAAGACTCCTTGTCAAAGAATGTTCAGGCCATTTTGTCCGGCCATCAACACACGTTCTCGGTTTTGACCTATGATGCTGACTTGCCAATTCAGATTGTATCTGGCCACGGCGGCGATAATCTCGACGTGACCGCGCCGCGTAACCCCATCGGCATGAAAATCAACGGTCTTACTGTGACCGGAGGCATTGGCGTGCCGGGTGTGTTCGGGTTTTCCATGCTGGAACGCGGCGATAGCGGCTGGAGTATCACGGATTATGACGTTCATGGCGCAAAACTGGCCAAATGCGCGTTGATCGGCCGGAAGGCGGACTGCAAATGAGCGTTATAAAGGCAATTGCTCAGATAAAAATCAACGCAACACCGTCGCTTTCACCCACCAGCCGGGGTGATCGCGCCGAATAACGCTTGCCGCTATCACAGCCTGACGGCAGGATTCAAACAGGGCAAAACAGGTCGCGCCAGAGCCTGACATACGCGCCAGGCGGCAACCGCGCGCCGCCGATAAAACGCTCAAGACATGACCAATGACCGGGGCGATAACATTAGCGGCGTCTTCCATGTCATTGCGAGATTTTTTCAAAAGACCAATGATATGCTCAAAACCGGTTTCTAAAATTTCCGGATGGCTGCCAAAATTCTGCATTTTGCCTTGTCGCAGGCCTATTTTTGTAAAGACGGCAGCCGTGGAAACCGGGATCGCAGGATTAACCAAAACCGCGAAAAATGGCGGCAACTGAAGTGGTTTGTCAAGACGCTCACCGGCACCCCGCATCATACGAGCCTGCGAAAACAGGCAAACCGGCACGTCGGCGCCCACCTCACGCGCGGCAGCCAACAGGCGCGGATCATCGATGGAAATCGCGTGGGTATTCGCGAGCAGGCGTAGCGCCGCGGCCGCATCTGCTGAGCCGCCCCCCATGCCGGAAGCGACCGGCAAGCGTTTTATAAGATGAAATTTGCCAAGTTGGACGTCGCCAAAGTGGTTTTGGAAGGCCAATGCTGCGCGTACAACAAGGTTGGCTTCCAGCTCGCCGCAGTGAGACGCAAACGCGCCGGAAACAACGAGCGACAGATCAGAATTCGGCTCA
>JAYTYD010000041.1:0-35429 GCA_043742625.1 Methylovirgula sp. | reverse complement strand
ACGTTTCATCACGCCTCTATGGCAGACAACCACTGTTTTCGCTAGGCCGCGATCTTTTTGGCTTTTAAAAACGGTTCAAGATCTGCGGCTGGCATCGGTCGTCCGAACATGAAGCCCTGAACCTCCGTGCAGCCTTCGGCGCGTAACAGCTCCAACTGAGCCTCAGTTTCTACGCCTTCGGCAGTGGTGCTTATTCCTAAGCTGCGTCCCAGACCGATGACGGCATGAATAATCTGAACAGAGTCGCGTCGGGTCATCACATCTTTAACAAAAGAGCGGTCAATTTTCAGCTTGTCAAACGGAAAGCGCCGCAAAGATGAGAGCGACGAATAGCCGGTTCCGAAGTCGTCAATTGCAAATTTTACGCCCAACGCCCGTAACTCGCGCAAAGACGAGAGCGTTTGCTCGTCCTCTTGTAAGAAAATGGATTCCGTAATTTCCAACTCCAGCCTGTGCCCCGGTAGACCGCTCATCTGCAGCGCACTGACAACCACTTGCACCAGGTTGCGGCTTTTCACCTGCACAGGCGATATATTAACCGCAATATTGAGGTGAGAGGGCCATTTTGCCGCCTCGAAACAGGCGGCGCGTAAGACCCATTCTCCCACAGCGTTAATAAGGCCGGTTTCTTCGGCAAGCGGAATAAAATCCAGCGGCGGAACCATGCCGCGTGTTGGGTGCAGCCACCGTACCAGCGCCTCAAAGCCTGTGGTTTCGCCGCTCAACACCTGAATTTGCGGCTGGTAGTAGACGATCAATTCATTTCGCCCGACCGCTTGCCGTAATTCGAGCTCAAGCAGACGGCGTGCTTCAATAGCATCATCCATGCTGCCATCATAAAAAGAGAAAGTCGATTTGCCATTGTCTTTGGCGCGATACAGCGCCAAATCGGCCCGTTTCAACAATAATTTTGCGTCCATGCCATCTTCAGGCCCGAGCGAAATACCAATGGATGCGCCGCAACTCAAGGTGAGTCCTTCCACCACCAGCGGTTCGCTCAGCAGAGACACCAGCCGGGTTGCAAGTTTAGCGGCATCCTCCGCCCCGCGCAGATTCCTTTGCAGAATCACAAACTCATCGCCGCCGATCCGCGCAACAATGTCGCGTTTGCGGATCAGGCTTTTCATACGGCGTGCAATCTCACTTAAAAACGCGTCGCCAACCGGGTGGCCATAAATGTCGTTGATTGATTTGAAGTTATCGATATCGATGAGCAGGACAGCAAAGCCTTGTCCCGGGTATCGGGACGCGACTGAGGTTCGCTGCGACTCGATCGCGCGGTCCAGAGATTCTCGGAACTGCACGCGGTTGGGCAGATCGGTCATAGCATCATGCAAGGCGAGATAGGATATGCGCGCCTCCGCGCGGCGGCGCGCCGTAATGTCGTCAAATGTTATTACCCAGCCCCCGTCTTCGGTTGGTTGTTGCGACACCCAGAACACCCGCCCGTCCGCTTGCTCACGGATTGTCGACGATTGGCCCTGTATGGCTGCCATTTTATGACGCGACGCTAGCAGTTCGTCATCGCTCAATCTGGTGGCTGTCGGGCCTTTATTGGATGCGCGCAACATATCGTCGATGTGGGTTCCAGCCTTGAGCAATCCGGCTTCCAGATTGAACTGCTCGGCAAAGCGCTTGTTTGAGATGATCAGCCGCCCGTCTTTGTCAAAGAATATCAGTCCTTGCGACATATTGTTGACGGCAGCGCCAAAGCGGATGTTCTGAATGCGCAGCTCGCCTTCCTTAACTTTCAGCGAGTTGTTTTGGTGCAGACTCACAGCGACAATGCCCAGACAAAACACCAGCATTCCACCAAACATGATCTCAAGCTCTTGGTATAAAGTATTCAATCGTGACTGGCTCTCACTCACCTCATACGCCCCAAAAGCGTTAGCTTGTCCTGCGAGGCCAATAATCTCCGGCTCCAACGCTTCAAGACGGGACTGTGCGTCTTTTGCCTCGGCAGGATCGCGCAGTTTTTCGGGATGGCTGTTGATTGTCATCATAGTTTGGTTGAGGCGGGATATCAGATCTTCGCGGTGGGCGTCGGCGCGGATGAAGCGGGCATATTCACCCTCCAAGGCCGCTTGTGCGGTGCTTTGTACAATGTCCATCCGCACCCATACGCCCTCGAGCTTGCCCGCTGTTGGATCTGTCCTGTAAGCACTCAAAGCCTGAATAGCTCGGGTAAAGGCAATTGCACTTTGCGAACTGCTTAATGGAATGTCGAACTGCGCCGCCCGGCCAAGTGCCTGCTGTTGTTGCTGAATAAGGCCGGCGATATAGGTGGCTAAAATCAGGACACAGACGCCTGCCACGGCAATTACGGTTTTGATGGCATCGGTTCTACGCAGTTTATGCAATTTTTTCAGCCTGCCGGAGGTTTCGGTTATTTGACTGCGATGCGTTTCACAACACCAGAGCTAAATGTGACAAAATGCGCAGTTTTACTTTCCTTCTGAATGTTTGTATGCAACCACAGGTTTATTAAAAAAGCGTAATAAATTTGATTAAACTGTAAGTTGTGTTTTAGTTATGTTCTGTGTCACAAGTTTTTAGTGTCAGGCGCATCCGGAAAAGTTCAACCGCACTTGGCAGCTCTTACTTCAGACATATTTTTAACAGCTTCCTCGCTCCAGCGAGCCAAAAAGCACGGAACATTTAAAGAGTTCAGTTCCGTGGCAGCTCATCAGAGTCAGCCGTTTTGCGGTCTGCCCGCCTACTCATTACGAGTTCAAATGAAAAGCTGGAAAAGCTGCTAGCTAAATTGCGTGACCTTCGAGCCGATCATAATATCCGCGATAGGCCGGGTCGCTTTACGGAAATGTTTGTTCAAGAGTTTTTGCGCAAGTGACTTGTTGGCCCTCCGACAAATTTTGAATTGACAATGTCGGCGCTAATGGCAATTTGATCGCGTGGCCGGGCATCTTGCCGCGCACTTTCACGGTTGGCATTAGCGCTGTGCATTCTTGCAAAACACAGCGCAGCATTTAGAGCAATTCAATGCTTGACAGACGCAAATTGCTCTTCCATCTCTTTGATAACGCATATCATTTTCGCAAAACCGCTACGCACTTTTGCGTGATATGCTCTAATGCTCGCAGCAGATACGCAGGGTCACGACGATTTTTACGGTGAGCTCGAAACTAATACAAATCTAAGGCGTGAATTTGTGAAGGAATGCCTCCGCCTGGAGCGATATCTGCCTTGGAGAGCGAACTGATCATTTCAGCTCCGTTTTGGCTCGACCCTGAACGTGATGCGTCAAGAGTGACCAATGTCAGCGGCATTCCCACATCGGGAACACCTAGAGTATTCACACGTGAGTGTGGAGGGCCGAAGGTCGCCGGCTTTAAGTCTGGGGCGTTGGCTTTCAGTGTTACGGAGCTGACTCCGTTACATTTGGAAGCGGTGTAGCCGGGCGTGACGGCACCGGCTACAGATACCGGGGTATGCACGACCGGAGCCTGAAGCACGCCCGAATTGTCAGGACCTACCGGCTTTACGCTATCTGCTCCGCCCATATTCCGAAAGCCGGCACCCCCGGTCGCTTTTACCTGGGAGCTGTCGCCCATGTTACGAAACCCGGCGGTTTCGCCAGCTTTTACGGCATGAGCCTCAATCGCCTGTGTTGTTTCACCAGTCAGACCCACAATGCTGAAGGCAAATACCCATAACACGCATAGTTTGGTCGAGGTCTTACTCAAGCAGGTTTTCATGTTCCAATTCTCCTATGATACAATCATAAGTAGAATTAACCGCTAATAATTAAAAGTACACTACAAAGTTGTATTACCGGCAAAATTCTTTTTTGGTCGAGGTCGAATATCCCGAACGTGCAAATATCAAATTGTCATGCTATGGCACCGCATATGAACCAACATGCCAAACGTCGCGCCCAAGCGCTCATCAACCGCCTCGGTCTGAATGATGAGGAAGATATTGTCGAAATCGTCAAGCGTCCTGCAGCAGCTATAGGCCCGAATGCCGAAGGCTATTTTCGTTATGAAATGCCAGAGTCCGCGAACTCCACCCGCCTTGATAAGGCGCTGGCAGATTATTTCGAAACCTCTCAGGTTTTGCTGTCACGCTCTCGCATCAAAACCCTGATCCAAAACGGACATGTCTCCGTCAATGACAAAATTGCCGGAGATCCGGCTACCAAGGTGCACTCCGGCTATGTGCTCAGCGTAGATGTTCCGGATGCCGCGCCTCCGACGCCGCTGGGAGAGGATATTGCGCTTAATATTGTTTTTGAAGACAGTCATCTGTTGGTTTTAGACAAACCGGCAGGGCTGGTTGTTCACCCTGCTGCCGGCCATGAAACCGGCACGCTGGTCAATGCGCTGATTGCGCACTGCGGCGCAAGTCTATCAGGTGTTGGCGGGGTCAAGCGGCCCGGCATCGTCCATCGGTTGGACAAAGATACCTCTGGACTACTGGTTGTGGCCAAAGATGATGCCACGCATCAGGGCCTTTCGGCGCTGTTTGCCGACCATGGCCGCACCGGCTCGCTACGGCGGGAATATCAGGCTTTTGTTTGGGGTGGCATGGATCGTCCGCAAGGCACTGTGGACGCGCCGCTCAACCGTCATCCGCACATGCGTGAAAAGATGGCCGTCGTGCGCAAGCCGGACTCGCGTGAGGCGGTAACGCACTGGACGCTCGATGAATTTTACGGCGAAAGTCAGCGCACCGCTGCCGCAAGCCTGATCACATGCGCCCTCGAAACCGGTCGCACGCACCAAATACGCGTGCATATGGCCCACATCGGCCATCCGCTCCTTGGCGATCAAACTTACGGTCTTGGCTTTAAAACCAAAGCCAGTAAACTTTCCCCGGCGGCACAGACAACTTTAGCAGCTCTGAAACGTCAGGCCCTGCACGCAGGGTTGCTCGGCTTTGAACACCCGATTACCGGCGAAGAGTTGCTTTTTGAAAGCCCATTGCCGCCGGACTTGCAGGCTTTGGCTGACGCTTTGCGGGAGCAGCCATAGCTATCTTGGCGCGCGTTTGGCCAAAATTCGCTGTAGCGTTCGCCGGTGCATGCTAAGGCGGCGGGCAGTTTCAGATACGTTATGCTGGCACAGTTCATAGATGCGCTGAATGTGCTCCCACCTTACGCGATCCGCCGACATCGGGTTTTCCGGCAAGTCGGTTTTGTCAAATTTTGTTGCCATCAGCGCGGCGTAAATCTCATCAGCATCAGCCGGCTTGGCCAAATAATCAAAAGCACCAAGTTTCACCGCCGTCACTGCCGAGGCGATATTGCCATATCCGGTGAGAATAATACCGCGTGCGTCAGGACGGCGCGATTTAAGCTCTGAGATCACGTCGAGGCCATTTCCGTCGGCCAGCCGCATATCAATAATGGCGAAGGCTGGAGCTTTGGCGATGATCTGGGCTTTACCGGCTTCGACAGTTTCTGCAGAGGACACGCTAAAACCACGTGTTTCCATGGCGCGAATTAAGCGGCCGAGGAACGGCTTGTCATCGTCAACAATAAGCAAAGTGCGGTCTTCGGGAGCCTCGGAGGATGGAATTTGCATCATTTTTTCCGTTTGTTATCACCACTCTACCACAAGTCGCTTGCTGGCGCAGTCGTCAGTAAGTGCTTGTTGGATGTTTGGTCGCGTCGGGTAGGTTTTCCGCTGATATCAAATATAGCGCGGGGCCAAATAATTTCCACTTGTGCTCCGGTGTTTGGCGCGGCCCGGTTCGATACTGCCACTTGTGCCCCAGAACGCTCCAATAAGGATTTGGCAATAAACAGGCCTAGACCTAAACCGTCACCCTCCGAATTTTTAGCACGACGATCCGGGTTACGGGTGGAAATGTACGGTTCGCCAACGCGGTTAAGTACATCTGCGGAGAAACCAGGACCGTCATCTTTGATTTGAACGGTGACGCTATGGGCATTCCAAAAGGCCACAACCGCAACGTTGCTGTTTGCAAAATCAATAGCGTTCTCAATCAGATTGCCTAAACCGTAATTCACTCCGGCATTTTTCCGGCATATCGGCATGAGCTGATCGCCAAATGTGGAGATTTTAACTTTCACGCCAAAATCGCGTTGCGGCGCGACGACGTCCTCCAACAAATGCTCGAGTGTAATTTCTTCAAGCAAACCAGCGCCGTCTTGCCCTAATGAGGTGAGCTTGCTCAAGATTGTTTTACACCGCATCGCCTCTTGGCGAAGCAGCTCGATATCTTCGGCGATCGCATCGCCTTTGGGAACGAGATTGCCTAGCTCCTTTATTACAAGCGTTATTGTAGCCAAGGGCGATCCCAGCTCATGCGCCGCAGCTGCCGCCAGCCCGTCCAATTGGGTAAGGTGTTGTTCCCGTGCCAGAACAAGCTCGGTGGCCGCTAAAGCATCGGCCAATTGCCGCGCCTCTTCAGCAACGCGAGAGGCGTAGATGCTGATAAACGCGGCCCCCAAGACGATAGCCACCCAAATTCCGCCAATGTACAAAAACGGCAGTTCAACAGCCTCGGCATCAAACCAAGGCAAAGGCTGATGCCACAGCGCCAATATGCTGGCACAGAACATCATCAAGCTAACCAATCCGAAGGTGAAGCGTTTCGGCAACGACGACGCCGAAATCATGATTGGCGCGAGAAACAGCATCGCGAAGGGATTTTGCAGGCCACCGGTCAGATATAACAGCAATGACAGTTGCACCACGTCATAGGACAACAAGCTGAAAGCCGCAAAATCACTTAAGCGGGTGTTTTGTGGAAACAGAAGACGAAGCCCGATGTTTGCCACCACGGAGAGCACGATAACAATCAAGCATAAAATAAGCGGCACCGAGAAGTGCAAACCAAAATATGTGCCCGCAACCGCGCCAAGCTGCCCGATGATGGCAAGCCAGCGCAAGCGCACCAAGGTATCCAGTCGCAATTGACGGGCCTGCCGCCCGAGCGAGATATGAAAAACTTCCTGCATATCCATGCTTTGCCATTGCGTCGCAGCATTGTCACGTCTTAGGGCGGGGGGTGCGCGCAAATTTCGCACGACAGGCGTTGACAAAGCTTACCTTGCCCACGTAAGAGCATCGCAATGCCCAGGTGGCGGAATTGGTAGACGCGCTAGCTTCAGGTGCTAGTGATCGCAAGGTCGTGAAGGTTCGAGTCCTTTCCTGGGCACCATTCCCCAAATCGTAGTCAGGTGCTTGTAAAAGCGACCACTGCGATTTTATTTTTCGAAGGTAACGCTATGACCATCCGTCTGCATAAGGGTGACCTGCCAGCCGGAATGGACTTTGGCAATGCTGTCGCAATCGATACCGAAACCCTTGGCCTGCATTTAAAGCGCGACCGGCTCTGCCTAGTGCAGCTTTCAAAGGGCGACGGCACGGCAGATTTGGTTCAAATCGCACCGGGACAAACCGCAGCGCCAAACCTGCAAAAGTTGCTCGCCGATGCCGAAGTGACCAAGCTGTTTCATTTTGGCCGTTTTGATATTGCCATGTTGCAAAACGCTTTCGGAACGCTGGCCTCGCCGGTCTACTGCACCAAAATCGGCTCCAAACTGGCGCGCACTTACACTGACCGCCATGGGTTGAAAGATCTTACCCGTGAACTTCTCGGCACAGATCTTTCAAAACAACAGCAATCATCCGATTGGGGTGCCGAAACTTTGAGCGATGCTCAAATGGCCTATGCCGCATCGGATGTTTTGCACCTGCACGCATTGCGCAGCCGGTTGGACGAGATGCTGAAGCGTGAAGGCCGGTTCGAAATTGCACAGGCCTGTTTCAACTTTTTGCCGCAGCGCGCCAAGCTTGATTTGATGGGCTGGTCGGAAACTGATATTTTTGCCCATACTTAAGGCCTTTGCGCACTTTTAAGCCTTAACTATGCCACGCTTGGTTGTTCAATGGTGTTAGGCGATGGGTGAAAGATAAAATGAGTTCAATTGAGGCGGCGGGCTTTCGACAGGTTCCAGATTTAGCATCGCGCGACTCCAAAGCTTACATGCGCGCGCATGCCCACTCCGCGCGCGTTAAGATGCTCAAAATTGCCCTGCCACTGGCAGCAGTTTTGGCGGTATCGGCGGTCGTAGTCATCGGGCTTTTTGACCCTTTCCGAAAAATACCCAAAGGCCTTAGCGTTGAAGGCTATGGTCTTGACGGCACCAAAATTACCATGGAACAGCCGAAACTATCCGGCTTTCATAAAGATGGCCGTCCCTATTTGGTTTGGGCAAAATTCGCGCAACAGGATTTAAAAAAGCAGAATATCATTGAACTCACAGATATGCAGGGCACAATGAGCACCGCAGACGGTGCCAAGGCCAAGGTAAGCGCATCCGGGGCAACCTATGATACCGCCAAAAACACCGTTTTGCTGCGCAAAGATGTTCTGATGCACAGTGATTCGGGGTACGATTTGAAAATGAATGAGGCATTTGTCGATTTTGCCCAAAATTCGATGGTCTCGAACGACAAGGTGTCAATGCAGATGAAGACGGGCTTGGTTTTGGCAGACTCTTTGCACCTTTCTGATAATGGTAAGGTGATTGTGTTCGAAGGTCATGTACAAAGCACCTTCAGCACTGATACGTCTAAAGAAAATCCAACTGATGCGGCATTAAAGGATCCTGTAAAATGAGCGTTTCGAGCAAATTCGCTTACAGAACCCGCAGCAGTGTTGCGTTTGCAATCGCGTTAGGTTTGGCGGCCAGCCTTGTAACAGCAGCTTCGCAGGCAAAAGGCCCTTCGGTTTTGCCAGGTGGTAATGCAAAAGAACCAATAACAATTGAAGCCAACAAACTCGATTATCTTGATAAAGAGCAAAAGGCGATTTATTCGGGCAACGTTGTCGCCAAGCAGGGTGACAGCACCGTGCGTTCCAGCCTAATGACCATTTTTCTCGACAAATCCGGCACTGCCGATCCCTCTGCGGCACCAGCGGCACCCACCGACAATGGCCAAATAAAGCGCATCGAACTGGGCGGGCCGGTTACCATTGCTTCAAAAGATCAGATCGGAACCGGTGATGAAGGGGTCTATGAAAAAGCCTCTAATACGTTTGTTTTGACGGGGCATGTGGTTTTGACCCAAGGCAAAAATGTTCAGAGCGGCGATAAGCTCACGTATAATCTCACGTCCGGCCAAGCAATTATTACCGGCGGCCGCGTCAAGGGTATATTTGTTCCAGGTGAGGCCAATCCTCAAGCACCGAAAAACTAACGCCATGACAGCAGCCTACCGTTCTCCGCAACAGGCCGTTTTGCGCGCCAGCTGGTTTGGTGGATTATGGGGTCGTTGGCGCGGCAAGCCGGGTTTGCCTGAAATACAGCATCTTGAGGATGCGGCTTTCCAACACGCCCCTTCGCACGGCTCCGAACGCCAAAATTTCGGTGCGGGCACCCTCGGCGTCCATAACATCGGCAAAACCTATGGTGCGCGCCAAGTTGTGAAAGACGTTAGCCTTTATCTGCGCCGTGGCGAAACGGTCGGGCTGCTCGGCCCGAATGGCGCAGGCAAAACCACCTGTTTTTACATGATTACCGGGCTGGTGAAGCCGGACAAAGGTACAATCGAACTTGATGGCCATGACGTGACCATGATGCCAATGTATCAGCGCGCGCGCCTCGGAATTGGCTATCTCCCGCAGGAAGCTTCGATTTTCCGCGGGCTCAGCGTTGAAGATAATATCAACGCGATTTTAGAGATAACTCAACCCGATAAGCGCCTACGCGCGGCGGAGCTGGATTCCTTGCTTGGCGAATTTGAGATCAAACATTTGCGGAGGTCCCCGTCTATTGCGCTTTCCGGTGGCGAAAGGCGACGCTGCGAAATTGCCCGGGCGCTGGCGGGACATCCCGGTTTTGTCCTGCTTGATGAGCCTTTTGCCGGCATTGACCCGATTGCAGTTGGAGATATCCGCGCGCTGGTGCGCCAGCTTACGGCGCGAGGCATTGGCGTATTGATTACCGATCACAATGTGCGCGAAACACTCGGGCTCATTGACCGTGGCTACATCATCAGTTCCGGTCATGTTTTGACCGAAGGTACTCCGGAGGAAATCATCAACAACGCCGATGTCCGGCGATTATATCTGGGCCAAGATTTCCGGCTTTGAGCAGATGTTAACCTTGATTAGTTTGTCGAAGCAAAAATCATACCAAGCTGTCGCCTTGCTGATAAATCATGCTATAAAGTCAGTATGAGTAGAGTTGGTTTCGAGTCATAAATGGGTCTTTCGGCGAAATTAGTGATGCGGCAGGGGCAATCCCTGGTTATGACGCCGCAACTGCTGCAAGCCATCAAGCTTTTGCAATATTCCTCGCGCGAGCTCTTAGCTTTTGTCGAGGATGAGCTGGAGCGCAACCCCCTGCTGCAGCGTGCAGAGGATCTTGAGCGCAGCACCGCCCCGCTAGAAACATTCTCGCAAGTGTCATCGCCCAAGGAAGGCGACTGGAGCAGTGATCGTCTTGGCCAAAGTGTCGCGGCTGTAGAGCGTGAGTTCGGCACCGATCTTTCCAGCAGTTTTGATACCGAACCGGCGACTCATGCCGCAAAGTCGGTTGTCGAGCTTTCAACAAACGCCTGGTCCGGAGTTGGTGCCGGCGGTAGCACAGGAGGCGAAGCGCCGGATATTGAAGCTTATCTGGCCACCCATATTACTCTGCGGGAACATTTATCAGCGCAAATCCTAGAGCGCGACCCGGAAACGCGCTTTCTCATGGAACTAATCATCGATGAATTGGATGAAGCGGGTTATTGGCGCAATGAGCCTGAAACGATGGGCGCCAAGCTAGGCACATCGTCCCACAAAGTCTTGGCGGCGCTCGAAATAGTGCAGAGCTTCGAGCCATCCGGAATTGCCGCGCGCAACCTGGCGGAATGTCTGGGCCTCCAGCTCAAAGAGCGAAACAGGTTTGACCCGGCCATGGCGGCGCTGCTTGAAAACCTCGATCTTCTGGCAAAAAAAGACTTTGGCGCCCTACGTAAGTTATGCGGTGTCTCGCAAGATGATATTGTTGATATGGCTCGCGAAATTCGCGAGCTGGAACCCAAGCCCGGGCGGGGCTATGGCGTAGCACCTGTCGAGATTGCAATACCTGATGTGTATATCCGTGCAGCACCGGACGGTTCCTGGCAGGTAGAATTAAACGCTGATGCCCTGCCGCGGATTTTGGTTAACTCGAGTTATCACGCCCGCATTACCCGTCATAAGCCTGCGGCGGAAGATAGGGTTTTTATCTCCAACTGTCTGCAGAATGCCAATTGGTTGACCAAAAGCCTCGAACAGCGAGCCCGCACCATTCTAAAAGTTGCGTCTGAAATTACCCGTCATCAGGATGGTTTTTTTGCTCATGGCGTAGAGCACCTCCGCCCGCTTAACCTCAAAACAGTCGCTGATGCTATCTCCATGCACGAATCAACCGTATCGCGTGTCACTTCAAACAAATACATCTCTTGCGCGCGCGGTTTGTTTGAAATGAAATACTTTTTCACTGCGTCCATAAATGCACAGGACGGTGCCGAAGGGCACTCCTCTCAAGCTGTTCGCTTCAAAATAAAACAATTGATTGATGCCGAGGATCCGGCCGACGTGTTATCCGACGACACTCTTGTGCAGCGCTTAAAGGATCAAAACATCGATATCGCCCGCCGCACCGTGGCAAAATACCGCGACAGCTTGAAGCTCGGCTCATCTGTGGAGCGCCGCCGCGAAAAAGCCTCCACTCAAAAGTAGACTTTATTCGAGAGACGGCAGCGAGGCTTAAATCACGAGGCTCAAATCACGAGGCTCAAATCAGCTGTGCACCGTCTGCGACACATTGACTTGAAACACTTCCGCGCCTAAGCAAAATAGGCTAGTCTTTTGGTTTCAGACTTGTGAAGATCTACGCCGGCTACCGGCGGGACACAGCATCAGAAAGGATCGCGCCTCTCATGATTTTGCGCGTTTCAGGCAAGAATATGGACATAGGCGATGCCCTTCGCCAGCATGTCCAAGATCGCATCGCCGCCATCACAGCTAAACATTTCGATGGAAAAATCGGTGGACACGTCACTCTAGCCCCGGAAGGCTCCGGCTTTCGAGCGGACTGCACGCTTCATCTTGCATCCGGCATGACTTTGCAAGCGGACGGCGTGGCGCACGAGGTCTATGCCGGATTTGACAAGGCTGCGGAGCGCATAGAAAAGCGCCTGCGCCGTTATAAGCAACGCCTGCGCGAACACCACCACCCGAGCGAAGTCGTTGCCAACTCAGCAATGATGGCAGCCTATGTCATCGAAGCGCCATCAGAAGAACACGAAGAAATTGCTGAGTTTAATCCGGTGATCATCGCCGAAAGCACTAAGCAGCTAAAGCTGCTTTCGGTGTCAGCGGCCGTGTTAGAGTTGGATTTGTCCGGCGCGCCCGTGGTGGTGTTTCGTCATGCCGGAAATGGCCGGGTGAATGTGGTTTATCGCCGCCGTGACAACAACATAGGTTGGATTGATCCGCCAACCGCCGCGCAAAACTAGCTGTGCATGCCGCAATCAGATTGCGGCATGTTTGTTGCTTTTTTGAAAATTAACGTTACCAGTGTGCGGCCAAGATCGGCCTGAAATATTAGAGAAGCCTATGTCCCTCAATGACTTGATTTCGCGGGAAGCCATCCTGCCATCGTTAAAGGCGGCAAATAAAAAGCAGGCGTTGCAAGATATCAGTGACCGCGCGGCGGAAGTTTCAGGCCTTTCAGCAAGAGAGATTTTTGACGCACTCGTTCAACGCGAGCGTCTTGGTTCAACCGGTATAGGCAACGGTATAGCCATTCCGCACGGAAAAATGGCCAAATGCAACCGTATCATCGGCGTTTTTGCGCGGCTGGATAAGCCGATTGATTTTGAGTCGCTTGATGGCGCGCCTGTTGATTTGATCTTTTTGTTGTTGGCTCCCGAACATGCTGGTGCAGACCACTTAAAGGCCCTTGCTCGGATTGCGCGGATATTGCGGGACCCGTCTACCACGGCGCGTTTGCGCGCCACTAAGGATGCCGACGGCTTATTTTTATTGTTGACGCAGGTTCAGGCGTCGCACGCGGCTTAAGTCGCGTCGAATCCCTGCTTCACAGATTACCGCTTTAGGAGCCATAGTGCAGCCATGGCGTTTCTCTTTGATTTTCAGAAAATCTGGCATGAAGGGTTGCGTTTCGCACCGGAGACTTTGCTTCGCTTGAATTTTGCCAACCCGCTAACTTGGTTGCAGACCGTCCAGGAAAAATTTCCAGTTCGCTTCAAGCGCAGCGAATTTCGCATAACCCTCATAGCTGCTTTGGCGGGTGCGGTGGCTGGCCTCTGTGTGAGCCTCATGTCGCAGATCGTGCTGTTCGCTCATCATGTCATTTTTTTGGTGAACTCGCACACAGGGATCAGCGGCACCCAAGTCATTACGCCGCTGCGTACGTTTCTTGGCCCTGCTTTAGGCGGCATTGTCTTTGGCCTGAGCCTTTTACTACATTCCAAATGGCGCGCGCGTCTGCCGGTGGATCCGATTGAAGCAAATGCGCTGCATGGCGGGCGCATGTCCGTGCGTGATAGTTTAGCCGTCGCCGGACAAAACATTATCTCAAATGGCTGTGGAGCATCGGTGGGATTAGAGGCGGGTTATACGCAAATAGGCGCCGGATTTGCTTCCAACATCGGGCGCTATTTTCAAGTACGCCGGAGCGACTTGCGCATTCTGGTCGGGTGCGGAGCAGCGGGGGCAATTGCTGCGGCTTTCGATGCTCCCCTAGCCGGCGCGGCTTACGCATTTGAGCTTGTCATTGGTGTTTATACAATTCCGGCGCTTGCACCTGTTGCCGTGGCTGCTTTTATGGGCGACATGGTCGCAAAAGGCCTGAACCATCCGCCCTTTGTAGTGGCAGTTTCTATTCAAAACATTAGCTTTGCCAATTATCCGCTGGCGATTGTCCTTGGCGCCCTATGCGCTTTGCTAGGCATAATTTTGATGCGGCTGGTAACCTTTGTGGAGCAGAGCGTACGCCAGCCTTGGCTGCCACCGCTGGCCCGGCCTATCCTTGGCGGTTGCGCTGTGGGAAGTTTCGGGCTTTATTCCACGCAGGTGCTTTCCGCCGGCCACGGTGCGCTGCACCTGCTGCGCGATATTCCGCAACCCGGACTGGTCCTTGCGACAATCCTGATTTTGAAGTGTTTTGCCTCTGCAATCTCGATCGGCACCGGCTTTCGCGGCGGCTTGTTTTTTGCCTCACTTTTTATCGGCGGGCTGCTGGGCAAGCTCTTCGCGATCGGGCTGGCCACAGCCGGGTATATGCCCGACGAAGCGATGTCGTTGTTCATCGTAACCGGTATGGCCAGTATGGCGGCGGCGGTCATTGGTGCGCCGCTAACCATGATTGTACTGGCGCTAGAGGTGACTGGCGATTTGAGCCTGACCGGTGTGGTTATGCTCAGTGTATTGGTGGCGTCGCTCACCACCCGCGAATTTTTCGGCTATTCTTTCGCAACGTGGCGCTTTCATTTGCGCGGTGAAAGCATCCGCAGTGCTCAAGATGTCGGATGGATACGCTCGTTGACGGTGGATACGCTGATGTGGCGCGATGTGCCGATGGCGGCCCGCGCGATGCGGCTGGCTGATTTCCGCACGGCGTTTCCACTTGGCTCATTCCGGCAGGTGGTGGCATTGGGCGAAAACCAATCCTATGCCGGTTTGATTGACGTGGCTCGGGCGCATGGCTCCGAGCTCGACGAATTAAGCGACGTCCTGGTGATGGACGACCTCACCGCCTTGCAGCATGAAAAATTGCTGCCGAAAATGACGGCGCGGGAGGCCGCAGACGCCTTCGACCAAGCCAACACTGATTTGCTCGCCGTGGTCGAATCACAGGAGCAGCCCAAAGTCATCGGACTTCTATCAGAAGCCTATATGCTGCGCAGATACGCCGCCGAGTTGGAACGCAGCCGTCGCGAAGCGCTTGGTGAGGCTGTGGAGGGGTAAGAGGAATATTCCAACTCCCACTAAGTATTTTAGACAGTTGGTATTAAATCTTCGCACATATTTCGATACCGTTACTTCGCCTGATTGACGATTGTATCACTGCGTTTTAAGTGAGGTGCTAAATAAAAATTGTTGAGGTATCCCGGAGGGCGCGCAGACTGATGGGCAGAAACGATTTCATATTATTGGCTTATTTTGTCACGATGATTATGGTTTTGGTGCTGATCGCGTTTGCACCTGTCGCGGACAACCTAACAATGACGATGCGAGTTTGGGCCCTAGCTGAGTCACCGATTTCCCAAACTTTGGTGGGAGCGTTTGTCGCTGCTTTTGCGGGTACCTGGGGTGCACAAAAGCTTGCCGAACGGACGGCTGATCGAAAGGCGTTGCTGACTGAAATTCAGGGAACAAATTTAGCGTTGGCGCTGATGACCACGATCACTAACACATACATCAATGTTAAAAAGCAGTTCACTCACCCACTCGTGAAGGCATATAAATCACATGTCGATGAGCTAAAAAATCATAACTTATTTAAAAATTCCACGTTCGCCTATTCGATGAAATTAGAAATTGTTTCCCCTCCAGTCTCGCACATTGACGAAATGCGCCAAATTTTGCGCGATAAGATAACTCCAGATGGCAGCGTGATAGTTTTGCTCACACCATTAGTTCAAAGTGTCCATGGTTTCGCTGAATCGATCGTAAATCGTAATGCTTGGATAGCTGAATTGAAAGCCATGCCGGACAATGATGATAAATTAAAATCTGCACTGTATTTCGGAATACCTTACGCACCCGATCGTGTAGATCAAAGATACCCCAATCTTATTGCCGCGCTCGAAGGGCAGAATGATGACTGCATTGCCTTTAGCATTTTGGTAGCTATTTCTTTGGTAAAATATTGCGAACGTCTTGCAAAGAGCTTCGGTGATAGTGCGCCAAAGATTCTTAGAGCAAAATTTGATGGATCGGATGACCTTATTCCCGATATGTCAAAGTACGATAAATGGAAAAACAGCGGGCTATGAGGAAATTACGCCTTATCCAAACAGTTTATTGTCCGGATCACGCTCGTAATTTAAATTTTCGAAACGCAAGGTAAGCACGTCGATCAGCAACAGTTTGCCCACTAGGCCGCTATCACGCGGGGCAAAGCCGCCCAGAATTTCGCGAATGACTTCCATAGCCATCATGGAGCCGATCATTCCGGTCAACGCGCCCAACACACCCGCCTCGACGCAACTTGGCACCATGCCTGCCGGTGGCGGCTCAGGAAACAAACAGCGATAGCTCGGGTTTTCATTTTCATAGGGTTTCAATGTGGTGATCGAAGCGTCATAAGGCCCAACTGCTGCGGTGATCAGCGGCTTCGACTCATAAAAACACGCGTCTGATACGGCGTAACGGGTATCGAAATTATCTGAGCCGTCGGCGACAATATCGAAGCCGCGCACCATTTGCCGGGCATTTGCCACGTTCAGGCGAGGAAGAGCCTCGAAGTGAACATGCGGATTAATGCGCTTCACCGCATGTTCGGCGCTGCCTGTTTTTGCCATGCCAACATCGGGTGTTCCGTGAATGACCTGCCGTTGCAAGTTGGAAAGGGACACTGTGTCATCGTCGGCCACGCCAATCGTTCCGACGCCAGCCGCCGCCAAATACAATATGAGCGGGCTGCCTAACCCTCCCGCGCCAATTACCAGGACCCGCGCTTGTTTCAATTTGTGCTGCCCCGGCCCGCCGACCCCGGAAAGCACAATATGGCGGGCGTAACGCTCGGTTTCTTCGGAGGATAATCTCATGTGTCCGTGCCAGACGGGCTTGAGCCGTCCGCCCAATCCAAGGCATCAACCAGCCGGTCATTTCCCCAAAACAATTCGCCGCCTTCAGTAACAAAGCTTGGCGCGCCAAACAGACCAAGCCGCCTCGCTTCTTCTGATTCTGACTTTAGCTTTACCTTAACGGCGTCTTGCCCGGCTTTTTCTAAGATGGCCGAAGCAGCGTGGCCTAGACCTGACAAAATATCCGCCAAAACTGCGCGCTCCGCAATGGCCTTGCCCGCACCAAACGCCGCAGTATAAACCGCGCGGACAAAGGCGGGGCGCGCCTCTTCCGTAAGCGCATGAGCCACCCGTGCCGCAAGCAGCGAATTTTGCGGAAACGGATCCGGCTTGGTGAACGGAAGCTGAGCCGCAGCGCAAATGCGCTCCATATCCCGCCACATATATTTGCCCTTGTTCGGGAAAATGTTAAACGGCGAATTGCGCCAGCCTTGATCAGCAAATATCGGCCCCAGCAAAAACGGCCTGTAGCGAATGGCCACCTGCCGCTCTTCAGCCAAAGCGGCGATGCGCATGGCGGCAGGGTAGGAATAGGTGCTGGCAAAATCAAACCAGAAGTCGAGTCGATTGATGAAAGAATTGGGCATGAATCATGCTTTCAAAAGCGTCAGTATGCCGCGAGTTGGTGCTGCTTGGTAGTACATTTGTGGCCGGGCACCTATTATTGTTCAGCTAGACAGGCTAATGCAAAAGCCAGACAGCTTTCCGCCGGACTATGCCATTTTGATGCAAAAATATGTAATCCTGACACTACTGCTCGCTCTGCTCACCATGCTGGTGTTTTATGCTTTTCCGCAACTCGATTTGGTCGTGGCCGCAGCGTTTTACACCCCGGAAAACGGATTTGTCGGGCTTACGTCGTGGGGTCGCTTTGGCAGGCAGGTAGGCAACGTCACGCCATTTCTTGTGCTGGCAGGTATGATTATTTCTTACGGCCTGAAGCGCTATGGATGGAATGTGCCGTTTGCCCCAAGTTTCAAAGCGGTCGCTTTTGTAACACTGACGATGATTGTCGGGCCTCTGCTGGTAGTGAATCTCGGCCTGAAGGATCATTCGCATCGCCCGCGCCCGGTTCAGGTCACTCAATTTGGCGGCAAGTGGGAATTTAAGCCGTTTTACCGGTTCGATGGCGAATGTCCGAAAAATTGCGCGTTCCCGTCAGGAGAGGCGTCCGAAGCATTCTGGATGGTGGCTCCGGCCATGATGGCTCCACCCCAGTGGAAGGCTCCGGCGATTGTCGGCGCGCTGATTTTTGGTACGGCCACCAGCGCTCTGCGCATGGCCTTTGGCGGGCATTTTTTCTCGGATGTTTTGATGGCCGGTTTGATCACGTTGCTTCTGATTTTTGGGTTGCGCCGCTGGATATTCGGCCCGCAACCTCGCGGATTGTGAGAGGCTATAATGCGGTTTTCCCCCTTGCCCTCAAGGCTTTGGCCGCTATAGTCGCGCCAAATTTCAACATCATGAAAGCTTAAAATGTCTGCACTCCAAAAAGGTATCAAGCGCGTTGTTCTGGCCTATTCCGGCGGGTTGGACACCTCAATTATCCTCAAATGGCTGCAAACCACCTATGGATGCGAGGTCGTGACTTTCACCGCCGATCTGGGTCAAGGCGAAGAACTTGGGCCTGCGCGCCAAAAAGCCTTGCTAATGGGCATCAAGCCGGAACATATTTTTATCGAAGACGTCCGCGAAGAATTCGTGCGTGATTACGTGTTTCCGATGTTTCGCGCCAACACAGTTTATGAAGGCCAATATTTACTCGGCACTTCCATTGCACGACCGTTAATTGCCAAAAAACAGATCGAGATCGCGCGCCAGGTTGGAGCCGACGCTGTTTGCCATGGCGCGACAGGCAAGGGCAATGATCAGGTTCGTTTCGAACTTGGCTATTATGCACTTGAACCCGACATCAAAGTGATCGCCCCTTGGCGCGAATGGGATATGCGCTCGCGCGAGGCTTTGATTGCTTTTGCCGAAGCAAACCAGATCCCAATTGCAAAAGACAAGCGCGGCGAGGCCCCATTCTCGACAGATGCAAATCTTTTGCATGTATCGTCGGAAGGCAAAGTGTTGGAAGATCCTGCCAATGAGGTGCCGGAATACGTGTATTCCCGCACACGTTCGCCGGAAGACGCTCCGAATACGCCGCAGATTGTCACCATCGATTTTGAAAAAGGTGACCCGACCGCTGTTGATGGCGTGGCGATGTCACCGGCAACGTTGTTGGCAGCTCTCAACAAACTCGGCCATGATCACGGAATAGGACGGTTGGACCTGGTTGAAAACCGCTTCGTCGGCATGAAATCGCGCGGAATGTATGAAACCCCGGGCGGCACAATTTTGCTCACTGCCCATCGCGGCATTGAATCAGTCACGCTTGATCGCGGTGCGATGCACCTAAAAGACGAACTGATGCCAAAATACGCGGAGCTGATTTATAACGGTTTCTGGTTTGCTCCAGAGCGCGAAATGTTGCAAGCGGCGATTGATCTTTCGCAAAAGCTGGTCGCAGGCCGGGTGACAATGAAGCTTTACAAGGGCAACGCCTGGGTCATTGGCCGCAGCTCACCCTATTCGCTGTACGATCAGGATCTGGTCACCTTCGAAGAAGGCGCAGTGGCGTATGACCACCGCGACGCTGCGGGCTTCATTAAGCTGAATGCGCTGCGCCTGCGCACATTGGGCAAGCGCGAACGGCGTTGGGTAAGCACGACCGGCGCGGAAAATAGTCGCGCAAAATAGTAACAAGACCCGAAAGACATATTTTAGACCAGCCAGCCTTCCGGATCGTCCATACGATGGAGCCGTTCGGCCCCCGTGCGGGCAAAACGTATACTCATGGCTTTGCGCGTGGACGGTGAAATGCGGTGCTCTGGCGCTTCGCGCAGGATGAAGGCGCCATAAGCATCAGCTAAAATCAGCCCTGCCTCTTGCGGCATGATCAATTCAAGAGACGGATCTAAGATGGCAAAATACAGCCTGTCACAGGCGGCTCGGTACTCCAGCCACTTTTGATCGACGCGGAAATCATTGAGCGAGCTTTTTATCTCGACAATCAAAATTGTGCCGTCTTCGCCCATCGCCATAATGTCGGCGCGTCGGCCGTGCTTGACACTGACTTCCGAAAGGCTGGAAAACCGTAAGCTTCGCAACAGTCGCATGGTTCCCCGCGCGATTTTAAGCGCGGTTTCCGATTGGCGGCCGTCTTGCGAAAGCAGGCTCATCGGGCAGCTTTTGCATCCTCCAAGATCATCTGCGCGCCTTTCTCCCCGATCATAATACTTGGCGCATTGGTGTTTCCAGAAACAATATACGGCATGATCGAGGCGTCGACAATACGCAGACCACGCACGCCGTTTACCCGCAAACGCTCATCCACAACTGCTGAGATGTCGTCTTTGCGGCCCATTTTCGCCGTACCAACCGGGTGAAAAATGGTCGAGCCGATGTCCCCCGCGGCTTTGATCAGTTCATCTTCGGTCTGAGCCGCAAGGCCGGGGCGAAATTCCTGCGGGCTGAAGGGTGCCATGCTGGGCGCGGCCATCAACTTGCGTGCCAAGCGAATGCTGTCTGCCGCCACATGGCGATCAGCGGATGTTGATAAGTAATTCGGCGCAATGGATGGCGCATCCGCGGCTTTTGCGCTGGTAATGTGCACAGACCCCCGGCTGGTCGGGCGCAAATTGCAAACACTGGCGGTGATAGCCGCAAATTTATGCAACGGGTCACCAAAAGCATCCAGCGACAGCGGCTGCACATGAAATTGCACATTCGGCATTTCATATTCAGCACTTGTGCGGGTAAAAATGCCCAGTTGCGAGGGGGCCATCGTCATCGGGCCACGCCGGAACAAAGCATAATCCCAGCCCATTTTAGCGCGTTTGAATAGATTTTGATAATCCGTATTCAGGGTTTGGGCATTTTGAACCTTAAACATCGGGCGGAGTTGCAAGTGATCCTGCAAATTTTCTCCCACACCGGGCAGCGCATGAGCAACCTCGACGCCGTGGCATTTCAATACTTCTGGCCGACCGATACCTGAAAGCTCAAGCAATTGCGGTGTATTGATTGCGCCTGCCGACAACACCACTTCACCGCGCGTCTTGGCGGTGAAAACTTCGGCCTTACGGCTGTAACGCACTCCGGTAGCCGTGCCATTCTCGATCAGTATCTTTTCAACCATCACCCCGGTGAGCAATTGTAAATTCGCCCGTGTTTTGAGAGCGGGTTTCAAAAATCCGCGCGCCGCACTCCACCGCCTGCCGGTTTTCTGGGTAACCTGAAAATAGCTGGAACCTTCATTGCTTCCGGTGTTGAAATCCTCGACCTTGGGTATGCCAATCTCTTGGGCCGCGTCACGGACTTTCGCTAAAACTGGCCAGAAAATCCGGGGCCCTTCAACGCGCAAATCCCCGCCCGCGCCGTGAAAAGCATTAGCCCCGTCGATGTGATCTTCTGATTTTTTAAAAAGAGGCAGAACATCGTCCCAGCCCCATCCGCTTAAGCCGAGCTGCCGCCAATGGTCGTAGTCTGCCGCTTGGCCACGCATATATATCATTGCATTTATCGAAGAAGAGCCACCAATCACCCGGCCCCTAGGATAGCTGATCGAGCGCCCGTTGAGCCCGGGGTCCGGATGGGTTTTATACATCCAGTCCGCACGCGGATTTCCCAAGGCGAACAGATAGCCAACGGGGATATGATACCAGATCCAGTTGTCTTTACCTCCGGCTTCCAGCAGCAAAACTTTGGTTTTAGGGTTGGCCGAAAGTCTGTTGGCCAACACGCAGCCGGCCGAACCGGCACCAATGATAATGTAATCAAATTCGTCCATAGACCCTCAAAAATTAAATGAAACTGGCGAGGCTGGCTTGAGGACTTGCGCCAAGCCAACCTGCACAACCACAACCCTGTCACAGGCCTGTGCCATCACTTGGTTAAGCCTGCCTTGAGCGTCGCGGAATTTGCGTGTCAGAGCGTGGCCCGGTACTGTTCCAAGGCCAAGCTCATTAGAAACGAAAATCACCGGCCCGCCGATCTTAGTCACCTCCACCGCAAGCGCGCGCGTTTCCTGCTCGATATCTTGAGCGTCCAGCATCAAATTAGAAAGCCAAAGAGTCAGACAGTCTACCACGACAATATGGTGAGGCCGGGCAAGTTGACGAAGCGCATTGGCGAGTGCCAGCGGCTCTTCGCATAGCTCCCATTGCGGCCCTCGCTCCAATTTGTGAGCTGCAACTCGCTCGCGCATTTCATCATCCTGCACTTGTGCGGTGGCCAGCATGATGGGCTTGAGTCCCGACATCAGAGCAAGTTTCAGCGCGTAGGCGGTCTTTCCGGAGCGGGTGCCGCCAAATACCAGCACTGATTTTAGCGTGTCACGCGTCATTTTTGAGACTTATCCATTGCCCTTACGTCAACACGTACTAAACTTGTAATTTTCGAGCTTATCAAAAGAAACCGCATGAATCCGATTTTTGCAGCGCTGCCCACCACTATTTTTGAAGTCATGTCGAGTCTGGCCAAAGAGCATAATGCTATAAATTTGGGGCAGGGGTTTCCCGATGATCCCGGCCCGCTGGACGTGCGCCAAAAAGGCGCGGACGCACTGATCAACGGCTACAATCAATATCCCTCGATGATGGGGCTGCCGGAGCTGCGCGGTGCCATGGCGGCGCATTATCACCGTTTTCATGAAATTGATCTCGACGCCAACACCGAAACGATGGTCACCTCTGGTGCAACGGAAGCCTTGGCAGGCGCGATTTTGGGGCTGATCAGTCCGGGGGACGAGGTGGTGCTGTTTCAGCCGATGTATGATGCCTATCTGCCTCTAGTGAAATTGGCAGGGGGAATTCCGAGATTTGTCACACTTAGGCCGCCGCATTGGGGTTTTGATGAAGCTGATCTTGATGCCGCCTTTACGCCAAACACCAAGTTTGTCATTTTTAACAATCCCCTCAACCCAACAGGGACGGTTTATGGCCGCGAACAGCTCGCGCTGCTCTCCCGCTATTGCGTCAAGCATAATGTAACCGCTATTACAGATGAGGTGTGGGAGCATCTTACCTTTGACGGATTAAGGCACATTCCGCTTATGGCACTGCCGGGAATGCGGAACCGGACGGTAAAAATAGGGTCAGCGGGCAAGATATTCTCGTTGACGGGTTGGAAAATCGGGTTGGTTTGTGCCGCTCCGCATTTAATGAAAGCGCTGGCAAAGTCACACCAGTTTTTAACGTTCACAACCGCGCCAAATTTGCAGGTCGCAGTCGCCTATGGCCTTGGCAAAGACGCAACCTATTTTGACGATATGCGGGCTGATTTCCAAAACAGCCGCGACTATCTGGCCGCCGGGCTTACTTCGCGGGGCTATAAAGTGTTGCCATCGCAAGGTACATATTTCTTGAACGTTGATATCGGCACGCTCGAAACCGACGAGAAGTTTTGCAAGCGCTTGGTGCTGGAGCGTGGTGTTGCCACCATCCCGGTCTCTGCGTTCTATGCGCAAAATCCGGTTCAGAATATTGTGCGCATTTGTTTTGCAAAACGCCGCGAGACTTTGGACGCTGCGCTGTCAAAATTAGGTTAGCTCCCCTCGCGCTTTTGTTCGCACCGCACGAGCGGGAGTTTCAGTTAACGTTCACTTCGCCGCGATTATAGAAATCTCGACGAGATATTGCGGGGCCGCGAGTGCCGCCTGCACTGTTGCGCGGGCTGGCGTATGGCCTAAAGGCACCCACGCGTCCCAAGCGAAATTCATTTCAGCAAAGGTTTTTATGTCCTGTAGATAAATGGTCGCCGACAGGATTTTGGTTTTATCTGATCCCGCCTCTTTCAAAATGCCGTCAATAATCCCTAAAACTTCTTGTGTTTGCTCAGTGACGCTTTTTCCGGCGGTTTGATCAGCTACTTGGCCAGCCAGATAAACTGTATCGCCATGCACCACAGCTGCGCTCATGCGCTTGCCGATTCCAATACGTTGAATGCTCATGATGTCTCCTTACGCTGCTTCTAAGCCGTCAACTTGCCCCATAAAGTCGCGCTTGCTGAGCTCTACTCCATTCTCACGCAAAATATTGTAAGCGGTGCTGGAGTGGAAATAGAAATTTGGCAATGCAAAACGCAAGGCATATGCCGAAATTTCCATTTTCATTTTGTTTGGACCGATAGGGAATTCAAGAATACGCCCAGCCGCGCCATCAATCGCTTTAGCATCAAGGGTTGCGAGATAGGCAAGTGTCTTGGCAATTCGGGCCTTGAGTTCTTCAAAGGACTTTTCATTATCTTCAAATTTTGGGATTTCCCCGCCAGCCAACCGGCCGGAACAGTTTTTGGCAAAATCACAGGCAATCAAAATTTGCCGCACGAATGGCAGCATATCAGGGGCAAGACGGCTGGAAATAATGACCGAAGGATCAATCTTTTTTACCGTGCAAAATGCCTCGGCCTTATCGATAATTGCCGAAAGCGAGCCAAGCTGCTGCTTGAATGCGGAAACGGTAGCTTCATATAGCATAGTAGCTTCTCCAGATGTGGCCTTTGAGACCACGTTAACGAATGTGATGATCGCAACTCCAGTGAGCCGCCGCCCTTCCTTCGCCTTGGCGGTGATATTGTCAAGACCGGTCAAAAACTCTTCAACAGCATCACGCTACGCAATGGCGCAGTCGCAGGCACAAAGCGATCGACCTCCACCCCGTCGATGGCTTGGGTGCTGAAGTGCATTTGCCAATGCCCGTGGTTTGCAACGGGCAGCACGAAGTCTTGGGCGGTAAAGCTGCGGTTGAACACCAGCGCGATTTGGCCGCTCGCCTGCGTTAATATCATAACCAAACCGCTCTCCTGCCCATCATGCCATTGGTCATTTTGAAGCGGAGCGGCACCAAATGAAAGCCAAGCTACGTCTCCTTCCCGCACAAATTCATCGGCAAAAAATGCTGACAGCTCCTTGCGCAACGTGATCAATCGGCGCGTGAAACCGAGCAGCGCTTGGTCTGCCTTTTCCCAGTTGACCCAGGAGATTTCATTGTCTTGCGCATAGGCGTTGTTATTTCCGCCCTGCGACTGCCCGATTTCCGCACCTTGGGACAGCATGGGTGTTCCGCGGGAAAACATTAGCGTGGCTAGCAAATTTCTCTGGTCGCGCAGCCGCGCGTCTACGACGCGTGCATCGGCGCTAAAACCCTCAACGCCGTGGTTCCACGAGCGGTTTTGATCCGTCCCGTCACGATTTTGCTCACCATTATCTTCATTATGTTTGGTTTCAAAAGACACCAAATCTGCAAGGGTAAACCCGTCATGGGCAGTAATAAAATTGACGCTACGGGAAGGGCGCTTATACATAAAAAAGTCAGGGGAGCCGCACAACCGGGTTGCAAATTCCGACAAAGTGCACGCCCCGCGCCAAAAATCGCGCATAGTATCGCGATATTTGTCATTCCATTCAGCCCAGCCCGCCGGAAATTGTCCGAGTTGATAACCGCCCATTCCGATATCCCATGGCTCGGCAATTATTTTCAAATCACGCAAAACAGTGTCCTGCTCAATTGCAGCGATCAACGGCGCGTGGGCGTCAAAGCCGTTGGCGCGCCGTCCAAGTGCCGGGGCAAGGTCAAACCGGAAACCCTGAACGCCGCCCCATTGCGCCCATGCCCGCAGGCTCTCCATCACAAGCCGGACATTCCAGGGCCGGTCTAATGCCAAACAGTTGCCACAGCCCATGTCATCAACATAAAAACGCGGATTGTCCGGCAAAAGACGGTAGTAGCTGGCATTATCCAGCCCGCGAAAGCACACCGTGGGTCCTAGCGCGTCACCCTCACCCGTATGATTATAAACAACGTCTATAAGTGTCTCGATACCTGAATTAAAGAGCTTTGAGATAGAGTGCTTTACCTCGGCCCAATCGCCTGCGTAACGGGGAGACGGGGCCATAAACGCGATATGGTTATAACCCCAGTAGTTTGTTAGACCAAGCGGTTCCAAGTGCCGCTCATCTAACGATGCGCTAGCGGGCATGAGCTCAAGACAATTAACCCCAAGCGCTTGAAAATAAGAAATTATATCAGAAGCGCTGAGAGCGGATAGTCTGCCACGCTGCTGCTCCGGAACTCTAGAATTTAGTTTAGTAAGACCTTTGATGTGGGCTTCATAAAGAACTGTTTCGCTCCAAGATACCCTGGGTAAAAATAACTCAGAAACAGGTATTATGGTAACAACACACTTGGCCATGTAAGGCGCGCTATTTTCCGTCGAAAACGACAAATCACGGTCCGCGTGAGAGCGGTCATATCCATACATGCTTTCATGCAATTTCAGGTCTGAGTCGAGCGCCCGCGCATAGGGATCCAGAAGCAGCTTGTTATGATTAAAACGATGCCCGCGTTTAGGCTCGTAGGGCCCGTAGGCTCTAAATCCGTAACGGGCACCCAAGTTGACACCTGCGATTTGATCAAACCAAACATCGCCCAGCCGCTGCGAGAGTTCAAAGCGTGTTTCGTCGTCGCCATGAAACAGGCAAAACTCAACACGCGTTGCGTGGCGTGAAAATACAGCGACATTCACGCCTCCCGACGTCAAAGTGACGCCAAGCGGTTCAGAGCTTGGCGCATTAGGCGGCCTGAGCTGCATTAGGTTATGACACTCGGTTCTGTACGCCCGGTGTATTTTGTGATTTGAGCGAAGTCGCGTGAAATTGCAATCAAGTCCGCCAAAGCTGACTGGGTTTCTTGCGCCAACTTTGATTCTTCGTCTTCAAAGCGTTCGATATAAACCCTAAGCGTTGCGCCTTCGGTGCCGGTGCCGGAAAGGCGGTAAACCACCCGTGACCCATCATCAAACAAGATCCTTATCCCTTGATGCGCAGAGTCAGATCCATCAACTGGATCATGATAGGCAAAATCATCGGCGTTGGCGACAACCTTACCATTAATGCTCTGGCCTTTTAGCGTAGGTAATTTGGAACGCAGCTCAGAGACCAAATCATTTGCCCCGGCGCTCGCAACTGCTTCATAGTCGTGGCGGCAATAATAATTTCGGCCGTAACTTGCCCAATGCTCCTTCGCAATTTCAGCGACGCTTTGTTTGCGGGCAGCTAAAATATTTAACCACAGCAAAACTGCCCACAGACCATCCTTCTCCCGCACATGGTTTGATCCCGTGCCTGCGCTCTCTTCTCCGCAGATCGTTGCCTTCCCGGCGTCGAGTAAATTACCAAAAAATTTCCAGCCCGTTGGCGTTTCATAAATGCCTATTTTGAGCTTGGCAGCCACACGATCCGCTGCGGCGCTGGTTGGCATCGAACGGGCAATGCCAGCTAAACCAGCCTTGTAGGCTGGCGCAAGGTGGGCATTCGCGGCCAGCATAGCCAATGAATCTGACGGCGTTATAAACTGACCTTTGCCAATTATCAGATTGCGATCACCGTCGCCATCGGACGCGGCGCACAAATCCGGTCCATCGGGACTCATGGCCAGATCATAAATAAACTTGGCGTGAACCAGATTTGGATCGGGATGGTGATGACCAAAATCAGGCAGCGGTGTGCCGTTTATCACTGTACCTTCGGGTGCCTCCAAAACGTCTTCCAAAATCCGATGCGCGTACGGTCCTGTAACAGCGGACATCGCGTCAAATTTCATTGTAAAGCCGCTCTTGAATAGCGCTCGAATGGCGTCGAAATCAAAGAGCTCCTGCATCAGCGTTAGATAGTCGTTGACTGAATCGACAATCTCAACGGTCATCTCGCCGAGCTTGACGGCACCAATTTTGCTCAAATCAACATCGGCAGATGTGATTATTTTATAAGAAGACAAAGTTTTGGTGATTTCGAAGATAGCGTCCGTGATTTTTTCTGGCGCGGGGCCTCCATTCGAGGCGTTATATTTTATGCCAAAATCGCCATCAGGGCCGCCGGGATTGTGACTGGCAGACAAAATAATGCCACCGAACGCTTTGTTTTTCCGGATCAAATGAGAAGCTGCCGGTGTAGACAAAATGCCATTTTGACCAACTATTACTTTACCAAAACCGTTCGCCGCCGCCATTTTCAATACAATTTGAATGGCTTCGAGGTTAAAATACCGGCCGTCTCCGCCTAGCACCAAGGATTTGCCGTCAAAACCATTTAAGCTTTTGAAAATAGACTGAACAAAGTTAGCCAGATAGTGTGGCTGCTGAAATACGGTCACCTTCTTGCGTAAACCGGATGTGCCGGGTTTTTGGCCATCGATAGGCGCGGTTTTTACGTTCTCGATCATTGGATCATCCTAATTATTTTGCAATCAAGTTTCGATACAGCTCGGCATATTGCGCTGCAGGGCGCAGCCAGGAAACATCAGTTTTCAAGCCGTTTGCCTGCATCTGCTTCCAGATCTTCGGCTGCCGGTAAAGCTGAAGCGTGCGCCGCACCGCATCCTGAAATTGGCCGCCCGTAACCGGGCTAAACTGAACCCCGGTGGCAACACCAGCCGCCAAAGCCATGTCGTTGGCGTCAATTACTGTGTCATTTAGCCCGCCAACCCGCGCCACCAACGGCACTGCGCCATAGCGCAGCGCGCAAAGCTGCGTTAGTCCGCAAGGCTCAAAACGGGACGGGACCATGATAACGTCAGACCCGGCTTGAAGCAGGTGCGCCAGTCCTTCATTATATCCGATAACGCAGCCAACTTGCCCGGGATAGCGCGCCATGGCTGCGGTATATCTTGCCTCCAGATCTTTATCGCCCGACCCCAAAAGTGCCAACTGAGCGCCTTCGCCCGCGATGAGAGGAAGCGCTTCCAGCAACAGATCCAAGCCTTTTTGCCACGACAGTCGACTGATGACGCCAAAAACGGGAGCCTTCGCATCTACTCTCAATCCGAGTCGTTTTTGCAATGCCGCCTTTGACTTTGCCCGTCCGGACATCGATTTTATAGCAAAAGGCCCGGGCAACAGAGCGTCGGTGGCGGGGTTCCACACCTGCGTATCCACACCATTTAGAATGCCCAACAACACTGCTTTTCGCGCTTCCAGCAATCCGTCAAGCCCCATGCCTGCATCAGGTTCCCGAATTTCCTTGGCATAGGTTGGAGAAACTGTGGTGATGCTGTCAGCAAACTGCAGGCCGGATTTAAGGGCAGAAATATCGCCAAAATATTCAACACCGTCCATTGTAAAGCTATTGGGCGGCAGCGCCAAGCTGTGCAACATCGCCGCTGGTGCCCGGCCTTGAAACGCAAGGTTGTGCACGGTCATCACGGTTTTTGGCCGCGCGCCGCCGTCATAATGCAAATAGGCTGGAATAAACCCGGCTTGCCAGTCGTGCGAATGAACAATAGCAGGGCGAAAATCCTTGAGAAGTCCTTTTCCAATGTCGGCACCGACGCGAGAAAGCGCGGCGAAACGCTGAGGATTATCCGGCCAGTCCGTGCCATCCGGGCCTAAATAGGGATTTCCGGCGCGATCAAACAAATGCGGTGCGTCCAGAACATAGAGCTTTAATCCGGCAACTTCGCCATAGAGCAAATTAGCCTTGCCACCGAAAAGATTGCGAAAACTATGCACAATCTCCCGGTCTTTTAATGCTGCCTTCACAGACGGGTAGCCCGGAATAAGCGTGCGCATATCAATGTGATGCTGCGCGAGTGCCAGTGGCAAAGCACCGGCCACATCGGCTAACCCGCCGGTTTTAATCAGCGGGTAAAGCTCGGACGTAACGGAAAGGACTTTTATGTCGCTCATAGGCCTATTTTGTCGATCATGGGTTGAGTAATTAAGCATATACCTGAATCTGTGCGGCGGAAGCGCTTTGCGTCGAGCTCAGGATCTTCACCAACCACCAGCCCCGCCGGAATTTTAACGCCGCGATCAACCACCAAATTCTTGAGTCTTGCATTTCGGCCAATATCGACATACGGCAAAATTACGCCATTTTCGACGGAGGAGAACGAATTTGCCCGCACACCGGTGAACAACAGGCTTCGTTTGAGCGATGACCCTGAAACAATGCAACCGCCGGAAACCAGCGACGAAATGGCCTGGCCGCGGCGCCCCTCAACGTCGTGCACGAATTTCGCCGGTGGCGTAATTTCGCCATAGGTCCAAATCGGCCATTCTCTGTCATAGAGGTCAAGGTTCGGGTCAATGTCAGTCAAATCAAGATTAGCCGCCCAATAGGCCTCCAGCGTGCCAACATCGCGCCAATAGGCCGTCTTTTCATTTTCAGATCTCACACAGGATTCTGAGAAATGATGCGCGACGGCTTTGCCATTTTTAACAACGTCCGGAATAATGTCCTTGCCGAAATCATGGCTGGAATTGGGATCTGCCGCATCTTTGTTGAGCAGTTCGACCAGGAATTTTGTATCGAACACGTAAATGCCCATACTGGCCAGCGCGCTGTCTGGATTGCCTGGCATGTGCGGCGGCTGTTTTGGTTTTTCGAGAAAAGAGATAATCCGGTTTGACTTATCAATATGCATAACGCCGAAGCCTTTAGCTTCTTCAAGCGATACTTCTAGACACCCGATAGTGACGTCTGCTTTTTGCTGCACATGTTGTTGCAGCATCTTCTCGTAATCCATTTTGTAGATATGATCACCCGCCAGCAGCACGATGTGGGTGGGCGCGTAGCTTTCAATAATATCGATATTTTGATACACCGCATCAGCTGTTCCAAGGTACCACATTTCTTCAGATACGCGCTGGCTTGCTGGCAGAATATCAAAACTTTCGTTGCGTTCAGGGCGAAAAAAGTCCCATCCGCGCTGCATGTGCCGGATCAAACTATGGGCTTTATACTGTGTGGCAACAGCGATGCGGCGAATGCCGGAATTCATGGCGTTTGACAGGGCGAAGTCGATAATGCGGGATTTGCCGCCAAAATAAACCGCAGGTTTAGCACGGCGATCGGTAAGTTCCAGCAGGCGGCTGCCGCGCCCCCCCGCTAGAACATAGGCCAGGGCGTTGCGTGAGAGCGGTCCGGATTGGGCAGATAGTTTCGACATGTGACGTTTCCCCTTGTCTTGCGGATGATCCGGATCTTACGTCCGGTATCTTCCGATTAAAGCCTGATCTTATTTAGTTTCAAACTGAAAATACACGGTGGCAAGAGGTGGAATGGTGATTTCCGCGCTTGCATCGAATTCGTGGCTGTTTATTTGCGCCGCGATCACCGATCCGGCATTGCCGACATTGCCACCGCCGTAGTGTGCAGCGTCGGAATTCATTATTTCGCGCCAAACCCCGGCTCTGGGGAACCCGATGCGATAATTTTCGCGCACCATCGGCGTGAAATTGCTCACAGCTACAATGCCGCTGTCGTCTGCGCCTGTTGTGCGGTGCCACGCATAAACCGATTGTTCGGCATCGTCCGCGACAATCCAGCGGAAACCTTCACTTTCGCAATCGCGCGCATGCAAAGCCGGGATGTCGCGGTATAGATGATTGAGATCGCGCACCAGCAATTGCAGCCCGCGGTGCAATGGCGTTTCGCACAAGTGCCAGTCAAGGCTCTGCCGGAAATTCCATTCAGACGACTGGCCAAACTCTTGCCCCATGAACAGCAGCTTTTTGCCCGGATGCGCCCACATATACGCATAATAAGCGCGGGCGTTGGCATGTTTTTGCCATTCATCGCCCGGCATCCGGCCTAAAATAGAGCCCTTGCCATGCACGACTTCGTCGTGACTGAGTGGCAGCACAAAATTTTCGCTGAAAGCATAGATAAGCCCAAAAGTCATTTTGTGATGATGATACTTTCGGTAAACCGGATCGAGCGACATATAGTCGAGCGTGTCGTGCATCCAGCCCATATTCCACTTAAACCCGAAGCCAAGTCCGGCATTGTAAACCGGTTGCGACACGCCCGGCCAAGCTGTGGATTCTTCAGCGATGGTCATGGCTCCGGGGTTTGTGGCATAGACCACTTCGTTGAACCGGCGCAAAAAGCTGACGGCTTCATAATTTTCGTTGCCACCATCTTTATTGGGTAACCACTCGCCTGAATTGCGGGAGTAATCGAGATAGAGCATCGAGGCAACCGCATCAACGCGCAAGCAATCAATATGGTATTTGTCCAGCCAATACAGTGCGTTCGAAGTCAGAAAATTTGTGACTTCCGAGCGCCCGAAGTCATAAATCGCAGTGTTCCAATCCGGGTGAAATCCGCGGCGCGGATCCGCGTGCTCATACAAGGCTGTGCCGTCAAAATTTGCCAGGCCATGGACATCTGTGGGGAAATGGGCTGGCACCCAATCCAACATAACGCCGATTCCGGCTTGGTGAGCGCGGTCTATAAAACGCGCAAAACCCTCCGGCTCGCCAAACCGCCGCGACGGCGCAAACAGCCCGATCGGCTGATAGCCCCAGCTGTCATCAAGCGGATGCTCCGAAACGGGCAATAATTCGATATGGGTAAAGCCCATCCATTTGGCGTAAGGAATCAACTGATCTGCGAGCTCGTCGTAGCTCAAAAATCCGCCGTTCTCGTTGCGCCGCCAAGATCCCAGATGGACTTCGTAAATGCTTATCGCTTCGCGGCGATGGTTGGCCCTGTTGCGCTTGTTGAGATAAGCCTTGTCGCCCCAAGCGTAGGCATTCGGCTTGGTCACGACGGAACCGGTTGCAGGGCGCATTTCTGCCGCAAATCCGACAGGGTCAGCCTTCATTGGCAAAACATGACCGTCAATGCCAATGAGCTCATATTTATAAATCGTACCCGCTTTCAATTCTGGAATGAATATCTCCCAGATACCGCTGTCCACGCGCTTACGCATCATGTGGCGACGCGGATCCCAACCGTTAAAATCTCCGACCAGCGACACGCGCTGAGCATTTGGCGCCCACACCGCAAAGTGCACACCGTCTATGCCCTCATGGTTTTTTTCATGCGCGCCAAGGCGCTCGTAAAGGGTCCGATGGGTGCCTTCCTTGACGAAATAATCGTCCATTGTTCCCAAAACCGGCGAGAAAGCATAGGGGTCTGAAAATTCCCAGTCTGCGCCGTGAGGATATTTTGCCAAAAACCGGTATTTGAACAGGTTTTTGCGGCGTGGAATTACACCTTCAAACAAACCCGCCTCGTCACGTCTGACTAAATTCGCCAGAACTTTGCCATTTTCCAGAACTTCCACGCTGCTGGCATCGGCCACGAAAGCCCGCACCACAACGCCATCGGCAGTTTCATGCATACCCAACACGGAGAAAGGATCTCCGTGGCGGGCACCTAAAATTGCATCAACTTGGCCTTGATTTAATTCCCACCCGTTTTTTTTTATCATTGTTTGGCCTCAAGTTTTTCAGCCACAAGACTTTTTAGCCTTTGGTCGGTACGTTCCATATTTCCGAAGCATATTCTTTGATTGTGCGATCGGAAGAGAACCAACCGACACGCGCCGTGTTCAATAGGCTGGCAGTCCACCACTTCTTTTGATCAGACCACATATCGTCAACTTTACGCTGCTCGGCGTAATAGGCGTCAAAGTCAGCAGTGACGAGGAAATGATCCCAATTGGTCAGAGCCTCAACAATATCCTTGAAGCGGTCTGGTTCATCAGGTGAGAACAAACCGGCCCGGATGCCCCCCATCACCTCTTTCAAGATGGGGGAATGTTCAATCGTATCGCGCCCGCCTTGCCGATTATTCCGGCAATCCTGCACCTCATCAGCCCGCAAGCCGAAAATAAAGATATTTTCCTTGCCCACGCGTTCATGAATTTCCACATTAGCACCATCCATCGTGCCGATAGTGAGCGCGCCGTTTAAGGCCAGCTTCATGTTGCCGGTTCCTGAGGCTTCCAAGCCCGCAGTTGAAATTTGTTCAGAGAGATCAGCCGCAGGAATAATACTCTCGGCCAGCGATACATTATAGTTGGCTAAAAATACAGCTTTCAGGCGCCCGCGTATGACTGGATCATTGTTAACCATTTTGGCGACATCATTGGCAAGCTTAATGATCAGCTTGGCCATGTGATAACTTGCAGCGGCCTTACCGGCAAAAATCTTAACGCGCGGAACCCAGTTTTTATGCGGTTGAGAACGGATGGCATTGTAAAGCGCTATTGTCTCCAAAATGTTCAGCAATTGCCGCTTATATTCATGCATACGCTTAATTTGCACATCAAACAGCGCAGTCGGATCCAGCTTTATCTGCATACGCTCCAGCACGATCTTGGCTAGCCGTTCCTTATTGGCCCGCCGCACAAGCGTGAGTTTGTCTTGAAAAGCACTGTCTCCAGCGAATTTTTCCACGTTTGGCAGCAATGAAATGTCATCCAAAACCCTATCGCCGCAGGCTTCTCGCAACAACCCGGTTAGGCCGGGATTCGCTTCAAACAACCAGCGCCGGAAGGTTATGCCATTGGTTTTATTGACAATGCGGTCAGGATAAAGTGTGTGGAAATCATGAAACACGGTTTTGCGCATAAGATCGGTGTGTAGCGCCGAAACGCCGTTGACCTTATGTGAGCCCAAAAATGCCAGATTACCCATGCGCACAGTGCGACCGCCGTTTTCATGAATCAGCGACACTTCAGACATAAGGCGACCATCGTCATGGCCCTGAGCGCGCAACCCGTCCAGATGCTGCGCGTTAATCAGATAGATGATTTGCATATGGCGCGGCAACAAGCGTTCCATCAGTTGCACAGACCATGTTTCTAAGGCTTCCGGCAACAAGGTGTGATTGGTATAGCTCAGTGTGGCTTGGGTGATTTTCCATGCTTCTTCCCAGGGTAGATTATGCACGTCCACCAGCAGACGCATTAATTCCGCCACAGCAATCGACGGATGCGTATCGTTCATCTGAATGGCAACCTTGTCCGGCAAGGTTCTAATATCATTGTTTTGCCGGATGTGACGCCGGGTCAAATCCGCCAGCGACGCAGCCGCGAAGAAGTATTCCTGCCGAAGCCGCAGTTCCTGCCCTTGCGGCGTTTCATCGCTCGGATAAAGAATTTTAGAGATCGATTCAGCTTTGACGTTGTCCGTCAGTGCGCCAATGTAGTCTCCACGATTAAAAGCATCTAGGCGCAACGGGTCAGGCGCGCGGGCCGACCAAAGCCGCAATGTGTTAACATGCGCGCCGCGCCAGCCGGCCACAGGCGTATCAAAGGCCACGGCTTCCACAATTTCACCAGGCACCCAAGTAAAATGTTCTTCACCTTCAGAGTCTGTCGTCATGTCCACTTTGCCACCAAAACCAATGGCAAAGTCCACCTCAGGACGTTCAAATTCCCAAGGATTGCCGAAGGAGAGCCAGTTTTCCGGATATTCTTTTTGCCAGCCATCCTTGATAACTTGCCGAAACAGGCCGTTATCGTAGCGAATGCCGTAGCCGTAAGCTGCTACAGAGAGCGTCGCCATGCTTTCCATGAAGCAGGCGGCCAATCGCCCCAAGCCGCCGTTTCCTAGCGCCGCATCCGGCTCAATGGAGCGGAGTTTGTCAAGGTCTACGCCCAGATCTGCGAGCGCTGCCCGCATTGGCTCAGCAATCCCGATGTTGCTCAAGCTGTCAAACAGCAAGCGTCCGATCAAAAATTCGAGGCTGAGGTAATAAACCCGCTTGCCTTTTGTCTCATAGGTTTTGCGGGTGGACGCCATCCAACGTGCCACAACGTGATCTCGGGTTGC
>JAYTYD010000040.1:0-3349 GCA_043742625.1 Methylovirgula sp. | reverse complement strand
CAGTGAAAGTATCTTTAGATAGAGAAGTAGAGGCATGGGTGGCTTAACGCCTAAAACTCCACTACAGCCCGGATAGATTTGCCGCCCGGTTAGCTGTAGCTATGGAAAAGCCACTTCACGCTGACTTCTTTTGCAAATATTCGCGCAATGCCACGTTGATGCGTGATTGCCACCCGGGACCATCAACGCGGAATCGTTCCATTATGTCGGCATCCAGACGCAACGTTGTGGAAATTTTCGGTCGCGCTAATTTTGGCCGCCCTCGCTGAACAGCTACAGAGGCAAATTTCTCCACCCATTCCGGAGCGGAAAGATCAGGAGCGTCATCGTCATCCACCCAGTCGGGGGTAGTATTGCCTAATTTCCCGGTCATTGGCTTTCCTCATCGAAATTATGCGGTAAACATCTCCGCGTAATGTCCACACTAAAATCACCATTCTGCTTTCGATAAATCCAATGGTTATGCAACGCCTTTCGCCGTAATCGGCGCGATCATCACTATACGTCAACGTCGCTCCCTCGAAAACCAATTGAGCTTGCGCCATATCCAAGCCGCGATTTTTTAACGTCGCTTTGCGCTTAGACGGATCGAAGTCAAGCTTCATATGTTATATGTTACTACAAAAAAGAGGATTGTCAATTTTCGAATCGCCGTCTTGCCCCCCCTTAAAATTCCACCACAGCCCTAATCGATTTGCCTGCGTGCATCAGGTCAAAGCCCTCGTTGATGCGCTCAAGCGGCAGCTTATGGGTGATCAGATCATCGATGTTGATCTTGCCTTCCATGTACCAATCGACGATTTTCGGCACATCGGTGCGGCCGCGCGCTCCGCCAAAAGCTGTGCCCTTCCAAACCCGCCCGGTCACAAGCTGGAACGGACGGGTTGAAATTTCGGCACCGGAGGGCGCAACGCCGATGATGATGCTCTGGCCCCAACCCTTATGGCAGCATTCCAGCGCCTGACGCATCACGGTAACATTGCCGGTGCAATCGAATGAATAATCAGCACCGCCCTTGGTGAGCTCCACCAGATGCCCGACAATATCTCCCTTGATGTCTTTCGGGTTAACAAAGTCGGTCATGCCGAATTTGCGCGCCATCGCCTCACGCTCCGGGTTGAGATCGACGCCGATGATTTGCGTTGCGCCAGCCATGCGCGCGCCCTGGAGCACATTGAGGCCAATGCCGCCAAGGCCGAACACCACGACGCGCGCCCCAACCTCGACACCCGCTGTCCAAATCACCGCGCCCACGCCGGTGGTGACGCCGCAGCCAATGTAACAAACCTTATCGAATGGCGCATCAGGGCGGATTTTTGCCACCGCGATTTCCGGCACAACGATATGGTTGGAAAAGGTGGACGTGCCCATGTAATGCGCCAGTTTTTTGCCCTCAAACGAGAAGCGGCTGGTGCCGTCCGGCATCTGGCCGCGGCCTTGAGTGATGCGGATTTTCTGGCAAAGGTTGGTCTTGCGCGACAGGCAATAGTCACACTCGCGGCATTCCGGCGTGTAGAGCGGAATGACATGGTCGCCACGCTTAACCGAAGTTACACCTGCGCCCACATCCAGCACCACACCCGCGCCTTCATGGCCCAGAATGCTGGGGAAAATGCCCTCGGCGTCTGCGCCCGACAGAGTGTAGGCGTCAGTATGGCAAATGCCGGTTGCTTTCACCTCGATCAAAACTTCCCCCGCGCGCGGGCCTTCCAGATCAACTTCCACAATTTGCAAAGGCTGGCCTGCAGCAAAAGCGACAGCGGCGCGTGTTTTCATGTTCGGTGTTTCCTCAACAATGTGATTTGCGCAGTCTAGCGCAAGCAGGCGGGGCAGTGCATCATGCAAATGAGCAAAAGGGCGGTTTATGTCAGAAATTATCATTCTTAACGCGCATGGGTTTCGGGCGGAAATCTGGCGCAAAGGCGCAAATACGGTCCGGCTTGTTTCCAATGCGGACGGCGTGGAAACGCCAATGCTCTATGCGCCGGAAAAACCGGAGGCGGGTGAGACACCGCGCTGGTTCGGCTCGTGGCCGATGCTGCCAATGTGCAACCGCGCGTTCGGGGCGAAATTAGACAGCGGCTTTGAAATTCACGATATGCCTGCCAATGATCCAAGCGGCGCCAACATTCACGGGTTTTCATGGCAAAATACGTGGGATGTGGTGGTGCAAAGTTCAAGCCGCGTGGTTTTGCGTCATGTGGCGCGCGGACTTGGACCCTATCACTATGCCGCGCTGACCAGCGTTACCCTTGAGGAACACGGCGTTAGTTTTGATCTTTGCGTGACACATCAGGGTGAAGCGCCTTTGCCATATGGCATGGGGTTTCATCCTTGGTTTCCGGCCGATGACGACACAATCGTCAGCTTCAAAGCGGCTGGTGAACTTTATATGGCCGAAGGTTTCCGGCCCGTTGAATCAGGCCCGGTGCGCGCCATGCACGATTTTGCGCAGGGTCGCGGCATAAGGCAACGTGCAGGCGGGCTGGACTGTGAAACGGCGGCAAACTACCTTGACTGGGATGGAACGATGCAAGTTCATTGGCCAAAGCGTCGCAAGGCACTGGTGTTACGCGCCAGCCCGAATTTGCGCTCGCCGGTCGTCTGGTCGCCGGTCGGCGCGCAATTCGTTTGCTTTGAACCGCAATCACACGCGGTAGGCGCGCAAACAGAAGGGTTAGTGCGGGCGCTTGCCCCGATGCGGATTTTGGCGCGCGGCGAAACCTTGCACGGGGCGATGCGCCTCAGCTTGAAAGAGATGACATGACTGGAAATTTGCAACAGGTTTTGGCAGCGATCGACGATCATAACGCGCAAGATCCAAACAAAATTGACGGTGTGGCAGCTGAACTGCTCTATGGCCAACGTATGAGCGAAAGCCTAGCGCGGTTCATGCCAAATGCCGGTGAGGAGCTGCAAATTGCCGTACGCGGCCAGCATATCGAACGCTGGATGCTGTTGCGGGCGGACTATCCGGAGGGCAAGGCGGGGTACTTGCGCTGGCGGATTGATCAGAAAGATCGCCATGCTGCCAAAGTCAGCGCTCTTATGGCCAAAGCCGGTTTCACGGACGCAGAAACCAACCGTGCCGCAGTTTTGATCCGCAAGGAAAAGTTCAAAACGGATGCCGGGGCGCAGGCACTGGAAGACGTCGCCTGCCTTGTGTTTTTACAATACTATGCTGCTGAATTTATCGTTAAGCACCCGGCCGAAAAAATCGATGATATCATTCGCAAAACCTGGAAAAAAATGTCGTCAAACGGCCAGCAGGCAGCTTTGAAGCTAAGCTTGAACTCCGAAGTTTTGGTAGCGGTACAACGGGCGTTGTCGGGCTAATTTTTAAGCGAAG
>JAYTYD010000039.1:0-1282 GCA_043742625.1 Methylovirgula sp. | reverse complement strand
AAAGCGGCGAGGCCGTAACTTGAAAAGCGGCGAGGCCGTTCTTGGGACCCCGCCGCTTTCGCAGCGCATTTTTCGTGTCTCGCGTAAAATAGCGCTACGAATACCTTGATTATAAGCCGGCCAAATAGTTTGTTGGATCGACCGGAGTTGATCCCTTACGTAATTCAAAGTGAAGCTGCGGGCTGGCAACGTTTCCAGTTTGACCGGATTTTGCAACGATTTGACCGCGCTTAACCTGATCGCCGCGCTTTACCAACAGCTCGCCGTTATTGGCATAGGCGGACACGAAGCCGTTCGGATGACGGATCAAAACCAAATTGCCGTACCCTTTCAGCTCGCTGCCCGAATAGGCAACCACGCCGCCTTCTGCTGCTTTCACAGAAGTGCCTTCCGGCACTGCAATATTGATGCCGTCATTACCGCCTGACTTAAAGCTTTGAATAATGCGGCCGCGCGCCGGCCAGCGGAATTCAGGGTTTGCCTCCGCAATTACTGGGGCAATGGCGGCAATTTCCGGTTTGGCGGCGCTGGGAGTCAAGCTCGCTGTTGGGGTTGTGTCAACAACGGCTGGCGCAACCGCTGGCTTCGCGGATGCTTTCGAAGCAATCGCAGTGGCCACCTGAACAGGCTTCGCCGCAACAGGTTTAATTACAGGCTTGGAAGCCGCAACAACAGTCGGTGCCGCTTTCGAGGCGACCTGAGGTTTGTTGGCAATAGCCTTTATAACATGGATTTTTTGCGCACTGGCAACTGCAATTGGCTTGGTAGCCGTAGCTTTGGCCACAGGCATAGCATGGGCCGGTTGAGCGCCTTTAACAAACTGCAATTTGCCTTTTGCAGGCGCCTTCGCCACCAGTTTTGGTGCGCCTTTTGCTGCCGCAACCGGAGCAATTTTGGGTACCGATTTCACGGCCGCAGCAGAACTTGATGCAGATGTTCCAACATTGTAGACCGGCACAATCAAGCGCGTTCCAGGTTGGATTTGAGCGGCGGTGCTGAATCCATTGGCGCTTAGCAACGCAGTTTCCGGTACTCCGTATCGGCGCGAAAGCATTGCGGCCGTTTCGCCGTTTGCCGCGACAATGGGTGTGCCGCCGGCCAAGCTCCAGCCGCCCGCACCGGCAGCAGCAACGTGTTTCACAACCGACCCTGTCGGTGTCGCGTCCACCGGTGCGGCAAGCTTTGCAAGCGTTGCCGCCTTTGTTGGCGCAGGTAAAGCACGCGACACAACTGATTTAGGCAATTTGCGCTTTACGGCAGGAATATCGCCGCTGGGCGTGTT
>JAYTYD010000038.1:0-15029 GCA_043742625.1 Methylovirgula sp. | reverse complement strand
GACGATTTTCCGCCGCTCTCTGCCTATGCCACCGGTCTGGCCTGCAAATGCCCGCGTTGCGGACAAGGAAAGCTCTATGACGGCTATATCGCCGTGCGGTCAAAGTGCGAGGCTTGTGGCTTAAATCTGGCTTTTGCCGATGCGGGTGACGGCCCTGCGGTGTTTGTGATGATGATCGCTGGCGGCATTGTACTGGGTATTACACTCTGGATTGGCGCGACCTATGACCCGCCGACATGGTTGTTACTGATGATTATGCTACCGATCACGCTCGGTGTCTGTTTGGGTTTGCTGCGCCCGCTCAAAAGTCTGTTGGTGTCCCTGCAATATCGCAATAAGGCAGAACCTGGCCGCCTCGAATCTTGAGTGACGTATCGTGACGCGTAATGCAACAACGCTCTTCTCCAAGTTATTCTGGCCTACAGTGGCTGTGGTTTGCGGAATTGCCTTGCTTTTAAACCTTGGCGTTTGGCAGTTGCGGCGATTGGAGGAAAAAAGCGCTCTGCTCTCCAAAATTGCGTCGCGGGTAAATCGGCCACTGAGCGATATCCCCGCTGAGGCCGCCTGGCCGGAACTGACGATTGCCGACCTCGATTATACACCGGCCAAGGCAAGCGGAACCTTTATGCACGAGGACGAAGCGTTGGTGTTTGAACCGGCCGCAAAGGGCGAAACCGGATTAACCACCAAAGGTTTTGCGGTTTTGACACCGCTCAAACTTGATGACGGCCGCATAATCATAGTCGACCGTGGCTTTGTGCCGGAACATCTGGGAACGATAGAAAGGCGCGCCGCAGCGCAAACGAGCGGCAAAGCCACTGTGATAGGAAAACTTCGCGCGCCGCAAAGGCGCGGCGCTTTTACGCCTGCTGATGCTCCCGGTAAAGGCATTTGGTACACACGAGACCCAGCCGCCATCGCCGATGTGTATCACCTCGCGCATGTGGCCCCGGTTTATCTGGAGGCCGACGCCACCCCGAATCCCGGAGGCTGGCCCAAGGGCGGCGAGAACCAAATTTCGATACCTAATCATCATCTGGAATATGCGCTAACCTGGTTTGGACTCGCTGCAACGTTGGTAGGGTTTTATGCCTTTTTTGCGTGGGTTCAGTGGCGCGAGGGTGCTAAAAAGTCTACTTGATAGCGCATATTGTGCTACGGCGTGTCGCACCATTTGAAAGGCTTTGACGTGCAGTATATTTCCACCCGAGGGCAGGCTCCCGGTCTTGATTTTGCGCAGGCGCTGCTGAGCGGGCTGGCGCGCGATGGCGGCCTCTACGTTCCGCAACATTATCCGCAAGTGAGCCATACCGAGCTCACTGCATTAGCGGGCAAAAGCTTTCAGAACGTTGCAAGCGAGATTATTGGCAAGTTCACAGGCGGCAGTTTTGCACCGGACCTGCTGCAAAACATGATCACGCAGGCCTATGCTGGTTTTCGTCATCCGGCTATCGCACCGCTGGTGCAGATTGATAACAACCTATTTGTGCTGGAGCTTTTTCACGGGCCAACGCTTGCCTTTAAAGACGTGGCGATGCAGCTTTTGGGCAGGATGATGGATACGGCGCTCAAGGCAAATGGTCAGCGCGCCACCATTGTGGGTGCCACCTCCGGCGATACCGGCGCGGCGGCAATCGAGGCTTTCGCCGGGCTCGAGCAGGTGGACGTTTTCATTCTGTATCCTCATGGCCGTGTATCTGATGTTCAACGCCGCCAGATGACCACCGTAGACGGAGGCAATATCCATACCATCGCGCTGGAAGGCACCTTTGATGATGCGCAAGCAATTGTGAAAGGCATGTTCAACAATCACGTCTTCCGCGATGCCCTGCAACTTTCCGGTGTAAATTCAATAAATTGGGCGCGCATTGTCGCGCAGACAGTGTATTATTTTACAGCGGCTTCCAGCCTTGGTTCACCCCGTCGCAACGTGTCTTTCGCCGTGCCTACCGGAAATTTTGGCGATATTTTGGCGGGGTACATCGCCAAACGCATGGGGTTGCCTATCGGACAATTGGTGATCGGCACGAATGCTAATGACATTCTGGCGCGCACACTGGCTGGCGGCACCTATGAGATCAAAGGAGTGAAACCGACAACTTCGCCTTCGATGGATATTCAAATTTCGTCAAATTTTGAACGCCTTTTGTATGATGCTTATGAGCGCGACGCGGGGGTTATTCGCGCCTTAATGGCAAGCCTGACGCAATCGAAAACGTTTACCATAGCGCCGGGGCCGCTCGAGCGCATTCGTTCGGACTTCTCTGCGGTTTGCATAGATGAGACCGCCACAAAGGCTGAAATGCAACGCAGCTATCGTGACTCGGGTTATCTGCTGGACCCGCATACGGCGGTGGGTGTTGGCGCGGCGCGGCGCGCAATGCAAGGTGATGCAAGCTCGCCGATGGTTGTACTCGGCACCGCGCATCCGGCAAAATTCCCCGACGCGGTTCGTGCAGCAACAGGTGTATCCCCTGCCCTTCCAGAGCATTTGGCTGACCTGTTTGAGCGCAAAGAGCATTTTACTGTTTTGCCCAATGATCAGTCGCAAATCGAGTCGTTTATTAAGTCGCACTCACGCGTTTCAGCTTAGTTCGGAACCTGGAAAATGGTTTTTGCGCGGTGGAGACAAGCCCATCTTGAACCAAGAGTAACGGGAAAGAGGGTCTATATCCGCCCGCTTGCCCGTACCGACTGGAAAAAATGGTCACGCTTGCGTGAAAAAAGCCGGGCTTTTTTGGAGCCGTGGGAACCTAGCTGGCCGACAAATGATCTTTCCCCCGGTGGATTTAGTAACAGGCTTAGCCTCATCAAGGCTGAGACAGCGCGCGGCGAGGGTTATACATTTTTACTGTTTCGCAACGCTGATGATGCGCTGTTGGGCGGATTATCGCTCGGAAATATCCGCCATGGCATAGCGCAAACCGCAACGCTCGGATATTGGATGGGCGAAGCCTACGCAGGGCAGGGATACATGCGCGAAGCTGCAAACCTAGCCCTGGATTTTGCCTTTGGCAGCTTGCGGCTGCACCGGATTGAGGCGGGTTGCCTGCCGCGCAACGCACGCTCTATCGGGTTGTTAACCCGGCTTGGGTTCGTCCACGAAGGCTTGGCGCGCGCTTATTTGGAAATTAACGGCGCTTGGGAAGATCATTTGCTTTTTGCCATACTTGCCAACGACCCGCGCTAAATTTCACGCATAAATAGCGGGGGATAAGTGAGCGGCCAAATCACTTGCCCTTGAGAGGCCAAAGCGTTACCTGTCAGGTCCATCTTATATCGTCGTAAACATTCAGGTCCTATGGTTTCTTCGTTTCGCGGCTCGCTATTTAATATCTCAACACTGCTCGTGCTTTTGGTGTCGGCATTTCTGGCCCAGTTCAGCGTGGCGCAGGGCGTGGAAGCCGTAAAAGTTACAACGGATGCTGCGGCCGTTGACCTCACACCCGTGATCGAACGAAATACGCAACAGGGCGACTCTATCCAAATTTCCACTGCACCGGGAGCGGACGGCATTGTGCGGCGTATTGAAGTCCAGGCCAAAGAGGCTGGCGGCCATCCGAGCTGGATTGTGTTTGCGCTGACCAATGATGGTGATGACCAAATCGAAAAACTCATTGTAGCGCCGCATTTCCGCATGGTGGGATCGGGCGTTATATGGCCGGATTTAGGCTCGACGCGCATTTCGGCTATCACCGCCAGTCAGGGTTTTGCTCCCGAAGCACAGGACAGCCCGGATTCTGACGTGTTTTTGCTGACTATCGACCCGGGCTCCACAGTAACCTATGTGGCAGAATTAAAAACGCCCAACCTTCCACAAATCACCATGTGGGATCCTGATAGCTATAAGGATAAAGTGACAAGCTTCACGCTTTATCACGGCATAATCATCGGCATTGCGGGCTTGCTGGCACTGTTTTTAACCATTGTATTTGTGGTTAAAGGCGCGCTGATTTTTCCGGCAGCGGCAGCGCTGGCTTGGTCCGTTTTGGCCTATGTATGTATCGATTTCGGCTTTTGGTCCAAGCTGTTCGGGCTTAGTCAACAGGCAGATCGTGTTTCGCGCGCGGCGACCGAAGCTACGCTTTCGGCGACGTTGCTAATTTTCCTGTTTGCTTATCTGAACCTGAACCGCTGGCATGTGCGGCTATCGCAAATCACCTTCGTATGGCTGTTGTTAATTGCCGGAATGATCGGCACTGCGGTATATGACGCACCGGTGGCGGCAGGCGTAGCGCGGATGTCGCTGGCAACAATCGCGGTGGTGGGCTTTCTATTGGTGATCTACCTCGCCACCCACCGCTATGAGCGCGCGATTATGCTGATCCCGACGTGGCTGCTGCTGCTGCTGTGGACTGCGGCAGGCGGGTTTACCGTAACCGGATCACTAAACAATGACATGGTTTCTCCGGCGCTCATTGGCGGATTGGTCCTCATTGTGATGCTCATCGGGTTTACGGTGATGCAAAATGCTTTTGCCGGCGGCGGATTTTCGACCGGCGGCGTGTCCGATCAGGAGCGTAAAGCACTGGCACTGACCGGCGCGGGAGAAATTATCTTCGACTGGGATGTGCAAGCCGACCGAACATACGTGTCTCCCGAGGTGGAAAGTCAGCTGGGCCTGAAACGAGGCGCGTTGGAAGGACCCGCGTCAGGCTGGTTTAGCGTGTTGCATCCGCTGGATCGCGACCGCTACCGCGCCGTTTTAGACAGGATTTTGGAACAACGCTGCGGAAGAGTGTCGCAAGCTTTGCGTTTGCGCGCGGCAGACGGACATTATGGCTGGTTTGAACTAAAGGCGCGACCAGTTGTGGGAGCGGACGGCGAGGTTCTACGGCTGATTGGCACCTTAAATGACATTACTATGGCTAAAACCGCCGAAGAGCGGTTGCTGCAAGATGCAGTGCATGACAGTTTAACCGGGCTGCCAAATCGCGAATTGTTTTTGGACCGCCTGGATGCCGCTATCGGTCAGGCGCAGCGTGATAAGTCCGTGCGCCCGACCATCATTTCGATTGATATTGACCGCTTTAAGCAAGTAAATGATGTGCTGGGCATTGCGCAGGGCGACACGATTTTGGTAACGTTGGCGCGCCGCCTCGGTCGTTTTATCAAGCCGCAAGACACGTTGGCTCGTATCACCGGAGATCATATTGCGGCGATAATTGTGTCAGAGCAACAGACTTCGCGCCTGACCGAGCTTGCTGAGACGATGCGCAAAGCGATGGCAACGCCAATTGCGGTCAATGACCGCGAAGTCTCCATGACTGGTTCGGTGGGCTTGGCGCTGTATGACCCTCAACTGCATCTGAAGCGTGAGGACATGCTGAAAGATGCCGAAGTAGCGATTTCGCACGCGAAGCGGGCCGGCGGCAACCGCGTTGAGGTTTTTGTGCCCAATATGCGGTCGCAGCGTTCGGACAAACTGGCCTTAGAGGCGGATTTGCGCCGGGCGTTGGAACGCGGCGAGATGAAAGTATATTTTCAGCCGATCGTACGGCTGGCGGATCGCACTGTGGCAGGATTTGAAGCGCTACTGCGGTGGGATCATCCCCGGCTTGGCCGCCTCGGCCCGTCTGAATTTATTTCTATTGCTGAGGAGACTGGTTTTATCAACGAGCTTGGCCTATTTGCACTTGAGCGTACTGCGCGCGAGCTTAGCGCTTGGCAACAAGCGTTGGTGGTGGAGCCCCCCATTTTTGCCAGCGTCAATATATCATCGCGTCAATTGCTTCGGCATGATTTACTTAAAGATGTGAAGCAGGTGCTTACCCGCTCCAGCGTTACGCGCGGCAGCCTTAAATTAGAATTGACCGAAAGTCTGGTAATGGAAAATCCGGAGTTTGCCGCGCAAATTTTGACCCGAATTCGGGAACTGGGCGCGGGGCTTTCGATGGATGATTTTGGCACAGGCTATTCGTCTCTGTCCTATTTGCAGCGCTTTCCGTTTGATACGATCAAGATTGACCAGTCTTTCGTTAAGCAAACCGGTAGCGGTGCGCGCCCGATTCTGCTGCGCTCTATCATTACGCTGGCGCACGATTTGGGAATGGATGTGGTGACCGAGGGTATTGAAACAGAGTCCGATGCAATTGAACTGCAACAAATGGGAAGCGAGTTTGCGCAGGGGTTTGCCTTTGGCCAGCCCATGAGCGCAGCGGAAACGCGCAAGTTTCTTGGTGCCGCACCGGACAATGCGTGATGGTGAACAATGCAGCCCCTGTTTTTTCTGGCGAAGGTGTCGGCGCTGAAATTTCGCCCGCCAGAAGTTTGCCTGCACTCAAGGTTTTTTTGTGCGCGCCGCGCGGTTTTTGTGCCGGTGTTGTTCGCGCTATTGATGCTGTGGAACAGGCATTGAGGATATATGGCCCGCCGGTTTATGTGCGCCACGAGATTGTGCACAATAAATATGTGGTGGAAGGCCTGCGCGCCAAGGGCGCTATTTTTATCGACCATTTGTCGGAGATTGCCGATACTAAAGCTCCGGTGATTTTTTCGGCGCATGGCGTGCCCAGGTCCGTTCCGGAAGCTGCGGCACAGCGCAACCTGTTTGCTATTGATGCTACTTGCCCGCTGGTGACCAAGGTTCACCGCGAGGCGGAACTACACTATAAACGGGGGCGCATGGTCGTTCTGATAGGCCATCGCGGTCACCCTGAGGTGGTTGGCACCATGGGGCAATTGCCTGAGGGGGCTGTCGTACTTGTTGAGACAGTCAACGACGTGACTAAGCTGCCGCTGGATTTGGCAGCTAATCTTGCTTACGCCACACAGACAACGCTATCTGTCGATGATACCCGGGAAATTGTTGAGGCGCTGTCGAGGCGATTTCCGCAAATTGTCGGGCCGCATAAGGAGGACATTTGCTACGCGACGACAAACCGCCAAGAGGCGGTGAAGCGCGTGGCACCGCAGGTGGACGCGATGATTGTCGTTGGATCGCCTAACTCATCAAATTCGCAGCGTCTGAAAGAAGTGGCAGAACGGGCAGGTTGCAAAGTTGCCCGGTTGATTTTGCGAGCGCAAGACATCGACTGGACGCTGTTTGGCAGCGTTAAAACACTGGCAATTACGGCCGGCGCTTCGGCACCGGAAATTCTGGTTGAAGAAATAATTGATGCCTTTGCACACCGCTTTGCCGTGAGCGTGGAAACAGTTTCAACCGCGAACGAAAGTGTGTTTTTTCCGCTACCGAAAGAGCTGCGGGGTTAGGCTTTTTAAAGACTGGAAATACCCAGGTTTTTAGCGGAGCGGTGCCGTGGTCACGCCCACAAAATAAGCCCTACTCCAAGAGTGACAAGCGTAAGGCCCAATAGTTCGCGTGCCGACGTTGGCTGACGCAGAAAAAATTTCGACAGCGCCAGCGCGAACAGCACCTCGACCAATGCCAAAGTGCGCACGGCGGCTGCGGTCGCCAGCGAAAAGGCCAGAAACCAGAATTGAGATGCCAGCGCGCCGACAAAACCCGCCAGCAGCGACCCGCGCCACTCGCGCAGCATAGGCCAGACGCTTATGCGATCATACAGCGCCATATAAAGTCCCAAAAGCACACATTGTAGCGTGAGCGCCAGCACCAACACAGTGGACGATGCCAGCACAAAACCGGCACCTTCCACAGCCCTGATACCGCCACGATAACCGATGGCCGAGGCTGCGAAAAAGCCGCCCGCAACGAGCCCCCGCAGAATCGCGCGCGGCGCAGGCTTTTCGGCTGATTTGGGCCATGATAAAATTAACACGCCAAGCGTTGCCAAAGCGATGGCGCTGAATGCTGTCGATGAGAGCGTTTCACGCAGGAACACCCGCCCGAATGCTGCGACCTGCACCGCTTCGGTTTTTATCAGCGCGGTGGTGACAACGAAGCTTTTGTCCTTCATGGTCGCCAACATGAGAGCTGTGGCGATGATTTGGGCCAGCGCGCCAACCGCCGTCCAAAGCAAAACGGTTTGAGAAAGATGCGGGATGGCTTCGCCGGTGACCAAGTACAGAATGGCGAGAAATCCGATGGCGAATGGCAAACCGAACACAAACCTAACCTGCGTTGCTCCAATGGTGCCGATTTTGGCAATCAAGCCACGCTGCGCTGCATTACGGATGGTTTGACCAACTGAGCCGCACATTGTGAACGCGGCCCAAAGGCTGCCCGTGGTCACCATTTTATTGTCTCTCACCCATGACAAACCGCGCAAAATTGATGGCTAAAAAATTGACCAATAGCTCTTCGCTCGGTAACAGAAAAGCCACCGGATAAACAGGGCACAAAATGGCAGTCTACACTGAAGTGAGCGACCAAGCGCTGCAAAGCTTTCTTGACACATATAATTTGGGCGCGCTGCACTCGTGCAAAGGCATCGCTGAAGGCGTGGAAAATTCAAATTTCTTGATCGCCACCGATGCCGGACAATATATTTTGACACTGTATGAAAAACGCACCAATGAGGCGGATCTACCGTTTTTCGTGGGGCTGATGCAACATCTTGCTGCGAAAGGCATTAACTGTCCGCAACCGGTCGCAAACCGCGCGGGCGAGGCGCTGGGGCGGCTATCAGGCAGACCAGCTTGCATCGTTACTTTTCTGGACGGTGTATGGTTGCGGCAGCCAGGCGCAGCACAATGCGGTGCTGTTGGCGAGGCCTTGGCCAGGTTGCACATTGCCGGGGCGGACTACTCGGGATTTCGTGCCAATGCTTTGTCTTTAAAAGGCTGGCCACCACTGGCACAGGCGGCAGGCGCAAGGGCCGATGACGTGTTCGCAGGATTGGCGGACTTTATAGCGCAAGAACTGACATTTTTGCAGCTTAGGTGGCCGAATACTCTACCAAAAGGTATCATTCACGCGGATTTGTTTCCCGATAACGTGTTTTTTCTTAAGGGTACACTTTCGGGCCTCATAGACTTCTATTTCGCCTGCACCGATATGTTGGCCTATGATTTGGCAATCTGCCTCAATGCCTGGTGTTTTGAAACGGATGGTTCATTCAATTTGACCAAGGGCCAAAATATGCTGCGCGGCTATCAAATGGTGCGGCCGTTGAGCGGCGATGAAATTGCGGCATTGCCGATTTTGGCGCGCGGCGCGGCATTGCGTTTCATGCTTACACGGCTGGTGGACTGGCTGAATGTGCCCCCAGGCGCTTTGGTAAAACCGAAAGACCCGATGGAATATTTCAAGAAACTCCGCTTCCATCAAAGAGCAGCGGGCACACGCGACTACGGGCTGGAGACATGAGCCAAGCCTTCCATGGTCGGGTGACCATATTCACCGATGGCGGATGCAAAGGAAATCCCGGCCCGGGCGGCTGGGGCGCTACTTTGCAATTTGGCGATAAAACCAAAGAGCTTTCGGGCGGAGAGAAAGATACCACCAACAACCGGATGGAATTAACGGCCGCAATAATGGCGCTCGAAGCTTTAACCCGGCCCTGCGCGGTCGACCTAAATACCGATTCGCAGTATGTGCGCAACGGCATTATGACTTGGATCAAGGGTTGGAAGGCGCGCGGCTGGAAAACCGCGGACAAGAAGGACGTGAAAAACGTTGATCTATGGCTGCGGCTGGATGAAGCTGTGAAGCGCCACGATGTAAGCTGGCATTGGGTGAAAGGCCACGCCGGCAACGAGATGAACGAACGCGCCGATGTGCTGGCAACCGAGGGCATGAAGGCGTTTTTGTAGCCGCTATCGCGTCGTTGCCGTAATATTGAGACGCATGAACAATCATCGACGCACAAGATTAGCCATAACTTTGCGCGTTTGGCCGATCAAATCTGCTTCAACATCGCCTCAGCGCCGGAAATGTCAGCTTTGCCAGGCGCATCTTCAATGTTCAGGCTTTTGATAACACCGTCTTCCACCAACATCGAGAAGCGCTTGAGCCGCTGGCCCATGCCGCTCGCTGTTGCGTCATTTGCAAGGTCCACAGCGCGTGCGAAATCGCCATTGCCATCGGCCAAAAACAAAATGCGATCGGCATTCTCGGTCACACGCGCCCAAGCGCCCATGACATGCACATCATTGACCGCAACAACGGCGATCGTATCGATGCCTTTAGCCTTAAATGTTGCGGCTTTTTCGAGGTATCCAGGCAAATGGTTCTTGTGGCAGGTTGGTGTAAAGGCCCCCGGGACGCCAAACAAAACCACGCGCTTGCCTTTGAAAACCTGATCTGTTGTGAAGCTCTCAGGGCCGTCCGCGCCTGGCGTTTTGAAGTTTACTGCAGGCAGGTTTTGTCCAATCGCGATGGGCATGAAAAATCCTTAAACGGGAGTCAGAACGTATTCTCTTTTACGGCTTCAAATCGACATCGACAAGGGTTTCTATCGCTGCGGATTTTGTGACTAAGGTGAGCTTGAGCTGTGCGTTTCTCATATCGGCAGGAACATCTTGAGCTTTTACAATAAAATGCCGCTCGTCGGATTTTTGCACAGTGAGGTAGACCGCATCGGGGCCTTCAGCAAACAGATCCGCCGCTTCGTCGGCTACAATCTTTACACCAAAGGTCGGCGTTGCGGCATCGCGAACACGCTGCAACGAAAGAACTGCGAGCGGTGCGGTGTCGTTAAGAATGACAGATTTAGGGACGCGCGCTAATGCCGCCAAAATATCCGCTTGACCGAGGCTGCCCTGCTTTTGCAAAAGTAATTCCCCTTCAGCTTTCGCGGGCACGCAGATTTTTTCGCAGGTGGCATAGTCCAGCTTATAGCGCAGCGTAACCGGTTGAGCTTCGTCTTGCGGCGTGACTAAAATAGGAAAAATCACTTTGCCTTCATAGGCATAGGCCATCACACCACCTTCGGAAAGCAAGCTTGGAGCGGGATAAAGCACTTTTGCGGCTTTTAAATTTTTCGACCCGTCGAAACTGAAGATAGGGGGAACACCCGCCTCACCGGGAGTTCGCCAATAGGTAAGTGTATTCGCGGCAAGGTGAATTTCTATGCCTGCCAGCAGGCCAATATTCGGCACGTCGCCGCCGCTAAGCAGCCGCGCCTCAGATTTAAACGATTTACTCCACGGGCTGGCAAAATCGCCAGCAAAAGCAGGAGTGACCAACAGGCAAAGTGCAACGATCAATTTTTTCATAAAGGGTGTTTAGCGGATTTAATCATCACGAGCGAGCGACGTCTTTGTGAAGCGGTTTGCAGTGGCGATTTCCGCCAGTTGTTTTCAAAGGCACGCCGCATATATGATGGTGTATGATCGATTCAAAAAAGCTCGCCGACAAGCTGGATGGCCAACTTCTTATTGCCATGCCCGGCATGAACGACCCGCGTTTCAAAAAAGCGGTGATTTACATCTGCTCGCACAGCAATGAAGGCGCGATGGGCATTGTCATAAACCGCCCTCATAAAGGTTTGAAATTCTCTGAGCTATTATCACAGTTAAACATTGCACCCGACGTCAACGCGCCTCGCAAAATCGAGGTTTTGAGTGGCGGCCCGGTGGAGCAGGCGCGCGGTTTTGTATTGCATACAAAGGATTATTTCACCGAAGGCGCGACGCTGAAAGTCGATCCGGGCCTGAGCCTCACCGCCACAACGGATGTTTTGCGGGCGCTTGCCAAAGGTGAAGGCCCTGCTCAGGCCCTATTTGCGCTGGGCTATGCCGGTTGGGGCGCGGGACAGCTGGAGCAGGAGCTCATCGCCAACGCATGGATCACGTGCGACAGTGACACCGATTTGATTTTTGATAAGGATCATAATTCCAAATATAACGCCGCCCTCAACAAGTTGGGGATTGACCCGGGCCTTTTGAGTTCGGAAGCCGGGCACGCCTGAGTTAAAATTCGCTTATGGTGTAAGTTTCCTCGACGTAGCCCCGTCGCAACCATGACGCGTTACGGAACTTTAGTTCATACTCTTTGAAGTTGCGAACCACCTCGGGCACCAAAGGTTGTACGAATGCATGAAATGGCGAATAGGCTTCTTGGTTATAACTGAAGAAAACGCCGCCTTTTGTGCGCTCTCGCGCCCAGGAAAGATAGCCAGACACCACGTTTTCGGGCATTTCCGGCATTGAATTTTCATTGATAAACAAATCAAAGTTTGTGGTTATTGCCTCTGCATAAACAGTGGATGCACAAATGTGGAACTTTTGCCCATAATCTGTTTCCCCCTGCAGCCGAATTTTTTCAGCGCCAAATGCTTTTGCGAGAAAGTACCCTTGCAATATATTGGTCGTAGGAAGATCAATGATGGTGTAATTTTCGATGTCGAAACGGTTAAGCTTGGTAAACCAATAAGCTGTGCCGCCATATCCTGCGCCTATTTCAACCACTTTTAGTTTTGAACCATCGCCGAAACGGGTGTTGGCCGCATTTCCGGCGCGGAAAGCCGCATAAATATGCTCCAAAGATTCGGGTGTTATCAATCGGCCATTGATGTCGTAACCGTAGGGGCCGCCAATATTGGGAAAGCCCACGTCAATTTTCAGCTTGGCCTCAAGGGCAGGCACCAACGGCTCAGCACCTTGCCGTAGCGCAAAGATGGTATCGCCCTGTTCGGGACAATGCGTGCGTGTCACGCCAAGGCTTTCGGCCAGAGATACCAGATCGTCCAAGCAGCGCGCCCGCCAGATTCGGTTTCGCGCGTGGCTTGTGCTCTTTTTGGCGAAACTTCCGGTCGAGATGCCGTTCAGAAATGGCATTGTAAACATGGAATTTAGCAAATTGGCCAGTTTAGTTGCGTCACCTGCCTGAACCGAGCTTAAAACTTCAGTCCATTCTCTGTCGATGATCGTGCTCCAGATGGCGCTTGCCTCGGGGTTTGCTTGTTCTTGTACTGCGCTTCGAAAAGCGGCAATGAGACGGTGACAAAGCTCTATGTCTGCCACACCGGGCTGTTCGCTTTGCAAAAATTCTTCCTTTAGTCTCGGCAGAGCGGCATAGTCACGATATAGCCATTCAGGACGCTTCAGATTGCGAAACAAAGTAAGGGTCATAGCTTCGGTAGCCACAAATTTTTGCAATTGTCTTGGCGACCCCGCCCCATATTGGGCGACGCTGATAGGACGAGTTATTGCTCATATTTTTCCTCATAAGATTGAAAAGCGCATTCCAAGAATTCTATTTTTAAAACCCTTACCGCCGCTTTTTAAAAAAATCCCTTAGCATTTCCGCCGCTTCCTCCTGCCTCAGTCCTGAGATTACCTCTGGTGCGTGATGGCAGGTCGGGTGTTCAAAAAAGCGAAGCCCATGCTCGACCGCGCCGCCCTTTTCATCTGACGCTGCGTAATAAATCCGCCGTAAACGCGCAAAAGAAATCGCGCCTGCGCACATTGCACAAGGCTCCAAAGTCACCACCAGGTCGCATCCGGTAAGCCGCTCAGAGCCAAGTGCCGCGCAAGCAAGACGAATGGCCAGCATTTCAGCGTGGGCGGTGGGGTCTTTGAGCTCCCGCGTTCGGTTTCCGGCGGCAGCGATGATGACCCCGTCTTTAAGGATAACCGCGCCCACGGGCACCTCCCCCCGCAAAGTGGCGCCCTTAGCCTCCGCAAAAGCGCGATCGAAAGCCACAGAATGGCCGGATCTTTTCAAAATCGCTCCTGAATGACTCTAAAAAAACTCTGCACCATTCAAAAATTACCTCATTTGATCAAAGTGCTTCAATTTCAACACTATTGCGTCTATCAGAATAGCATGAATGACAAAAGCACCTATGATCCGGCAGCGCGAAAACCGCTGTCTTTGAAAAAACCACGCACCCCTGCCGCATCCGCCGGAGCGCGCATCGCCAAGGTCATGGCCAGAGCGGGGCTGTGTTCCCGCCGCGACGCCGAGGCTTGGATTAATGCCGGAAGGGTTCGGGTTAACGGGGTTATTTTAACCTCTCCGGCACTCAATGTGACGCCACAAGATGCTATTCTGGTGGACAATCAGCCGCTCACAGCGCCTGAGCCGACACGACTATTTATGTTTCACAAGCCGCGCGGCACTGTAACGACTGACCGTGACCCCGAAGGACGCCAAACCATATTCGAAGTTTTGCCGGAATGGTTGCCGCGCGTGGTCACCATCGGACGGCTGGACATCAACACCGAGGGCTTGTTGCTGCTTACCAATGACGGCGGGCTGGCGCGCATATTGGAGCTGCCCAAAACCGGCTGGCTGCGGCGCTACCGTGTTCGCGCTCACGGCGAAATAACTCAGCCCGAGTTGGACAAACTGCGCGAAGGTATAACCATAGAAGGCGTCCATTACGTCGGCATTGAAGCGGTGATTGACCGCGTTCAGGGCAGCAACATGTGGCTGACCATGGGTCTTCGGGAAGGTAAAAACCGCGAAATTAAAAGGGTGTTGGAATATCTCGGCTTGTCGGTGAACCGGCTTATTCGCGTTTCATTCGGCCCGTTCCAATTGCAAGATCTGGAAGAAGGCGGCGTTGAGGAAGTTAAAACCCGTATTATCGAAGATCAGCTTGGTGAAGCTTTGATCAACGAAGCCGGATGCGTGTTTAATGAGATTGTCCCGCGCGAGCCGCGAAAACGCCAGGATTCTGGAGAGCGCAAGATAAAGCCCGAAGAGGACTTTATCGGCACGGCGCGGGAGCCGGACGAAGCGCCGCGCCGCAAGCATGTGAAAACTTTACGCGGCCAACGCGACGAACGCATGGCAGAGGGCCCTCGCGTGAAAGTTATGACCGAGGCCACCAAGGATCATCGCGGGCGAGATGTGCAGGTGGACCGCGTGGTGCGGGCGGCCCCGGAGCGCGAACAGCTTTCTGCGCGACCTGTCTCTGCACGATCTGCTTCGTCACGACCTGCCTCTGCGCGACCTGCTTCTGCGCGACCTGCTTCTGCGCGTGACGACGCGGCGCAACCGCCAAAGACTAGGAGTTTTGATGAACGCGGTGAGAGAGAAGCTTATGCGCCGCGCTCTGGCCACGGCAACCGTCCGGACTTTACAAGCCGCTCCGATAGAGATGCGCCAAGAAAGCGCCAAGAAGCCGGAGCAAAGCCGGAGAGCGCCTCCCGGCTCGAACGCGGCAAACGCTTCGAGCGGGGCCCCTCAAGCACAGAGAGAGCCACCGGCGATC
>JAYTYD010000037.1:0-1279 GCA_043742625.1 Methylovirgula sp. | reverse complement strand
CCGCAATCCACCGTTACCAAAAGACTTGCGCTCTGTTGTTTAAAGCCTTGAATTGCTTGACTATTCGGCCCGTAACCCTCCGTAAGGCGGTCCGGTATGTGAACGATGCATTCGCATCCGGCGGCATCTAAAAATTGCCAAAGCAGCGCTGCTGAACACGCGCCATCTACATCATAATCGCCAAAAATTGCAATTTTTTCACGGCCTTTAATAGCCTTCGCAAGGCGGGCAACCAGCGGCACCATGTCCGTCAAAGTATCCGGATCAGGCATTAACTCCCGCAAGGAAGGCTCCAGAAAAGCCACCGCCCCGGCCGCGTCGATACCGCGTGCGGCTAAGAGGCGGGCGACAACGTCGGGAAGATCGGTTTGCTGGGAGATGGCCATAGCTTGAACATCTTGAGCTGCGGTTAAGCGGCTGCACCAAGTTTTACCTGAAACAGGGTGAAAATGTGAAAGGTTCGCCTTCAAAACAGCTTTCTATATTGGATAAATCCTGACCTTGCCGCAACCTTATCATAGAGTGCGCGCGCGGTTGCATTGTCTTCATGAGTATTCCAATAGACGCGAGATGCGCCTGCGTGTTCGGCACTTTGGTAAACAGCTTCGATCAAAGCCCGAGCCACGCCTTTGCCCCGTGCGGAGTCAGCAGTATACAGATCTTGCAAATAACACATGGGCCCGGAAAGCCATGTCGAACGGTGAAACAAATAATGCGTGAAGCCGAGCAGCGCTCCGTTATGTTCGGCCACGAGCGCGTGTACAGGTTCAATGCCATCGAAGAATCGCGTAAAAGTGAGTTCAGTAACGGCTGTCAAATCTACATTGTAAAACCGTTGATAGCCTAACCAGAGCGGCTCCCAAGCCGCCCGATCTTGTCGTTTCAAGCTCCGGACAGAGATATCTGTCATGCCTCAGTCCAGCCGAAATTTTCCCATTTCGCGGTGTTCGGCATGGATCCGGCGCACCGTACCGGACAATGAGCGGTAAACGACAGTTTCTGTCTCGACAACGTCGCGGTGAAACCTCACGCCCTGGACAAGGGCGCTGTCTGTCACGCCGGTTGCAGCAACAACCACGTCACCACTGGCGAGCTCTTTCATGTCATATTTTTTGCGCGGGTCGATGATGCCCATGGTGCGGGCACGCTCGATTTTCGCTGGTGAGTCCAACACCAAGCGTCCCTGCATCTGACCGCCAACGCAGCGCAAAGCACCGGCAGCTAAAACGCCTTCAGGTGCGCCACCACTGCCCAGATAAAGATCGACTTTGGTCTTTTC
>JAYTYD010000036.1:0-21944 GCA_043742625.1 Methylovirgula sp. | reverse complement strand
CCCTCATCGCAGATGATCACATCAGCGCCGCTTTCTGCCGCAGCCAAAGCCGCCGTCAGCCCCGCCGGGCCTGCCCCCACCACCAATACATCGCAATGGGCAAACCGGTTGGCATAATGGTCCGGATCTGGCTCCTTAGCCGCGTTACCAAGCCCCGCCGCGCGGCGGATAACCGGCTCATAAACCGTGTGCCAGAACAGCTTCGGGAACATAAAGGTCTTATAATAAAAACCCGCCGCAAAAATCGGCGAGAGCAGCGAGTTGACCGCGCCCACATCAAATTTGAGGCTGGGAAAGCGGTTCTGACTGACTGCGGTCAGGCCTTCATAAAGCTCAACCTCACTTGCGCGCAGGTTTGGCGTGCTGCGCCCGCCATCGCGGCTAACTTCGACCAGTGCATTCGGTTCATCGGTGCCCATCGACACCAGCCCGCGCGGACGATGATATTTAAACGAACGCCCCATCAGGTGCACGCCATTGGCAAGCAGCGCCGAGGCCAGCGTGTCTCCGCGCGCGCCTTGGAACGATATACCATCAAAGCTGAAATTGACCGGCTTGGCGCGGTCAATCCTGCCGCCGGAAGCTGTGCGCATGTTGGCCATCAGCCCAGACCCTTCGAGAAGCGGGCGATGTCAGGCATTGGCTCTCCAGATTTATAGGTCATCAAAATCTTGTCACTCACAGTGTGGCGCACCGCATTAAAAAACCGCGCGCAGCCCATATGGCGCCAGCGTTCGGCGTGCAAACCCTTGGGATTGCTACGAAAATACATGAATTCCGACCATTGTTCATCGGTGAGCTTGGAGGGTTCCAGAGGGCGGGCAATGTGCGCCTCACCGCCATAGCGAAATTCAAGTTCCGGGCGCGGGCCGCAATGCGGGCAGGTGATGAGCAGCATGGTAAATCCCTAATGCGCGACAGCGGCGGCGGCGGCTTCGTCAATCAAGCGACCGGTGCGGAACCGGTCCAACCGGAAACCGGCATTGATCTTGTGCGGTTCCCCGGTCGCCACGGTGTGGGCAAACACATGGCCGGACCCCGGCGTGGCTTTGAAGCCGCCCGTACCCCAACCGCAATTGACAAACAGCCCTGATACCGGCGTTTTGCCGATGATGGGTGAGCGATCCGGCGTGACATCAACAATACCACCCCAATTGCGCAGCATGCGCATGCGCCGCACAGTGGGAAACAATTCGCAAATCGCGTCGAGCGTATGCGCCGAAATATGCAAGCCGCCAGTCTGCGAATAAGACGTGTAAGCGTCTGTACCCGCGCCGATGACCAACTCGCCCTTATCAGACTGGCTCATGTAAGCATGAATGGTATTCGACATCACCACACATGGCATGATCGGCTTGACCGGCTCGGACACCAGTGCCTGCAGCGGGTAGGATTCCAGCGGCATCCGCACGCCCGCCATGCTCATTATCACCGAAGTGTGCCCGGCTGCGACGACGCCAATCTTCTTGGTGGCAATCTGGCCGCGATTGGTCTCGACCCCGGTGACAGCGCCGTCCGGCCCGCGCAAAATTCCGGTAACTTCACAATTCTGGATGATATCAACGCCCATTGCCGAGGCTTTGCGGGCATAACCCCATGCAACCGCATCATGGCGGGCGGTTCCGCCGCGCCGCTGCAACGCCGCACCCAAAATCGGATAGCGCATGTGAGGGTCGATGGACAGCAGCGGACAAAATTGCTTCGCCTGCTCCGGTGTGAGCCACTCATTGTCTATGCCAGCCAGACGATTTGCATGCACATGGCGCTTAAACACTTGAATATCATGGATATTATGCGCAAGCATCATCACGCCGCGCTGGCTGTACATTACGTTGTAGTTAAGCTCCTGAGACAGGCCTTCCCACAGATTAAGCGCGTGATTATAAAGGCCCTCTGAGTCTTCCCAGAGGTAATTTGACCGGATAATCGTTGTATTTCGGCCGGTATTGCCGCCGCCGAGCCAGCCCTTTTCCAGCACCGCGATATTGCACATGCCATGCTCTTTGGCCATGTAATAGGCCGTGGCCAAGCCATGCCCGCCCGCACCGATGATGATGGCATCGTAGCGCTTTTTAGGCTCCGGGTTGCGCCACTGCGATGGCCAGCCTTTGTTTCCGGCAAAACCCTGCTGCAACAAATTAAAAAGCGAAAAGCGCAATGGCCTACCCCACACTTAATTCAATGCAGCTTAGGGCGCTGGACGCCTAAAAACCAGTGGGGTAGCGACATGTTTTAATCAAATTGCGACATGAACTCCCTTCAGGTCGCAATCAGCACAGCGGCTCAAAACTTCCATATCAACGCCGCGCGCACAGTTTGAGCCTTGAAGCGTATCTTGTAATAGTCGAATGGCGTATAACTGTATGTTACTTAGCCATCATCAGCATAAGCGTATTCAATGCGGATAACAAGGTTATTGGTGAAGGCCTGATCCACACCGGCACCCAGAGTCCAACCGACGCGGGTTTTGCCGACTGGTAAAATAACCTTGGCGTTGTTGTCTGTGAAACGCAAATCCGCAATCGCAACACCGCCAGATATGAACGGCAAGGTTGTCGGGGTAATGGCGTAACCCAAGCGACCGCGAATGTTGCCGGCCCAATTTAAAGTGTAGTCATTTGGCACCACGGGTGGTGGTGACGGCGGAGTGCCGTCGCCATGGCCGCGCACACTGCCATAGCTTGCATCAGCTTCAAGGCCATAAACAAACGCGCCGCTCTGGAAATTGTAACCGGCCAAACCGCCGCCCAAAAAGCCGTTGGTGCGCGCGCCGGTCTCGGTGATCGTGCCGCTGTCATCAACGCGAGTGCGACCCCACATATGGCCAAAATGCGCGCCGACATGGGCACCTGCCCACGTGAACACGGGTGCCGCAACAATAGGCGCAATCAGCGGCGCCTTTTTGCTCGGCAAATCGGCCGCCGACACGCTGCCGCCAAGTGCGGCGAGAGTGGCCAGCGCGAAGGTCAAAGTTTTAACATTGTCTAATATGTAATTTTACCTCTGAGGTTCCAAGCAATAATCATTCAGCGTACAAACAGCGCAACCTGCAATTTTGATTTTGACGTTGCGCAACACGATCTACGCGACGAATTACCGGCGTTGTGCCCTAAAAACCACAGTATTGTAGTAAAGTACTACTGTAGTAACAGAGTATTGGCTGTGCTCGCCATCATATCCCGCACCATCGGCACAACCTTGGTGCCATATAGCTCAATACTGCGCATCAACTTGTCATGTGGCAGGGAGCCGGAACTGTACTTCATCGAAAATCGCGAAATGCCCAGTATTTGCGCTGTTGTGGCAATGCGTTTTGCAACCGTCTCCGGCGTACCGGCATACATTGAGCCATGGACAACCTCGGTCTCAAAATCATCCCGCGACGCAGCGCCCCAACCGCGTTCGCCGCCAATTCGGTCACGCATGGCTTTCCAATGCGGAAACAGGTCTTCGCGCGCCTGTTGTTCAGTGTCAGCAATATAGCCATGCGAATGCAGCCCCACCGGCAAGTGCGGCTTACCAAGATCGGCGAGAGAGTCGCGATAGAGCTGCACAAACGGCAAAAAACGCTTCGGCGCGCCGCCAATGATTGCCAACATTAACGGCAAGCCATAATGCGCGGCGCGCACCGCCGAATTCGGGCTGCCACCCACCCCGATCCAAGTTTTGAGCGAGCCATGTTCAACAGGCGGATAGACGCTGACGTTGGTTAGCGGGGGGCGGGTTTTACCGCGCCATGTTACCGGCGTTTGCGGCAGCAGCTTGGTAAAAAGGTCAAGCTTTTCTTCAAACAGAACCTCGTAGTCTTTCAAGTCCAGCCCGAACAGCGGAAAACTTTCGATGAACGAACCGCGCCCGAGTACAACCTCTGCCCGCCCGTTAGAAATGGCGTCCAGCGTCGAAAACCGCTGAAACACCCGTATCGGGTCATCCGAACTGAGCACTGTCACCGCCGAACCAAGTTTTATGGAGTTGGTTTTCGCCGCAATAGCTGCGAGCACCATTTCCGGCGCAGTCACGGCAAAATCGGCGCGGTGGTGTTCGCCAACCCCGAAAAAATCCAGCCCGACCTGATCTGCCAGCACGCCTTCAGCAACCACATTGCGGATAACCTGCGCCTGGGAAAGCAACTTTCCATCGGAACCAAACGTTACGTCGCCAAATGTATCGATCGCAAATTCGAGCTGGCCGCTCATGAGTACCGTCCTTGTTTCAAAAACTAAGTTCTACGTGGGAATTAACCATAGCCACCACAACGCTCTAAAAATGCAAACAAGCTATTGATTTTTGCAATGAACAAAACTAGAACAAAAAAGGTATACAAAAAGAACATAAATCAAACAAAAGAACAAGGGAAATGGCAATGATGTTTGTTCTCGACTTTCTCTCACCCATTCTCGCCGTAATCAGCGGTATTGTGCTGTTGCAATTTGGCAATATCTCAAGCCGCTTGCAACAAAATCAGGACCATGAAACAGTTTTGTCCAATACCGTTTAAACCGCGATCGGCGCTTTGATGCCGGGGTCTGCGGTATAATTCTCGATGACAAAGTCCTCAAATCTGTGCTCAAAAATAGAGGCACGCGGGGCCAGTTTCAGGTGCGGCAACGCCTTCGGCGTCCGGCTCAATTGCAGTTTCGCTTGCTCAATATGGTTAAGATAAAGGTGCGCATCGCCAAACGAATGAACAAAATCGCCAACCTCAAGCCCGCTGGCTTGCGCCATCATGTGCGTGAGCAGAGCATAGGACGCGATGTTAAATGGCACCCCCAGAAATATATCGGCTGAGCGCTGATAAAGCTGGCAGGAGAGCTTGCCGTCCGCCACATAAAACTGAAATAGACAGTGGCATGGTGCCAGCTTCATTTTGGGGATGTCGGCGACGTTCCACGCCGAAACAATCAGCCGCCGGGAATCCGGATTGGTTTTGATTTGCGCCAGAACATCACGGATTTGGTCGATTTCAACACCGCCCGCGCCCTGCCAGCAGCGCCACTGTTGACCATACACCGGCCCCAGATCGCCCTGCTCGTCCGCCCACTCATCCCAAATGGAAACGCCGTGATCTTTCAGGTATTTTATATTGGTTTCGCCCCTCAAAAACCACAGCAATTCATGAATGATGCTTTTCAGGTGCAATTTTTTGGTTGTGGTCAGCGGAAAGCCTTGAGCAAGGTCAAACCGCATTTGCGCGCCAAACACGGAGAGCGTACCGGTGCCGGTGCGGTCGGTTTTGCGGGTGCCGTTTTCCAGAACGTGGCGCATCAGATCGAGATATTGTTGCATAGTCATTCCTGTCGATTGCGGATCATTCTATCCCGTCGCGTCAAACAACACACGCTGTTTCACACTTTACCCACTTCATAACCAAAGCGCTTTACGCCATAATGAGCGAAACCAAACGGGGTGGAACTATGCTTTTGTCTTGCGGCGATGCGCTGATCGATTTTGTGCCAGCCAAAACTGTCGGCGGTAAAGACGCTTATGTGCCTGCCGTGGGCGGCTCATGTCTCAATGTGGCCACTGCAATGGCGCGGCTGGGCGCGCCTACCGGGTTTGTCGGCGGTGTTTCCACGGACTTGTTCGGCAAATTGATCGCCGATCATCTCACAGCTTCGCATGTGACGCTCGAATATACCACCCGCCCCGACATGGAGACCACCTGCGCCTTCGTGAAGCTGGTCGATGGCGCGGCGCAATATGCCTTTTATGATGAAACCACCGCATCACGAACATGGACGTATAAGTCAGGTTCAATCCCGTTTGAAAATATCGAGGCGGTGCATATCGGCTCAACCACGCTGATCAACCCGCCCTCCGCCGATTCTTACGAGGCTCTGGTCACTGCTGCGCGTGAAAAATGCATCATTTCGTTTGACCCGAACGTGCGGCCCACGTTGACCAAAGACAAGCCCACCTACGTCGCCCGCATGAACCGGCTGGCGAAAATGGCCGATATTGTCCGCATGTCCGACGAGGATTTTGAATTTCTTTACGGCCACTTCGATTATGCGCCGATGGCGGCAAAGTGGTTGCAGGAGGGTGCAAGCTTGGTTCTGATTACCCGTGGCGGCGACGGTGTTTTGGCTTTTGCCGCTTCGGGTCACACGCAAGCGCCTTCGGTTAAGGTGAAAGTTGCAGACACCATCGGCGCGGGCGACACGTTTCAAGGCGGCATGTTAGTTGCACTCTTCGAAGGCGGCTTGCTCAAAAAAGACAAGCTGAAATACATCTCCCTTGAACAGATTAACGCCGCATTGGCCTTTGCTTGCAAAGCGGCAAGCATCACCGTCTCCCGCCCCGGAGCCAACCCGCCATGGCGGAGCGAGATGTGAGGTTGCTAAGCTATTGCTCGTCTATGCGTTAAGCTAACTTATAAACAGTGCTAAGCGCACACTTAATGCTTATCCATGCACATTATCGGGCGTTGAAACTTGGTGACGCTGACAGTTTTCTTCAGTGAACCGATTTCCTTGGGCGATGCGCCGCAGTGTTTAGGGTCATGGGCGATAATTTTGAGTGCCATGGAAACAGCGTCCAATTGATTCTGTGCCGGTTGGCACCAGGAGGGCGTATTGTGGACACCCGCATCGCTCATTTCAGCAGTGGCAGATACAACCTGATCCAATGTGTCCGGCAAAGCCTCGCACGAAAGCCCCGCCGCCAGCGCCGGAGACAAGCTTGAGGACACGGCCAAAACGACCCATAGAATTTTAAATTTTAAATTCATAACACGTCCTCTGAACCGATGATGTTGACGAGAATAGCGAGCCGCGCGAGCCTTTCAAGTTACAATAGCCGTGAGGCAGGCGAGGTTCGAAGCATATCCTACGTATCCCCCCGCCGCTTAAGCCAGACAGGAAAGTAAACTCGAAGCGCTTGCCATGGTTGTGTTCTTTAAAGTTGCAGTGAAGCGAAACGCCATGAAAAGCGCAACGAAATCTTAATCACGTTTGGTATCGGAAAATCAATCTGTCTCAACACTTCGTTAAGATTACCAATGTCTAAATGCCGGTAGTAAAATTGAATCACCAATAAATTGAATCGCCTGGCTTAAACCCGACTATTTCGCGTGAATTTTGTTTCAACCCCGCCGTTTTTACAGCCTGTTACCGCTGCTTTGGCAACGGCTCCGCTACGGAGGCAGGCTTTTTTAAAGAGCAGTTAAGTGCGTAATTTCTACCCGAAACCTCATAAAGACCAATAGAGCGGTAAAGACCACTAAAATGACCGAAGATCGCCGCCATATTCCTGTTTTACGCACCGAGGCCCTGGGGGTGCTGAATGTGCACAGCGGCGGGCTTTATCTCGATGCCACTTTCGGCGCGGGCGGCTACAGCCGCGAAATCCTCAAAATCGAAAATGCGCGTGTCATCGGTTTTGACCGCGACCCCAGTGCCGTCCGCGACGCGCAAACAATGGTGAATGATTTTGCCCCGCGTCTCACGCTGGTGCAAAGCCCGTTCAGTGCCTTCGAAACTTACCTCGACGAAAAACTCGATGGCGCGGTCATGGACATCGGCGTTTCTTCAATGCAGATCGACGAGAGCGGGCGCGGTTTTTCGTTCCGGTTTGATGGCCCCCTCGATATGCGCATGTCACAGAGCGGCCCCACCGCCGCAGACATTGTTAACGGCGCCGATGAAGAGCGCCTTGCAAACATTTTGTTTTACTACGGGGATGAACGCGCCTCGCGCCGCATCGCCAAAGCGATTGTCATGGATCGCGCTAAAACCCCCTTCACCAGTACATTGCAACTGGCGAGCCTGCTTGGACGGTTGCTCCCGTCCAAACCAACTGAGATCAACCCCGCCACCCGCACGTTTCAGGCACTACGCATTGCCGTAAATGATGAGCTGGGTGAACTTTACCGCGCCTTGGAGGCGGCCGAGCGCGCCCTGAAAGAGGGCGGAGTGCTCAGCGTCGTGACCTTCCATTCTCTCGAAGATCGCATCGTGAAACAGTTTTTTGCCAGCCGAACCGGCAAGGGGCAGGCGATTTCACGCTATTTGCCCGGTGAAATTGCGCCGCCAGTCGCTACATTCAAATTTGCAGCCAAACAGCCGGTTTTGCCCTCGCAACAGGAAACGTCAGACAACCCCCGAGCGCGCTCGGCAAAATTGCGCTTTGCCACACGGTTGGCCGCCCCTGCCCGCCCTGCCGACCCGAATTTGGCCAAACTTGCCGGCCTGCCCGAACCTTCAAGGAGGCGCTGACATGTGGCGCTTGATACATTTTGTTGCCATAGCCGCGCTCATTGGCAGCGCCGGTTATGCCTATTCGATCAAATATGAAACCATGTGGTACGCCGAACAGGTGATTATCGCCCGCAACGCCATCGTCAAAGAGCACGACACCATCAGCCAATTGCGCGCCGAATGGGCAAATCTATCGCGGCCCGACCGTGTGCAGGAGCTGGCTGAAAAATATCTTGATCTGAAGCCCCTCGCACTCAACCAAATTGCCCGGATGCGCGACATTCCCGAAATCGCGCCAAAGGTTGATGTCATTGCCAATACCATCGACACTTTAAGCACCGGCTCGGTGGTGACACCCTCGCAAAAGTCCAAAGCCGCACCGGTAAAACCGCTGGATCATCCAAAACCCAGCCTCACAACTCCAAGAAATCAAAAATCGGCAACCATAAACCATGAGTGAAGCCTCTGCCATGAGCGATACCCCTGCGCCGCCTGAAGCCGCAAAACCTGACGCAGGATCTGCAAACATGCCTGACGCCAAAAAGGCGCGTTGGAAGCTGTTCGACAAGCGCTGGATTTTTGCCGATGTCAGCCAATCCAACAGCCGTGTTAAGCTGGTTGCATTGGGCTTTGTGCTGTTGTTTGCCGCCATAAATGGCAAGCTCATTTATCTCGGTCTTAAACCGGAACCGGCACAAACCGCCAAAAGCGCCGCGTCGGATGCCATCTCAGGGGCACGGCCGGATATTCTTGACCGCAATGGCGATGTGCTGGCCACTGACATCAAAGTGATGTCGATTTTTGCCGAGCCTAAACGCATCATTGATAAGGACGAAGCGGTTGAATTGCTCACCGCCGTGCTGCCGGGTGTGGATGCCAAAGAACTGCGGGAGCGTATCGGCTCGCGCAAGGGTTTTATTTGGGTCAAGCGCGCCGTCACCGAGAAAGAGCGCGCTGAAGTGTTTCACCTTGGCTTGCCCGGCATCGGGTTTTTGCCGGAGCATAAGCGGTCCTACCCGAACGGGCCAATTGCGGCGCATGTGATCGGCTTTACCAATACCGACAATAACGGCATTGCCGGAATGGAAAAATACATCGACGGCGAGGGGCTGGCGGATCTCCACGGCGCGGGCTTTCGCCTGACGCCGGAAGACCTGAAACCGATCCAACTTTCAATAGACATTAAAGCGACGCACGCCCTGCGGGATGAGCTTGTTTGGGGCATAGGCCATTTTAAAGCCAAGGCCGCCGCAGGCGCGATTATGGATGTCAATACCGGGGAAGTGGTCGCGCTGACCTCCCTGCCCGACTATGATCCCAATACGCCCGCCGAGGCGCTTGACCCTAACCATATCAACCGCGCTGTGGTGGGCGTTTATGAAATGGGTTCCACATTTAAGGCTCTTACCTTGGCCATGGCGATGGATTCGGGCAAAGCCAACCTCAACACCCGCGTTGATGCGCGCGGCACCTTGCGCTATGGCCGCTTCCAAATTCACGATTATCATGCCCAAAACCGCTCGCTGACTTTGCCGGAAGTGTTTACCTACTCTTCTAACATCGGCACGTCTAAACTCGCTTTGATGGTGGGTGTCGAAGGCCACAAGGCGTTTTTGCGCAAAGCCGGTATGCTCGACCGCATGAAAACCGAACTGCCCGAGAGCGCCGAACCCATTGTGCCAAAGCACTGGGGCGAGCTGAACACCATCACCATTGCCTTTGGACACGGCCTTGCGGTTGCGCCTCTGCAAGCTGAAATGGCAGTGGCGGCGCTGTCAAACGGCGGCTATCTCATTCGCCCGACATTTTTAAAACGTACTGAGGCAGAAGCCAAAAAAGACGCGCCGCAAATCGTCAAATCTGATACTTCCGAGGCTTTGCGCTATATAATGCGCCTCAATGCCGATATTGGTTCCGGCAAAAAAGCCGATGTTCCCGGTTATTTCGTTGGCGCAAAAACCGGTACTGCCGAGAAAGTTATTGGCGGACGCTATAATAAAAACCGCCTGTTCACCACTTTCATGGCGCTGGTGCCTGCCGATAAGCCGAAATACCTGTTTATGGTGGTTTACGATGAGCCGCAGGGCCTGCCCGAAACCCATGGGTTCGCCACAGCAGCGTGGAACGCCGGTGTGGTCACCGGCAGGGTGATTGAGCGGGTAACTCCCATTCTCGGTCTGCCGCCGCGCTTTGACATGCCGACCCAACCTTTCCCGATGCTGGCCAAGCTTGGCATCGGCATGAAAGCCTCGGGCACGACACCTTCGGGGAACCATTGATGCTGCTAAGCGCGCTATTTCCCCACGCTAAAACCGCAGGAGCAGACCTTGCCATTTCCGGCCTCGCGGTGGACAGCCGCAAGGTTAGACCCGGAGACGTGTTTTTTGCCATTCCCGGCACCCGCGCCGACGGATTAAGCTTTGTTCCCCAAGCCCTGGCGGCGGGCGCAAAGGCCATTGTCGCAGCCAGCAAACCGGAGCTGCCTCCCGGCATCGGCTTTGTGCAGGTTGAAGACATGCGAGCGCAGTTGGCCGCCGCTGCCGCACTGTTTTATCCAAAGCAGCCGCAAACCATCGTCGCCATCACCGGAACCAGCGGCAAAACTTCAATAGCCGCCTTTGTTCGGCAAATTTGGCTGCATCTGGGGTTTCAAGCCGCAAGTCTGGGCACCATCGGTGTGGTTGCGCCCAATGGCGCGGTTTACGGCTCGCTCACCACACCCGACCCGATCACTCTGCACAAAACACTGGATGAGCTTGCAAACAGCGGCGTGACACATCTGGCGCTGGAAGCTTCCTCCCACGGTCTTGATCAAAAGCGGCTGGATGGCGTGCGCCTGTGCGCTGCCGCCTTTACCAATCTCAGCCATGATCATCTGGATTATCACGCCAGCCTTGCTGAATACCTTGCCGCCAAGCTGCGCCTGTTTGATACGCTGCTGAAACCCGGACAGCCCGCCATTGTTGATGCGGATTCAAGCGTGGCGGATCAGGTCATCGCCGCTTGTGAGGCGCGCGGGCTCGATGTTTACACCACCGGGGCCAAAGGCACCTCGCTCACGCTGTTGAAAGCGGCACGCAACGGCCTGCACACTTATATCGAGCTTGGCCATTCGGGTCTGCAATTCGCACTGAACCTACCCCTACTGGGAGATTTTCAGGTGGCGAACGCGCTCGTCGCCGCGGAACTTTGCATTGCCACAGGCGGACCTCCGGCAAAAGTCTTTAACGCTCTGGAACACTTGAGCGGCGCGCCTGGCCGCTTGGAGCTGGTCGGTGCCCGCCATCAGGCGCCGGTCTTCATTGATTACGCACATAAGCCCGATGCGCTGGAAAAGGCGCTGACCGCACTCCGGCCCTTTGCCACCAATCGGCTTATTTGCGTGTTCGGGTGTGGCGGAGACCGCGACAAAACCAAACGCCCGGTCATGGGCGAAATTTCAACACGCCTTGCGGACGTCACAATTGTGACAGACGACAACCCCCGCAGCGAAGACGCGGCGACGATTCGGAGTGAAATTCTCGGCCATGCGCCAAAAGCGTTGGAAATTGGAGATCGTGGCTCCGCCATCTCGCATGGCGTGCGGATGTTGGAAACAGGGGATGTTTTGTTGATTGCAGGAAAAGGTCATGAAACCGGCCAGATTGTCGGCGCTACTACGCTGCCGTTTTCAGATCATGCGGCAGTGGCAGCCGCTTTGAGGGACGCGTGATGAGTGTGGCGCTTTGGTCCGGCCTTGGTCTTGTTGCGCCTCTGAATGCGCGGGTGCTCGGCCTGTTGCCCAATGACGTTGGCGGCATCTCCATTGATACGCGCACATTGGAAGTCGGAGATCTGTTTTTCGCCATCAAAGGCGATAGCATGGACGGGCATGACCATGTCGAAGCCGCTTTTGAAAAGGGAGCGGCGGCTGCGGTTGTTTCGGAAGAAAATGCCGACGCTCTAAAGGCTTTTGGCACGCTTTACATTGTACATGATGTTTTACGCGCGCTGGAGCAGCTCGGCTGCGCCGCCCGGGCCCGTTCAAGCGCCATAATCATTGCCGTAACCGGTTCGGTGGGCAAAACCGGCACCAAAGAGGCGCTGCGCACCATTCTAAGCCATTTCGGCCAAACCCACGCCTCGGCTGCCTCCTATAACAACCATTGGGGCGTCCCGCTAACCTTGGCGCGTTTGCCGCGCGAGGCAAAATTCGGCGTGTTTGAAATCGGCATGAATCACGCTGGCGAAATCACCCCGTTGGTCGCCATGGTTAAGCCGCACATCGCTATAGTCACCACAGTTGCGCCGGTGCATTTGGCGCATTTTGCTTCAGTGGATGAAATAGCCAAGGCAAAGGCCGAAATTTTCAGCGGCGTGGTCGAAGGCGGCACCGCCATCATCCATGCGGACATTGCGCAAACCACCAAACTTTTGAAAGCCGCTAAAAAGGCCAAAGTCAAAAATATCCTAACCTTCGGGCTTCACGAACACGCCGACGCGCACCTTGATTATATCGATCTTAAAGAACACTCGTCTTCCGTTACCGCCACTGTTCTGGGCAAAACCATCCGCTATGAGCTGGGCTCGCCCGGCCAACACTTGGCGATAAACTCGCTGGCACAAGTGCTGGCGGCGGAAGCGTGCGGGCTGGATTTAGACGAGGTTGCCAAGGCCATGTCAGAGGTTCGCCCCGCTAAAGGCCGCGGCGACAGGCTGGAATTCACCCTCCCGCAAGGCAAAATCACCCTAATCGATGAGAGTTATAACGCCAATCCGGCTTCGATGCGCGCCGCACTGGCTTTACTTGGCCAAAGCCAGCCCGCCGCGGGAGGCCGCCGCATTGCCGTTTTGGGCGACATGCTGGAGCTTGGTTCCCAAGCCGACGCGCTGCATGCCGGGTTGGCGGAAGCTGTGCTGGAAGCCCAAGTTGATCTGGTTTTTGCCGGCGGCGAGCAGATGAAACATTTATACGACGCTTTGCCGGTGGCTAAGCTTGGTGCCTATGCGCAAAGCGGGCCTGATCTTTATGAACCGCTTAAATATTTTCTTAACGCCGGAGACGTGGTCATGGTCAAAGGCTCAAACGGTAGCAAAATGGGCAAAATAGTCGCCAATTTCAAAGCCGAATTTAACGACATTTCCGTTTCCTAGGACCAACCATGCTTGCCTTGCTTCAGCAATTTCATAGCTATATCGGCCCGCTCAACCTGTTTCGGTATCTGACCTTCCGGACCGGTGGCGCGATAGCTACAGCTTTGTTTTTCGTGATGTTTTTCGGTCCACGCATCATTGCGGCGTTGCGCATTAAGCAAGGCAAAGGCCAGCCAATTCGCACCGATGGCCCGCAAAGCCACCTCGCCAAGCGCGGCACGCCGACCATGGGCGGCTTGATGATCCTTTCAGGGCTCATCGTCACCACCCTGCTATGGGCAAAGCTCGACCCATACGTGTGCGCAGATGTCGTCTGTTCCAAATTGCTCTGGTCGAAGGCGGCGTTGCACGCCTCGCTTTATGTGTTGATTGTGATGTTTGTCACCATCGGCTTTGGTCTGATCGGTTTCTATGACGACTATCTCAAAGTGACGAAGCAATCGCATAACGGTCTTTCGGGGCGCGCCCGCCTCGGTATTGAAACAATTGTCGCGGCGCTTGCCTGCCTTGCCATGATGTGGATTGACCCGTCAGACTCGACAACCTCGCTTTATGTGCCGTTTATCAAAGAGCCGATTTTGAACCTGAGCTGGTTTTTCCCGCTGTTTGGCGCGCTGGTTATCGTGGCAGCAGGCAACGCCGTTAATCTCACCGACGGGCTTGACGGATTAGCCATTGTCCCGGTGATGATTGCCGCCGCCACCTTCGGGCTGATCGCCTACTTGGCAGGTAACGTCATTTTCGCCAGTTACCTTGGCATCGAGCACATCAATGGCTCGGGTGAGCTTCTGGTGGTGTGTGGCGCTTTGATTGGCGCGGGATTGGGTTTTTTGTGGTTCAACGCCCCTCCGGCACAGATTTTCATGGGCGATACAGGTTCTTTAGCGCTGGGCGGCTTGCTTGGCACCATTTCGGTTGCCATCAAACACGAGGTTGTGTTGGTCATCGTCGGCGGTTTGTTTGTCCTCGAGGCGTTAAGCGTGATCGTGCAAGTGGCCTCGTTCAAAATGACGGGAAAGCGCGTGTTTCGTATGGCACCCATTCACCACCATTTTGAACAACTCGGCTGGTCGGAAAGTCAGGTCGTGGTGCGGTTTTGGATTGTCTCCGTTGTGCTCGCGCTGGTCGGTCTGGCCTCGCTGAAACTACGCTGAAGGGACATAACGCTTCATGACTCCCGTTCACTGCTTCGCAAATCAACGTATTGCCCTGTTCGGCCTCGGCGGATCCGGGCTTATTACAGCGCAAGCTCTGACGATGGGTGGCGCGCTGCTGGACGTGTGGGACGATTCTGAAATTTCACGCGTCAAAGCCGCCGCGCTCGGTCTCCACCTCGTTGACTTATGCCAACAGGATTGGGCGCATTACAAGGCCCTCGTCCTTACGCCCGGCGTTCCGCTTACACATCCGGAGCCGCATTGGAGCGCCAAAAAGGCCCAAGCCGCAGGGCTGGAAATCATTGGGGATATTGAGCTTTTTGTGCGTGAACGCGCAACGTTCGCGCCAAACTCGCCGTTCATCGCCATTACTGGAACCAATGGCAAAAGCACCACTACGGCGCTGATCGCACACATTCTGCGTGAGGCAAAATTCGACGTTCAAATGGGCGGCAATATCGGCACTGCCATTTTGGCGCTAGCGCCGCCGCAAAACCAATGGGGTGATTCGGCAAACCGTGGGCATGTGCGCGTTCATGTCATTGAATGTTCCAGCTATCAGATTGACCTTGCGCCCTCGTTGAACCCGAGCGTCGGTGTATTGCTCAATATCACCCCCGATCATATTGATCGCCACGGCACATTCGCCAACTATGCCGCGGTTAAACAGCGGCTGGTGGCAAAATCAGACGTGGCCGTCATCGCGGTTGATGATGATGCTACCTGCGCCGTTGCCGGCCAATTGCCCGAGGCTATCAAGGTGAGCGCCAAAGGCACGGCCGACGTTTTTTTTAACACTGGCCGGATACTGGATAAGTCTGGCAAAGTGCTCGCCAACTTGACCCAAGCCACTGCTTTGCGCGGTCAGCATAATGGGCAAAACGCCGTCGCTGCCTGGGCCGCCTGCGCTACGCTCGGCGTTGCGCCAGAGACGATTGCCGCCGCTTTCCTCAGCTTTCCCGGCCTTGCCCACCGGATGGAACAGGTTGCCAAAATCGGCGATGTTCTTTTTATCAATGATAGTAAAGCCACCAATGCCGACGCCGCTGAAAAAGCCCTGCTCAGCTTTGATACCATCTATTGGATCATTGGCGGCATTGCCAAAGACGGCGGCATAGCACCTCTGGCCCCTTTGTTTCCGAAAATCATCAAAGCCTATCTCATCGGGGCTGCATCAGATGAATTTGCTGCGACATTAGCCGGCAAAGTGCCGTTTGAGCGCTGTGGCACACTGGAAATTGCTACCGCATCCGCCGCACGGGACGCCGCCGCAATGCAAAAACCGGCCGTGGTGTTGCTGGCTCCGGCTTGCGCGTCATTTGATCAATATCAGAATTTCGAAGTGCGCGGAGATGCTTTCTGCACCGCCGTCAAAAATCTCAAGTGAGGCCCAACATGCTCTCCCGTGCACAAAGTTCTCCCGTAGGCAATTGGTGGTGGACCATAGACCGTTGGCTTCTTGGCGCTCTGGGCCTGTTGATGGTGCTGGGCGTGATGCTGTCTATGGCCGCAAGCCCGGCAGTTGCCGAGCGCATTGGCCTGACAACCTTCCATTTCGTCAATCGCCAGATCATTTATCTGGGCATCGCCATTCCGGTTTTGCTGGGCACGTCATTTTTATCGCCGCGCTATGTACGGCGCGCCGCGCTGGCTTTATTTACCTTTTCCCTCGGCCTCATCGTGATTACGGTGCTGCACCGGGTGGAGATCAAAGGAGCCAGCCGCTGGATTTTTGGCATTCAGCCGTCCGAATTCGTCAAGCCCGCTTTTGTTATTCTAGCCGCTTGGGCGTTTTCTGAAGGTTCGCGCCGAAAAGATGTTCCCGGAACCTGGCTGGGCTTTGCGCTGTTGCCGCTCACCATCATTCCGCTGCTGTTACAGCCAGATTTTGGCCAAACCATGCTCCTCACCATTGTCTGGGCAACACTTGTCATTTTGGCAGGCTTGCGCTGGCTTTGGATTGCCGGTTTGGGCGGGGTTGGCGCTGCGGCGGTTTTGCTGGCCTATAAATTTGTGCCGCATGTGCGTGGCCGTATCTTGAAATTTCTCGAACCAGGCCAAGGCAATGGTGGCGACAGCTTTCAGGTGGATACCGCGATTGAGTCTTTCACCCACGGTTCGTGGCTTGGCACCGGCCCCGGCGAAGGCACCGTCAAGCGCATCCTGCCCGATAGCCATACCGATTTTATCTTTGCCGTCACCGGCGAAGAGTTTGGCATTATCGCCGCCATGGGGCTCTCATTGATTTTTGCATTTATTGTCATCCGGGGCCTGATGCTCGCCTCCCGCAATGAGGATCCGTTTGCCCGCTTTGCTGCCTCCGGACTTTTGGTGTTGTTTGGCATTCAAGCCTGTATCAACATGTCGGTGAACTTGCATCTGATGCCCGCCAAAGGCATGACGTTGCCCTTCATTTCTTATGGCGGTTCATCGCTAATTTCGCTGGCTCTCACCATGGGTTTTCTTGTGGCTGTCACGCGTAAACGTCCGCGTTCGGAAATTGTTGCCGATATCACCCGCGGGATGGACGACGATATTTTAAACGAAACCCGCACCAACGGTGTTACTGCATGAGCGAAAAATTAGCAGGTCAAAAAGTTATTTTACTCTGCGCCGGCGGTACTGGCGGGCATTTATTTCCAGCGGAAGCTCTTAGCCACGTTTTACAACGCCGGGGTGCCATAGTTCATTTGGTCACCGACGCGCGCGCTAAAAAATATGCTGGAACTTTTCCAGCAACCACGATTCATGCCGTTGCTTCTGCCACGCCTACCGGCGGCGGCATATTTTCAAAGTTCCGGGCCGTATTTACCCTTGCTATCGGGATTTTAACGTCGCGTGGTGTTTTGAGTTCGATCAAACCAAATTGCGTTGTCGGCTTCGGCGGCTACCCCACAGTGCCGCCTATGCTTGCCGCCAACAATAAGAAAATCCCAACTGTTTTGCATGAACAAAATGCAGTGATGGGTCGTGCCAACGCATTATTGGCGGGCGGCAGCTCGGCAATCGGCACCGGCTTTCCCGATGTCAAAGGCATCGGCCAAACCTTGCGGGCAAAATCGCATTTTGTTGGCAACCCGATGCGCCCGAATGTGATTGCCGCCGCCGCTGTTCCGATGCCGGTGATAGCTGAAAAGCTCACCATCCTTATTACCGGCGGGTCGCAAGGCGCGCGCGTCTTTTCCGATATCGTGCCGGAAGCATTAAAGCTCATGGCACCGCAGATGCGCAACAGGCTCAAAATTATTCAACAGGTGCGCGCTGAGGATGCGGACCGGGTGAACATTGTTTATAACGCGCTGGGAATTCAGGCGGAAACCTCGCCGTTTTTTCCGGACTTGCCGATGCGGATTGCCCGCTCTCATCTGGTTATCGCAAGATCTGGAGCCAGCACGGTCTCGGAATTAGCTGCCATCGGCCGCGCTTCTATACTGGTGCCGCTGCCCGGCGCCATCGATCAAGATCAAGCTGCCAATGCTGCGGTGCTCGCCCAAACCGGAGCGGCGGATATGGTTGTGCAAAGTGATTTTACCGCGAAATACCTGTGCGACGCACTCACCGCACTCATTCTTGATCCTTCAGACTTGACGTTGCGCGCAGATGCCGCCAAGACCGCTGGAATTTTAGACGCGGCCGAACGCCTCGCTGATCTCGTGTTGGCCACCGCAAACTGAATTTGGAGTCTTATTATGAAACTGCCGCACGAACTCGGCCCTATTCACTTTGTCGGTATTGGCGGCATCGGCATGTCCGGCATAGCCGAGGTTCTGCTTAACCTTGGCTATAAGGTGCAAGGCTCGGATACATCCGACAATGCCAATGTTAAACGGCTTCGGGACAAGGGCGCTCAGGTGTCTATCGGTCATCGCGCTGAAAATCTGGCGGAAGCCGCGGTTATTGTCGTTTCCACCGCCATAACGCGCGACAATCCGGAACTGACCGCCGCGCGTGAGCGCCGCATTCCGGTGGTGCGCCGCGCCGAAATGCTGGCTGAACTCATGCGCCTGCGCCAATGCGTTGCCATTGCCGGAACTCACGGAAAAACCACAACCACGTCACTGGTCGCCACACTGCTGGACGCAGGCGGTTTTGACCCCACCGTCATCAACGGTGGCATCATCAACGCCTATGGCACCAATGCCCGCCTCGGAACCGGCGACTGGATGGTGGTGGAGGCCGACGAATCCGATGGCACATTTCTCAAGCTCCCGGCGGATGTGGCCATCGTCACCAACATCGATCCTGAGCATCTCGATCATTTCAAAACCTTCGATGCCATCAAGCAGGCATTTTACAACCTTGTAGAAAACCTGCCCTTCTACGGCTTTGCGGTGATGTGCATTGATCACCCCACTGTACAAGAGTTGGTCGGCAAGATCGAAGACCGCCGCGTGGTGACTTATGGCGTTAATCCGCAGGCCGATGTACGGATGCTCGATCTCGACCTTGCCGGAGGGCAATCAAAGTTCAATGTCATCATCCGGGACCGCAAAACCGGTAAAGCGACCTATCTCGAAAGCCTGATGATGCCTATGCCCGGGCACCACAACGCGCTGAACGCCACCGCCGCCATCGCTGTGGCCTACGAGCTTGGCATGGCACCCGAAAAAATCCGCGCCGCTTTGGCTAATTTTGGCGGCGTCAAGCGTCGCTTTACCAAAACCGGCATGTGGAACGGCGCAGCCATTTTTGATGATTACGGCCACCACCCGGTTGAAATTTCTGCAGTGCTGAAAGCGGCGCGCGCATCCACCAAAAATCAGGTCATCGCCATCGTTCAGCCGCATCGTTACACAAGGCTGCAAAGCCTGTTCAATGATTTCGCTACCTGCTTCAACGATGCCGATGCGGTGATTATCGCGGACACCTATGCCGCCGGAGAACAGCCAATTGAAGGCGCGATGAAAGAGGATCTTGTCGCCGCCGTCCGCGCCCATGGCCACCGCAATGTGCAAGCTTTGCCCTCACCCGACAAGCTTGCCGGTCTCGTGCACGAGCTGGCCAAGCCGGGCGACTATGTCGTGCTTCTGGGCGCAGGCAACATCACCCAATGGGCCTATGCCCTGCCCGATGAACTGGCGGCGTTGGATGAGAAGTGATGTTCCCTGATATCACACCCGCCCTTGCCGCCGCCATGCCCGATTTGCGCGGACGGATGGAGGCCAATTTCAAGCTCGCCAATATTACGTGGTTCCGCGTTGGCGGCCCGGCGCAAGCATTTTTTGTGCCCGCCGATGAAGAAGACCTCGCCTACTTCCTTGAGCGGCTGCCGGAACATATTCCGGTTTATGTACTTGGCCTAGGTTCAAACATGCTTGTGCGCGATGGCGGCGTGGCGGGCGTGGTTATCCGGTTCACCAAGGCTTTCTTCAATGCGGTCGCGATTGAAGGCGATTATAAAATCCGCGCCGGCGCTGCCGTGCCGGACATGAAATTGGCAAAAATTGCCGCTGAAGCTGGCGTTGCCGGATTGGAATTCTTTCGCGGCATTCCGGGCGGCATTGGCGGCGCATTGCGCATGAATGCCGGAGCGCACGGCGGCGAAACCAAAGATGTACTGATAGAGGCCCGCGCCCTCGACCGCAACGGCAAGCTGCAAATCCTTAAAAACAGCGACTTCGGCTTCGCCTATCGCCACTCCAGCCTCCCGCAAGACCTCATCTACACACAAGCGCTGTTTCAGGGTCGCGCCGGAGACGCCGCCCAAATCAATGCTGAAATGGACAAAATAACCGCCGCGCGCGAAGCCAGCCAGCCCATCCGCGAGCGCACCGGCGGCAGCACCTTCAAAAACCCCGACGGCCACAAGAGCTGGCAACTCATCGACGCCGCCGGTTGCCGCGGGCTGACCATTGGCGATGCGCAAATGTCGCAAATGCACTGCAATTTTCTGATCAATCGCGGCAATGCCACCGCCGCAGATATCGAAACGCTGGGCGAAACCGTGCGCAGGCGGGTGTTTGCCAATTCCGGCATCATGCTAGACTGGGAAATTAAACGAATCGGCGTGGCGTAAAATAAATTTGGTCAAAATGACCCTTTACTGTAAGACGTAAGTTACGAGGAACTTACCATGAGTCAGGCAGGACCTAAAACCGTGCAGTCAAAAATCTCGGTTAAAAGCCAGACAGTTTTGCCGCGCGAGGTGCGCGAGCGGCTCGGTATCAAGCCGGGCGATACGCTGGTTTACCGGATGGATGAAGATAGCATCAGGCTGGAAAAATCACGGGTGAGACCCGAAGACGACCCTTTTGCCGCCTTTACCGAATGGGCGAGCGCAGAAGACGACGACGCCTATGCAAATCTATAATGCCGGCGATATAGTTGTTGTACCGTTTCCATATTCGGATCAGCTCGCAGAAAAGCGCCGCCCGGCCTTGGTGGTGTCGAGCGCAGTCGTCCACGCAGAAGGGCTTATATGGCTGGTTATGATTACCAGTTCAAAGCAACCAAAACGCGGAGCGGACCACCTGATCAGAGATTTGACCCCGACAGGACTATCCGTGGCCTCAACTGTGCGCCCGCTCAAGATTGCCTGCATTGAACCGGAACGGATTATGCGGAAGGCCGGTTGCCTTGCAAAAGACGAAGCCACAGAAGTTTTTAAATCTCTCCACGCGCTTATTGGCGCATCCATCTGATCATACAGGACTTATTATGCAACATATCGCAGTTCTTATGGGTGGCTGGTCTGCCGAACGCGAAGTTTCCCTGCGCTCCGGCGCTGCCTGCGCCAATGCGCTGGAATCTGTGGGTTTTCGCGTTACCCGCGTTGATGTGCAGCACGACATTGCCCAGAAGCTGGCGGCCTTAAAGCCGGATGTGGCATTTAATGCGCTGCACGGCCCGTTTGGCGAAGACGGTAAAATTCAGGGTCTGCTCGAATTTCTACAAATCCCCTACACCCATTCCGGCGTACTGGCCTCGGCACTGGCCATTCAGAAAGACACCGCCAAAATCGTCATGGCAGCGGGCGGGGTTGCGGTGGCGCTGGGCAAAACCGTCTCGCGCTTTGAAGCCGCCAAAGAGCATGTGATGCCGCGCCCCTATGTGTTGAAACCTGTCAACGAAGGCTCCAGCTGCGGCATTTTTATTGTCAAAGATGATCGTCCGCCGCCACAGGAATTGCTGCGCGCTGATTGGCAATATAGCGACACTATGCTGGCCGAGGCGTTCATCCCCGGGCGCGAGCTGACCTGCGCCGTGATGGGAGATACGGCTCTCGGGGTCATCGAAATTCAGACCGCTTCAGGCGCTTGGTATGATTATGATGCGAAATATGCTCCGGGTGGATCTATTCACATTTTGCCGGCAAAAATTAAACCAAATATTTACCACAATGTTCAAGAGTTGGCAGTGAAGGCGCATCGGGCGCTTGGCTGTCGCGGCGTGAGTCGTGCGGATTTCCGGTTTGACGATACACCTGGTGGCACCGGGAACATCATCTGTTTGGAAG
>JAYTYD010000035.1:0-3146 GCA_043742625.1 Methylovirgula sp. | reverse complement strand
GCTGCCGGAACTGCCCCAAGCCCTCGTATTCAGGATGTTTATTCGCTGCGCTGTGCGCCGCAGGTGCACGGACCGGTGCGCGAGGCTCTGGATTATGTCGACGGAATTGTCAGCCGCGAGATGAACTCTGCAACCGATAACCCCCTGATATTCAACGATATAGAAAAAACCTTTGTGGTTATTTCGGGAGGGCATTTTCACGGCCAGTATATAGCGCAGGCGATGGATATTTTAGGCATTGCCATGACGGATTTGTCCAGCATTTCGGAGAGAAGGCTGGCGCGGCTGATTGATCCAACGATGTCCTACGGCCTGCCGCGCAACCTGTTGGCCGGTAAAAAGGGACTAAACACCGGATTTGCCACTGTGCAATGTTCTATGTCGGCTTTGGTTATGGAAAACAGACACTTAAGCACCCCCGGCTCGGTTGATTCCATTCCAGGGAAGAGCAATGCCGAGGATCATGTTTCAAATTCAACCTATTGCGGCCGCAAGGCGCGCACCATCGTTGAAAATGCGGAAAGCGTAATTGCCGGTGAAATTCTCATGTCTTGCCAAGCGCTTAGCTTGATCGCTGACGTGGCGAAAGACCATCCGGTGGGTGAAGGGACGAGGGCTGCTTTAGAGGCAGTGCGGCGGGAGATTTCCCCTGCGCTAACGGGCGACAGGTGGTATGCAACTGAGATGCAGCAGGCTTTGGATTTGGTCAAATCCGACCGGCTCATTGAGGCCGTGGAAGCGGCTGTGGGAAAACTTTTTTAGGTTTCAGGTACTTTAGGGGAAAAAAGTTCAGCGTGTCTCTGCTTTTTTAAAGCTTGTTATTTCAACGGCGTAGTTGTGCAGCTCTTCATGTCAATTCGCGGCGCAACATTGCCAAAATATGGCCAAGCCCGGCCACACTTGGCCAGCCCGAAGGTATGAATTTCAGGCGGCTTGGAGTTTCGGATTTGTGCTCGCAGAGGATGTCCATGCAGCAGCGCTTCCAGCTGAGCAGTTCAATTTTTGACCAACGCGAGGATGTCCCTCTCCCTTGGGAGAAGGAATGGCGCGGAGTTTTATGATTTACCCTCACCCGGCCTTCGGCCACCTTCTCCCGCAGGCGGAAGAAGGACTAATTCGGCTCTGTGATCTCGAGTATCACCTAAAAATAGCGGCACCTTCGTCTGCACGTCCGGCGCCAGCGCGGAAGGCGTGGAATAATTCACGCCCGACGCCAAAACCGCCCGCAGTGAGGTCTTGAGTTACCACGTGGCGGGAGGCCCATTCTGCCGGTTCCACCAACACATCAAGGCGACCGTTGATCGCGTCGAAGCGGATCACGTCGCCGTCCTGCAATTTGGCGATGTTGCCGCCGTCGACCGCTTCCGGCGTGATATGGAGCGCGGCAGGCACCTTTCCGGAGGCACCGGACAAACGCCCGTCGGTGACCAGCGCCACGCGGAAGCCGCGATTTTGCAAAACGGTGAGGGGCGGCATCAACTTATGCAATTCGGGCATGCCGTTTGCCTTGGGGCCCTGAAACCGCATGATGACAATGACATCGCGGTCTAGCTCACCGGCGCGGAAAGCCTTTTGCACATCTTCCTGCGCATGAAAAACCCGAACGGGCGCTTCGATCACCAAACGATCCGGCGGGCAGGCGGAAACTTTGGCGACGCCGATGCCCAAATCTCCGTGCAGCACTTTCAGGCCGCCATTCGGTTGGAATGGCTCCAGAACCGGGCGCAAAACGCCGGTATCGCCGGTGTCTTTTTGGCCGGCGACATAGATGATTTCGTTGTTGTGCAGGCGGGGTTCTTCTGTGTAGCGGGCAAGGCCCTCTCCGGCGATGGTGCGCACGTCTTGATGCAGCAGCCCTTGGGACAGCAATTGCCCCATCAAAAACCCCATGCCGCCAGCCGCATGAAAATGGTTTATGTCGGCTTTGCCATTCGGATACACGCGGGTAAGCAGCGGTATTATGTTGGCGATATCGGCAAAATCTTCCCATGTAAGCTTAATGCCCGCTGCGGCGGCCATGGCGATGAGATGAATGGTCAAGTTGGTGGAGCCGCCAGTGGCATTGAGGCCGACAATGCCGTTTACGAAGGCTTTTTCATCCAAAACAGCGCAGAGTGGCGTGTATTCGTTGCCTAAAGATGTGATTTCCAACGCGCGCTTGGTGGCGCTGCGGGTGAGGGCATCGCGCAGCGGCGTGTTTGGATTAACAAAGCTAGAGCCGGGCAGGTGCAAACCCATAATTTCCATCAACATCTGGTTGGTGTTGGCGGTGCCGTAAAATGTGCAAGTGCCGGGGCCATGATAGCTTTGGGCTTCGGCCTCTAAAAGCTCGGCTCTTCCGACTTTGCCTTCAGCGTGAAGTTGGCGAATATTGGTTTTTTCGTCGTTTGACATGCCCGAAGTCATCGGGCCCGCTGGAACAAAAACCGCAGGCAGGTGGCCAAATGCCAGCGCGCCGATAACCAATCCAGGTACGATTTTATCGCACACGCCGAGCAGCATAGTGGCGTCAAACATCTGATGTGACAATGCAATGCCTGTTGCCATGGCGATGACGTCGCGCGAAAACAGCGAGAGTTCCATACCAGCTTCGCCCTGAGTTACGCCGTCACACATCGCGGGGACGCCACCCGCCACCTGCGCGGTGCCTCCATGAGCGCGAGCCTCGCGCTTTATGATGTCAGGAAATTTTTCATAGGGTTGATGAGCGGAAAGCATGTCGTTAAAAGCGGTAACGATGCCGATATTGGCGCTTTCACCGGCGCGGATCACCGGCTTATCCTCAGGGCCGGACGCGGCAAAACCGTGGGCAAGATTGGCGCAACCGAGATGACCACGCTTTTTATGGCCTTTGGCTGCCGCTTCCATGCGGGCAAGATAAGCGGCGCGGGTGGGCTTTGAGCGCTCGATAATGCGTTGTGTGACTGCGGCGAGATCAGCGTTCAAGGTCATGATCGGGTTCCCGTTAGACGAAAGTACAATCTTTTATAGGCCAGTGCAAAGCGGAAATCACGCGCTAAACGCGGTCTACCCGGATAGACGCATTGTCCTTAGCGCTCTTTCATAGCTTCTGAACCGATTTTCGCGATGGGGGAGAGTAGATAATCTATCACGCGGCGGGAGTCGGTTTTAATTTCTGCAGTAAC
>JAYTYD010000034.1:0-10215 GCA_043742625.1 Methylovirgula sp. | reverse complement strand
AGCACCGAAGCATTTGGCCTGTCCTGAATTTCGGGAGATTGGCTGATGATTGCAAACATCGCCTCGATATCTATCGTAGCCTGCTTCATTTCGCGGTATAGCATCCCCATAAAGTTTAACGGCATGGAGAGCTGAATCATCATCGCGTTGATGAGTACAACATCACCCAACGTGTTTTGTCCTGATCGCACACCGTTGACACACATTATCATCATGGCGGCGAGGCCGAGCGTGAATATGACTGCCTGGCCAAAATTTAAAACTGCAAGCGATGTGTAGGTCCGTACGCTTGAACGCTCAAACTTTGCCATGCTCTTGTTATAACGTGCAGATTCCCGCTCTTCCGCGCCAAAATACTTCACAGTTTCAAAGTTCAGCAAACTGTCAATGGCCTTGGTATTTGCGTCAGAGTCGCTGTCATTCATAGATTTTCGAATGGCGATGCGCCAATTAGTGGCTATTGTAGTGAACCACAAATAAGCGCCGATCATAAGCGTCACACCTAGAGCGTAGCGCCAGTCAAAAGTGTAAAGCATCACACCCAGGATCATCACAAATTCTACGAGGGTGGGCACGGCGTTGAGCATCGACATGCGTACGATGGTTTCAATTCCGTTGCGTCCCCGCTCCAAGACGCGCGTTAATCCGCCGGTCTTTCTCTCGAGATGAAATCTCAAAGACAACTGATGCAAATGAACAAATACTTCCGAGGCCATTCCGCGCACCGCGTTCATAGCCACAGCGGCGAACAATGCGTCACGCCCTTGCGTAAGCAGCGCGGTGAAGATGCGCAAAAGTGCATAAATTGCCACCAGGACCACTGCATCTGTTAAGATGGCGGGCAACGGCGCAATCGTAATTTTTGAAGCGGAGCCGGTTACCAGCGAATCTGTTATCCACTTGAACGAAAATGGCGTGAGGATCGTCACAACTTTGGCAATGACCATGATTAAGGTGGCCCAAACCACACGCATCTTGAGATCGGCACGGTCGAAGGGCCATATATACGGCCATAGATTGCGAACGGTGGAGATCAGAGACGCTTGCGCATCCAAATGAGGTTTTGAAGTGGCTTGATTTAGCGCAGTCGTTTGCGAAGTCATTGAAGGCCTATGCAGAGGATAAGCCTCACATATAGGCTATTTTTGTTAGATTACTACGCAGAGGTTAAAACTGGGAAGCCGAAATGATCGTCATTTCTGCCGCTTTGCTGGCGGCTATAGTCGCAGGGCTTGGTTCTAAGTTTGGCCAAGCGCGGGCAACCCGGCCGCGAACCGCTGCCAAAAACCACAACGGAACTCTGTCCGCTTCCGCAAGGATGTTCACCAGTGTCGCGAGGGCCGAAATGCTTGCGCCTTTGTCGAACTGCGCCAACAGCCATTCGGCCTGTTCAGCATTTAAAATACCGGTCGGGCGAGACTGCCAAACCACATGTTCTGTTACTATGTCGACTAAACACTGTGTCCAATCTGCGTTTTTCTTAAATTTCCCGCCATCCAGATCGAACATGGCGTCCGCTTCTTCCCTCAAGATGGCACCGCCGCTCAGCAGACGCCGGTTAAGTAGGGCTATTTGATCACTCTTGATTTCGCCATGGCTTTTTGCAACGCGCCCGCATTCGATAATGGCTATCCGGCGAGCATCCATTATCATCTGATCTTCGCGACGAGTGCGGTGCATGGTTAATCTTTCGGCGCTTGCGCTTGAGTTGGGTGGAATAACATTCCCCTCTCACACTGGAACTGCAAAATTGACAAGACATGAATTTTCCTATGCCATTGAATTGCATAGTTAAAAAAGTGCAAATACTCGCGATCGCCAATTGGGTTTGCGCCTTTGCAAACTGAGTTTGTCTCACTCGCAAACCGACAAAGACTTTACCAATTACCGAATGATCCGCCTTACCTGAATTTAAACGAGAAAGACGTGCACATGATAAAGTCGTCTGGAATTCATCACATCACTGCAATTTGCGGCCCGGCAAAACAAAATTTCGACTTTTATACTCAAGTCTTGGGACTGCGCTTCGTCAAAAAGACCGTAAATTTTGATGATCCCGGCACGTATCACTTTTATTACGGTGATGAGAGCGGAAGCGCCGGAACAATTTTGACGTTTTTTCCTTGGGAAGGTAAAGCGCGCGGCAAGCCCGGTGCTGGTGAAGTCGTGGCAATTACATTCGAGATTCCAAGGGGTTCCTTGGCTTACTGGAGCCAGAGGTTAAGTTCTGAAAATGTGGTGTTCGCCGTGGACGCAAAGGCTGCAAAGCCGATCATCGCGTTTCACGATCCCGACGGCATGGCCCTAGAATTTGTTGAAGCCGATGCGGCGGATCATCATCTGGGGTGGGGTCTAGGCGGTGTGCCCGCCGCACATGCAATTCGTGGCTTTGCCGGCGCGACAATGCTTGTTGGAGGGCTTGAGAATACAGCCAAAGTTCTCACAGATGTGTTTGGATGGACAGAACAAACCCGCTCTACAGCACACGGTTTTACAAGGGTGCGTTTTAGAGCGCCCGGAGAAGAGAAATTCGGTCAACATGTTGATCTATTGACACATTCCGACCTTGAAATTGCCAATTCTGGAGCTGGTTCGGTGCATCATATTGCGTTTCGGGCGGCATCAGATGCTGACCAAGGGGAGATGGTAAAGGCGGCAGCCGCTTTGGGTATTCGTGCCACAGAGCAAAAAGACCGAAACTATTTCCGTGCAGTTTATTTTCGCGAGCCGTCAGGGATATTATTTGAAATTGCCACTGATGCGCCAGGATTTACCGTGGACGAACCGCTTGCTACCCTAGGGCAGGCTTTGAAGCTACCAAAGCAATTTGAGCCACATCGGGCGAAAATTGAGGCTGTTTTGGTGAAACTGGATTAAAAATGACACAAACTTTCGAATTTTTTTACGAAATCGGCGAAAAATCACTCGCTCCGCTCCTCGTGCTGCATGGCACGGGGGGCGATGAACATGACCTAGTGCCGCTAGCGCGGCGTATTGCGCCAGGGCGGGGTATCCTGTCTGTGCGGGGTAAAAGCCTTGAAAATGGCAAAAACCGCTTTTTCCGGAGGCTGCCCGACGGGACATTTGATGAAGCAGACATGCGGTTTCGCGCCGGTGAACTCGCTGATTTTGTTGAGCAATTCTCTCTTCAGCAGGGTTGGAAAAACGCTCCTGTAGCGCTAGGATTTTCTAACGGGGCCAACATTGCCGCAACACTGTTATATCTGCGACCGGAGGTGCTCAGCGGTGCGATTTTGCTGCGCGCTATGATCCCTTTGCAGGACGTTGCGCCCAAACCGCTGGAAAATAAACCCGTTTTGTTGATTTCCGGGGACTCTGACCCTTATATGTCCGTCCCGAAGGCGATTGCGCTGGCAAAACTGCTTGAAACCGCAGAAGGTGCGATCTCGCATCAGATACTCCACACCGGGCACAGACTGACGCATGAGGATTTGCAGTTGGCACAAGAGTGGCTGAAAAATAAGGACTAAAATGCAGGATTTTTGGCCGGTTAGTATCTCGATACAGCAAAAATCCGGCCATATTCAAAAAAACTGCCTAGCCATGAAATTTTTTATCTCACGTTTTCAGCATGTTAGAACTTTTGAAACTTGAGCATTTCATGGCCAAACTCGGCCAAAAGCTGGCCAAACATGGCCAAACGTGGCCAGCTCGCATTCTGGCGGTTGCGGGGGCCGCAAATTCCTGTATCAAATTTATTATCGGGGTAATTTTCTTACAGCTGGAGTCCCGCTTGGCACGTTACCGCGCACAAAGCCGAGGCTGACGACATTCGAACACCCGTCAGACAAAACGGTGAGATCATGCAGCAACGCCGAAATTGCAAGCCTGGCATCTCCGTAAAATTCTTCGAGCACAGCGTCCACTTCGTCATGATCGGTTTTCTCTGGTGACTGCTCAGCGGCAGGGAATTGAATAGCGGCAGGCCTTTTCTCTCGAGCTGCGTGGCCCGGCGGCAATTGTGATTTCATGGTAATTCTCGCGATTGGCTAAGGAACAAAATAAGAACATAAAATTGCGCGAGTCAACGGAATAAAATGTTTACGCACTTAACTTCAGCTACACCTGCTCGACATGCACGACGCCCGGCATAGACTTGAGCGCACCGGCCAATTGTGGCGTCACCGCAAGGCGTTGCGGCAGGCGTAACTCCACCTCACTTTTGCCACCCTCCAACATGAGGATGAGCGACACTTCGCCATTGCCCTTGGCCCCGCGCGACTCGCTCTGATGGCGAGTAAGCCGATCAGATATCATCGGGAAGGTTGTGGCCTCGCGCACAAACACCCGCAGGCCTATGCTGATATCTTTGGCGGCCTCGTCCAACGGCCTGACTTCGATGATGCGGGCTTTGACATCATCCCCATCCAAGCTGCCGTGCAAGGACACAAGCAGGACTGCGCCCTTCTCCAAAGTATCGCGATAGAGGTTTAGTCCCTCCTGAAACAGAATCGCTTCATACTGGCCGGAGGCGTCCGATAGCGTGACGATTCCCATTTTGCTGCCCGACTTGGTACGGCGCTCTTGCCGATCCAGCACAGTAGCGGCAACGCGCATCGCCGAAGCGCCGTTGCGGACGTTGCGGGCAAATTCGACATAGTTGGCAAGCTTCAGCCGTTTTACAACCGGGGCGTAATCATCCAGCGGGTGGCCGGAAAGGAAAAAGCCGACGGCATCAAACTCCCGCCGTAAGCGCTCCACAGGCTGCCATGCTGCAACACGCGGCACCACCAGCGGGGCCTGCTCTTCTTCACCGCCAAACAAGCCGCTCTGGCCCGCTTGCCGCTCCGACTCGGTGCGGTTAGCTAATTGCAACACCTGCTCCATAGCGGCGAAGGCTTTAGCGCGTTCGCGCTCAAGCTCATCAAACGCTCCAGCAGCGGCCAGGCTTTCCAACACTTTTTTGTTGACCTCGCGCGGGTTGATGCGCTGAGCAAAGTCGGCCAGATCTCGAAATGGCTTGTTCGCGCGCGCTACAACAATGGCACCAACCTGCCCTTCACCCGCGCCCTTAATGGCAGAGAGGGCGTAAAGAATAACAAGATTGTCGCCCTTCTGCTTCACGTCAAAATCAACACCGGACCGGTTGATAGAGGGCGGCTCCACCGTGATTCCGAGGCGGCGGGCTTCGTTGCGGAATTCAGCCAGCTTATCAGTGTTGGATTTATCGAGGCTCATCGATGCGGCTAGAAATTCGACCGGATAATTGGCTTTGAGATAAGCGGTTTGATAGGCGATGTAGCCATAAGCAGCAGCATGGCTTTTGTTGAATCCGTAGTCGGCAAATTTGGCGAGAAGGTCAAAAATTTCGTTCGCTAGGTCTTTCGGAATGGCATTTTCCATAGCGCCCTCAACAAAGCGAGTGCGTTGCGAATCCATTTCCGATTTAATCTTTTTACCCATGGCGCGACGCAACATATCCGCCTCGCCTAACGAATATCCGGAGAGGTCGCGCGCGACCTGCATCACCTGCTCTTGATAGATGATAACGCCGAAGGTCTCCAGCAGGCTGGCTTCCATCATCGGGTGAAGATAAACAGCCTCCTCCTCGCCGAGTTTGCGGGCACAATAGGTAGGAATATTGGCCATCGGACCGGGGCGATAGAGCGCGACCAAGGCGATTAAATCCTCGAAACGGTCGGCGCGCATTTCCACTAGCGCCTTACGCATGCCGGCACTTTCCAGCTGGAACACGCCCACTGTCTCACCGCGGCCGAGCATGGCAAAGGTTTTGGAATCATCCAAGGGAATGGAGGACACATCTATCTGGAACCCGCGGGCGCGAATGAGCCGCTCTGCCAGCGCCAGAACTGTGAGTGTTTTCAGGCCCAGAAAATCGAATTTCACCAATCCCGCAGGTTCCACCCATTTCATGTTGAATTGGGTGGCGGGCATATCCGATTTCGGGTCACGATAAAGCGGCACAAGCTCATCAAGCGGGCGATCGCCAATGACGATGCCCGCAGCGTGGGTGGAGGCGTTAGAGTAGAGACCTTCAAGAGTGGCGGCAATCTTGAGCATCTGCTCAACTTTGGGGTCTGTGTTGGCGGCCTCACGTAATTTGGGCTCGGAATTCAGCGCCTGTTCGAGGGTGACCGGTGCGGCGGGGTTTTGCGGCACCAACTTGGCCAGCTTGTCCACCTGCCCTAGCGGCATCTCTAAAACGCGACCAACATTGCGCATAACGCCGCGCGCCAAAAATGAGCCGAAAGTGATGATTTGCGCAACCCGATCCGCACCATAACGTTGTCGAACGTAGGCGATGACTTCGTCACGGCGATTTTGGCAGAAGTCGATATCGAAATCCGGCATTGAAACACGTTCCGGGTTCAAAAACCGCTCAAACAACAGATTGAAGCGCAAGGGATCAAGATCGGTGATGGTTAGCGCATAGGCGACAAGCGACCCGGCACCGGAGCCGCGCCCCGGCCCCACCGGAATGCCCTGCGCTTTGGCCCATTTGATAAAATCAGCGACGATGAGAAAATATCCGGAGAACTGCATATTTACGATCACGTCCAGCTCGAACGCCAGCCGCGCAGTGTAATCCGCTTCAGTAAAATTTGGAGCCAGGCCGTGCTGGCGCATCCGTTGAGTGAGCCCTCCTTCAGCTTGGGCGCGCAATGCGGCAACTTCGTCAAGGGGTGTTCCGTCCACCGACGTAAAGCGCGGCAAAATCGGTTTGCGCGTGTGGGGCCGAACGGAACAGCGCCGGGCAATTTCGACGGTGTTGTCGAGGGCCTCGGGAATGTCGGCGAACAACTTGCGCATTTCCTCACGGGTTTTAAAGCGATGATGCGGGGTGAGCTGGCGGCGATCCGCCACTGAGACGAAGGTGCCTTCCGAAACGCACAACAGCGCATCCTGCGCTTCATAGTCCGATGCTGCCGCGAAGTACGGTTCGTTGGTGGCTACCAACGGCAATTTATGGGTGTAGGCAAGGTCAATCAGCAGGGGCTCAATTTTTCGCTCAAGCGCTGTCTCGTGGCGTTGCACCTCGATATACAGGCGATCACCGAAGGCTTGCGCCAGCGTGGCCAAGCGCTTTTCCGCCACGTCTGGACGTTCGAGCGCAAAGGCGCGGTCTACCGGGCCGGAGGGGCCGCCTGTGAGTGCGATAACACCGCCGCTGTGCGCCGCGAGTTTGTCAATCAAGACGTGGGCGCTCTCGCCTGCCTGCGGCTCGAGGAAAGCAGACGAACCAAGCTTCATCAGATTGGCATAACCTAATTCGGTTGCAGCCAGCAAAACAACATTGCCCCTGCCGGAATGGTCACGGTCAAAGCGGCGGCCAAACACTTCCGCGTCGCCAAAATCAACGACGAGTTGAATGCCAATAATGGGTTGAATTCCGGCTTTAGCCAGTTTTTCTGAAAATTCCAGCGCACCGAACAAATTGTTTGTATCGGTGATGGCCAAGGCGGGCTGATAGTCCGCTGAAGCCATCTTATAAAGCTTTTCGATGGTAAGCGCACCTTCACGCAGCGAATAAGCGCTGTGGACGTGGAGATGGACAAACCCGACGGTGGGCTTAGTGACTATGCCGTGTTTGATTGTTTCCCGCATACGAGTAGTTTACGCTCGCTTTAGGCATTCGTCACGCGCTGCGAGGCCGCCGCACACACAAATTAGCGCACTTAATTACCAGCGCTTTTTATCGAACGGGTTTTCTTTGGACTTCAGCGTAATGCGCAAGGGAATGCCATCGAGGCCGAAGGTTTTGCGCAAGCCATTGATCAGGAAACGCTTGTACGACTCTGGCAAGCCTTCCAATTGGTTTCCAAACAGCACAAAATATGGCGGGCGAGCCTTTGGCTGAGTCATGTATCTGATTTTGATGCGGCGACCCGAGATAGCGGGCGGCGGCGTATGGTCTAGCGTCGCGGCCAACCAGCGGTTCATTTTACCGGTTGAGATTCGCACATTCCAAGTCTCATGCACTTTTATCACGGCTTCGAGAAGCTTATCGAGGCCGGTGCCGGTGAGGCCGGACGTGGGGATGACCGAGACGCCGCGAATTTGCGGCAACAACTCATCGGCTTCAAGGCGAAGCTCTTTAAGTTTGGCGTTTTTATCGGCGATAAGGTCCCATTTGTTCAAACCTATGACAATCGCCCTGCCCTCGCGCGCGGCCAAATCAACCAATGATAAGTCCTGCTTTTCAAACGGAATGGTGGCGTCGAGCAGGACAATTACCACTTCGGCAAACTTTACAGCACGGATGGTGTCGGCGACTGCGAGCTTTTCGAGCTTTTCTTCAACACGCGAACGCCGACGAACACCGGCAGTGTCAAAAATCTTGAGCTTTCGGCTGCGCCACACGTGGTCGATGCCGATCGAATCGCGGGTTATGCCGGGCTCGGGGCCTGTCAGCAGACGTTCTTCGCCAAGTATGGTGTTCAACAGCGTGGATTTACCGGCATTTGGCCGACCCAACACTGCAATGCGCAGTGGCTTGGAGACGTCAAGCTCACTGCCATCTTCCTCTTCATCCAGCACCAGATGAACGTCGCTGTCCTCCTCCTCTTCGGCTGGAAGGGCTGTTTCCTTGGGCAATGCTTCAAGCAGCGCTGAATAGAGCGTGGAAAAGCCGTCGCCATGCTCTGCGGAAAGGGCGATCGGCTCCCCGAGACCGAGGGTGTAAGCCTCCATGGTGCCGACTTCGCCAGCGCGGCCCTCTGCCTTATTCGCAATTAATATTAACGGCTTATTAGCCCGGCGCACCAGTTGCGCGAAGTGCCGATCAGTTGGCGTGAGGCCAACGCGGGCGTCCACAACGAATAAAATGCCGTCGGCATCTTCAATAGCCGCTTCGGTTTGGGCGCGCATACGCGAGGTCAGCGTATCGCCATTCCCTTCTTCAAGACCGGCAGTATCAATAACGCGAAAGCGCAGGTCTCCAAGCTTGGCGTCTCCTTCGCGGCGGTCGCGGGTGACCCCGGGCTGATCATCAACAAGAGCTAATTTTTTCCCGACGAAGCGGTTAAAAAGCGTCGATTTGCCGACATTGGGACGACCGATAATCGCAAGAGTGAAAGACATGGGGTTAGCCCGCAGGCTTTGGAACAGGTTTTGCTGATTTTACAAGACCCAAGAACGCTTCGGCACGGGCACGAATGCCCTGCGGCGCGCCCGGATCCGTTACAATCGCGTCAAACCAGCGCCCGGCATTGTCAAAATCATTGGCCTTTAAAGCGCTGAGCCCCAAAAGCTCCCGTGCTGAATTACGGAAGGGATTGGTTCCAATGGTGAGCGATGCGAGGCGACCTTGCAAATCGTTGGTAGAGAGCGAGTCCACGTTAAGCAAAGCAGATTGCAGCCGCGCCGTGTCACGCATCGTTGCTTCAATTGAGGCATCGTCGGCAATGGAATCATAAGCTTTGGCACCGCCTTTGGCATCAGTTTTGGCGGTTAGCCCGGCAATTTGAAAGCGGGAAAGCAAAGCATAGCCCACTGGCCCCTCTGCACGCAACTTTTCCAGCGCCGCCTTGGCCTCATCAACCTTGCCTGATTGAGCCATATCAACCGCAGCTTCGAATTGTGCGCCGGCTGTTTCGGCCTGTTTGGTGTGCCAATATTCATAGCCACGGTAGGCGGCGGTGAGCGCGACGATCAGGAAAGCAACGCCATAGACGACAATGGAATATTTTTGCCAGAGTGCGGCGGCAGAATCGCGGCGCACATCTTCATCAACTTCGCGGAAAATATCAGACATTTCATAACCTTTAGAATTTCAAGCTATCGGTTAGCACGGGCTTGCGACAAAAGCGAGCTTGCAAGTTTCAAAGGTGGCCACCATGCCGGAGTTCATGTCCAAGGGGGAAGCATAAAACAATGCGTGTTTCACCCTTCGTAGACGATATCGCCGCCGACCATGGTCAACTTGACCACGCCTTGCAGCCTGGCCTCGTCAAACGGCGAATTTTTGGCGCGTGAATGCAGTTTTAGCGCGTCGACGACATAGGGCTCATCAAGATCGACGCGTATGATGTCTGCAGGTGCGCCTTTGACCAACCTGCCCTGTGGCAAACGCAGGATGTCGGCGGGGCTTTTGGCCAAAGCCTCGAAAAGCCGTGACAGGGTGATGTGCCCCGCCGCTACAAGCCGCAGCGCCGCCGACAGCATGGTTTCCAAACCGACCGCGCCAAAGGCTGCCTCGGCAAAGGGGAGGCGCTTGGTTTCGACATCCTGAGG